>JAAYGT010000122.1 GCA_012727555.1 Alcaligenaceae bacterium | reverse complement strand
TGAACCCCGAAAACCACCAGAAAAAAGCGTGTTTAAACCATGAAAAACCACTCAAGTTGGCGGCTTGAGGACATGAAAAATACGACAACTCGCTTGACAATTACCGCAGTACGGCCTGGCGCTCAGCGGGCGCGTACGGACCACCGCGCAGCACCAGCTCGCGCATGCCGGTCTTTTCCAGGGTGCTGATCCCATCCTGGCCGTAATACGCCAGCGCACCCAGCAACCCGCCGCCATTGGGCAACACCCGACCGTTGGTTTGCACGCGAAACTCCGCATACAGATCCAGCACGTTAGCGGGCAGTGGCCAACCCAAGGCCAGGTGGCAACCCATTTCGGCGCTGGCGTAGTACGCCACATAGAGCGTCTCGGGCCCCAGATCAAAAGGGGCAGGCCCGTTGAGCGCATCGCCCCAGAGGCGCACGGTGCGTCCTGCCAGCAGCTCTTTGGCCACCAGACAAAGCGGCACGGGCCGCTCGCCCGGTGCCGCCGCAAACTCGTAGTCCACCAGCCAGATTTCCTTGAAAGGCCAGTGCACCATTACATTTCCCCCCGCAAGCGTTTGATAATCGGGTGGTCGAGCGAATCGATAATGCGACCCTTAAAAGCAATCTGTACGATGTCCTCGAAGGTCTTTTCAGGCCATTTGGGTTCATCGGCCAAGTTAGCGGCCTGCATCACGTCATACGCACCCACGGTGCGGTTGGCCACGAGCCGGACCCAGTGGGTCTGGGCCATTTGCGCGGCCACATGCGCGGATTCCGACCAGGCGTCGAGCCGACCGTCTTCACCGGGCGCATTGATCGGCCACAAAAATGGGCTGCCATCGCGGGTAATGGCGGCGTACAGGATCTTGGGACGCACCTCATCGACCAGATCGGCGTACAACGCCGGCACCACGAGGTAACATTCGCCGTCGTCCTTGAGTTGCAAAATGGCCGCCTGAAAACGCCAGCCTTCATCCGGATGCACGCGCACGTACGCCTGGCTGTTAGGTTTGCGCACGGGGACCGTGACCAGGGCTTTTTTGACGCCGGCCAGCGCCCCGAAGTTCTGGGTGAGTGCCAGCGATTGCAGGCTGGGCGCGGCCGTGCCGCCAGGTTGGGGCGCCGGCATGGCAAATTGGGCCAGGGCACTGGCCGGCGCATCCGTCAGGTCGGCCTGCGTGTCAAAGGGGTTGGCTTGTGTGAGGGGGGGTGTCGTAGGCATGATAAACGTCCTTAACAAAATGTGGACCACGCCAAAAGCGGTGTGGTCACCAGCTTCTGCATGCCGAATGATCGGGTAAATCATGCGCTGGTATTAGGTATAGCGTTTTGAACGCACTTTCAGTGCACAACGACACACTTTTTCTTCAAATTCGTAAAATAATTGCCTGCGGCGGGCGACCACACCCCCCTGCGGCAGCCCGCCGCACCCGTCCTATCTTATAAAGAATCTATTGATATCGTTAGAGGAGGTCGGGTTTGGCGACGGCACGGGCAGGCCGGGTAGCCGGAGCTTACGCTTTAACGGAAGGCACCAAAGACTCAGGCCGCAAGGTCAGCGTTTCCGTATCCAGCACCCACACCCTAACGTAGGTTTCCAGTAACCGGGCATCAAGCTCGCGTACTTGCCGAGGCCAGCCATCTTCAGGGTCATCGTGGCTCAACGCTTTGCGCAAGCGCTGGCCGATCGTCTTGGCCCCAGCCGCTGTCACAACCAGCCAGACCTGCTCAAACACATTCGGCCCCTGCCAGAACAAAGCACGCAAGAACTGCACGAGCTTGGTCAGATCTTTGCTGCTGCGCCAGGCGTTTTCCACTTCAACCCACACGCTGGGCTTGTCAAAGATCACGTCGGGGATCTTGACCTGCGGCTGACCGTCCACGGTATACGCAAAACTGCAAAGCTCCGGCGGCAGATCGCTACTGCGGATCTCCAGCTCAGTCATGCCCTGGTTGTCGTCCACCGTACGCACTACCGGGTTCCCTGCCACAAACACGCTGTTGGCCACCGTGCGGTGTGGGTGAGCGTGACGCAACCAGTCGCGGGCGTGGCCACGACCTAGCGGCAACGGGTAGGTGAGCCTGGCCACACCCGACTTGGTGAGCGCGTACAGCAGCTCACCGTTGACAGAATCGCCGTCGCGCTTACTCACGACCAGGCGTTCGTCCTGGAGTCGTCTGAGCATGCGCGAAGCCATTTTACGGGTACTGGGCGTGAGTTCACCCCAGACGCCCCGGGCGATCTGTCGCGCCGAGCCATAGCCGAGGCGGCCAAGAAGTTCCAGGCTGTGTTGGCGATAGCGCTCGCCACGGGCTTGATTACTGAGTGTCATGGAAGTATCTCCGAGAGGTTTAGATACTTCGTATAGGCAAAACACCGAGCGTTTGCGCGCGCACGGCGGCGGGGTTTATCGTGCGCAAAGACCCTTGACTGTTGTGCCCTGCGTTGTAGCCACCGGCGGGCATGACACCTGCCCAGCCTCGTTAACCGTCAGGCGCGCGCCCAACGATAGCACGCAGCCCCCAGCCCCTGGGCAAATCGCCCTGATGGGCCAACGTCTTTCGCTTAACGGGCTGGACGCCCTACGAAAGACTCGGGAACTAGGGTTCCCGTGTCCCGGCGGCCCCTCGCTGCGCTCGGGCAACCCGCTTTCTGCGGCGCTCACATCACCGTCGGCCTGAACCGGCGACGGGATGTGACCGGCCCCTGGCGGGGCTGCCCTGGAAACCAGGTTGCCCGAGTGCCTCGGGGGCCGGGGGCGTTGCCCCCCGTCCGGCGGGTCGGCGCTGGGGCGCCTGAATCCCGAAGGGATTCCCCCTGGGACGGCACCCCCCAAAGGGCACACCCAGCCTGGGGGCTGGGTGCTGCTCCGGCCGCCTGGCCTGCGCAGCCCTACGGGTGCACTACGGTGCCTGGCGGCACCTGCGCGGCTGACGCCTTGCCCAGTCCGCACCTGGACGGTTCACGGTCCTGTCGCTCAGGCACACATCGTTTTAGCCCCAGGTTGCATCCTCAATGGCTACATGACGCAAATCGTAATACGAATCATTCCACCGCCGAGCCCACAAAAAACCCCACAACCGCAATCGTGAGGTTACCTAGCCGCGATTAAGCCAACCAACCCTGGCCTCCGGTTAGCGCCCCTAACACCACTACGTGTTGCCCGAACCCAATAAACCCGACGCCTCAAGCGCTTGCAGCGAGCGTTGCGCCGCCAAGGCCTGGTCATACTGCGCCCGAAGACCTTCGGACCACTCGACCATCTCCTGCGGCTGCACCCGACCCAAGCGATCACCCCACGGATTCGCGGTTGCGCCAGGGCCATAATAACTGCTAACAAACGACATGTAACGCGATGGATCAGCCTGCGCGGGCAGGTTATCAGAACGTGTCGAACTCTCAACCGCCGACAAATAACCATCAAACGTCTCAAAGCGGTCTGGATCAACGTAATAGGGATTGGCCTTCTGCCACGCCGTGAGCGCCTGACCAAACTCGGCCACACTCTCACCCATCGACGGCTTTTGAGCCAACCACTCTTGATACAACGGTGACTTCAGATAGTTGGCCGGCAACCCCGCGCCCGGCTCACCAGGCAGCAGGTAATCACGCGGCACCGCCTGGGTTGTCTGGGTCATGGTTTGGGGAACGGCATCCAGGGCCGAAGGTGTGCTTGGTGCGGGCGTTGCCAGGACTGCGTTCGTCCCGCCCAGTACTTGGGCGGCCTGTAACTGTGCCAACACCGATTCCACGGCCTGCGTCACCTGTGCCACCACAGGTGCCACCGCTTCGCGCACCGTCGCAGCGTTATCATCCAGCGCGCTCAGCGCCGATTGCATGTGCTGCGAAAAATCACCCTGCGCACGCTCCAGCGCACTTTGGGCTGAACTTGTCAGGCGTGCAACACGCTCAATAGAGGATACATCGGATACCGACATGGCCTTGCTCTCCAGATGACATCGACATTCGATAAAGACCCCTGGCATAAACACCCCATGCGGTCTTTACCGAAAACAGTCGTTAGTTCTTTGCTTTGCCTGTGGATGATGCTGGTGCCTGAGCAGCCAACTCGGCTTTGAGTACGTTGGCGTACGTCGTACGTGCCGTTTGTAGCATCGCCACCAGCGCCTGTGCACGGGCCAGTTCCTGGTCCGTCGCACGTAAATTCACTACCTGAGCACGCGCGTTATCAGACAAACTGTCCAAATCGTACTCAACGCCATCAATTGTAATACCCTGTGCCATAAAACATTTCCTTTCGATCAAAAATTAAGCCCCACAACCGAAATTGTGAGGCTATGGGTACAGATACTTACTATACATCCATCTGTGCTGAAACTCAGAAAACTAACAACAGATTCATTCGACAGCACTACAGAACATTACCGCAAATACACGTACCTTTAATACAGACTGACTAACCTCTCGAATGGCCGCCTACCGAAGTAGGCGGCGTCTCCGGGGGATTAAATAATGAAATCAGCAGCAGCAGTAGGAGCAACGCTAGTGCCCGTCAACTCGATCATCAAGTCAGCAGCGGTCATCACTAAGTCGTTATTGT
>JAAYGT010000121.1 GCA_012727555.1 Alcaligenaceae bacterium | reverse complement strand
TTTGATAGGTGAGCGCAGGAGTAAGGTCCGGGGACACGTTGAACATTTCCTCATCTTCCAGCCAGCTTTGGAAGTAGGCAAACTGGGTGAACATGCGAGGCCCATTACGTACAAACACAAGTTTTCCCACAGGCGTACCGACTTTGCCCAAGCAAACGTCAAGCTCGGTTTTGATGTGTGTACCTGTATGTGCAGCCATGTGATTCGAGCCCCTTAGGCGGTGTCGTCACAAGTGGCTGAGGTTTGGTATATCTTGGCATGGTGATCATAGTTTCGATATGCCGATGATGAGCTCAAATACTCTGCCTGCACACCGACAACACGATCTATCCGACCGCGTCTGGCTGTTGTTGGAGCCCCACTTACCCGGACGCCGTGGCGTTTGGGAAGAAGTGGCGAAGGATAACCGGCTCTTTATCAATGCCGTTTTCTGGATTCTTCGTACAGGTGCACCGTGGCGTGATCTGCCGCCGGACTATGGTGACTGGAAAAACACCCACCGACGCTTTTGTCGATGGCGAGACAAAAATGTATGGGCCCAACGGCTCGAGATCTTGATCACCGAGCCGGATTACGAATGGCTCATGATGGATGCCACCCATGCCAAGGTGCATCCTGATGCAGCTGGCGCACGTGGCGGCAACCAGGCGATGGGGGTTACAAAAGGGGGCTCAACAGCAAGCTTCATTTAGCGGTTGATGCACACGGCATGCCGGTGCGCATCCTGCTGACTGCGGGTACAACAGCCGACCGCTACCATCCTTCCCGGCCTGCGGGTGGCACTGATGCACCGGGGCCAGCGCGCCACTAGGCGGAGAAGGATGTTGGTGGCGAGATATGCTCCCGGAAATTAACCCGAGTGCGCGCGCTTGCCGGGATTTTTCTTGTGGTGGGTATGCGCGCCACGCTCACGGCTCACACCTTGGCCGCGACCTGGTGTAGTAAAGGTCACGCCCTTGGGAGCGGGAGGAGGGGGAGTGCGCTTGCGGTCGGCTTCAGTAACGATTTTGTTGCCCATAAAAATCTCTCTAGTTTGGTTGAGGTTGCTATTGTTCCACATTCGCCCGGATTATTCTTGGCAGCAAGAAACAGGCAGAGAATATGTGCATCTATTTAACACTTGCTTTTACCCATTTCAACCTGCCTGCGCCGTGGCTACATGTTGGCCGGTAGGGCTGTGACGATACCAGGGAAGACCCACAGGATCACCAGCGCCAGCACCATGAGCAAGAAGTACGGTGCGCAGACCTTGCCGATGTAAGTGATCTGCTTGCCCGTCATGCCTTGAAGCACGAAAAGGTTGAAGCCCACAGGCGGCGTAATCTGCGCGGTTTCCACGGTAATAACCAGGAAGATACCGAACCACAACGGATCGATACCGGCCGCTTGAATGATGGGGAGCACCACGCTCACGGTCAGGACGATGGTCGAGATACCATCGAGAAAGCAACCCAGCACCAGATAGAAAATACCAAGCACCAGGATCAGCATGCCCGGTGAAAGGCCCAACCCGCCAACGAACTCAGCCAGCTGGCGTGGCAAACCCATGTAACCCATGGACAAGGTCATAAAGGCTGCACCGGACAAAATCAGCGCGATCATGCAATAGAGGCGAGTGGCACCCAACAACGACGCCTTGAAACTTTCCCAGGTGAGCGCCTTCTGTGAGGCGGACAGCACCAGTGCGCCCACCACGCCCAGAGCGGCAGCCTCGGTGGCCGTTGCGACACCCGTGTAGATGCTGGCCACCACACTGACAATCAGTATGACAACGGGTATGAGATGCCGGGCTTCATAGACCTTTTCCTTGAAGGTCATCTGGCTATCGGCCTTGGGCACCTTTTCAGGATTCAGCAATGCCCAGATCATGATCCAGCCACTGAACAGAACGGCCAGCATGAGGCCTGGCAATACCCCCGCCATGAAGAGCTTGGAGATCGATAGCTCGGCAGAAACTCCGTAAATGATGAGGATGATGGAGGGCGGAATCAACAAGCCCAGCGTAGCAGGACCGCCCAACGAACCGATGATCTGGGCCTGGGGATACCCGCGCCTCTGCAGTTCGGGTATGTTCATTTTGCCAACCGTAGCGCAAGTGGCAGCTGAAGAACCCGATACCGAGGCGAAAATGGTACAGCCGATTACATTGGTATGCAGCAGACGCCCGGGCAAGGCGTTGACCCAGGGTGCCAGGCCACGGAACATACTTTCGGATAGATTGGTGCGGTAAAGAATTTCGCCCATCCAGACAAACAGCGGCAACGCTGTAAGAGTCCAACTGCTGGCTGCACCCCAGATTGTGACGGCCATGGCATCACCCGCCGCACGAGGGGTGAAAAATTCCATGGCGAACCACGCCACGCCCGCCAGGGTGAGGCCTACCCAGACGCCGCCGCCCAGCAAAACGAGCAGGACAACCATCAGCGAAACACTGACAAAAACTTCATTCATGATGGGCATCCTCTGTGTCACGGGGTACACGTTGACCGCGCAGTTCCAGAATCAGCTCGTCGCAGAACGCGATGAAGAAGATCAACGTGCCAATGGCCATCAGCATCTGTGGAATCCAGAGCGGTGAAGCATCGAGGCCGATGGAGATGTCGTCGATTTCCCAGGACTGCCAGACGAGCGCAGCCGAGTAATACGCCAGGAAACCTGACAGGGCCGTGGCCACCACCAGAGCAGCGACCTCGAGCCCCTTGTGGGCCTTGCCCTTGAGCATGCCCAGAACCAATGTGACCCGGATATGCTCACCGTGCTTGAGCGTGCTGGCCAGGGCCAGGAAACCGGCGCCTGCCATGGCATACCCTGCGTAGGCATCGGTGCCCGGCAGAGAGAACCCCAGCAGGCGGCTGACGATGGTGGCCAGCACCATGACCAGGACACCGATCATGGAAATTCCCGCCAGCCATCCGCTTGCGGTATACAGACTATCGAGCAATCTGCGCATCACAGTCTTCCTTGGCTCCTGGGCCACGCATGCATTACTTCGAGCTGTTAAAGGTATCGATCACAGCCTTGCCATCGGCACCGGCCTTGTCGATCCATTCCTGAATCACGATCTGGCCGACCTTGGCGAGATCGGCCTTGAGCTGGGCGGAGGGCTCTTCGACGCTCATGCCACCTTGCTTGAGGATGGCAAGGGAACGCGCATCAACTTCGCGTGATTCTTTCCAGCCGCGCTCTTCAGCAGCAGCTGCCGCCTTGAGAACCGCTTGCTGTTCTTCCTTGCTGAGCGCGTTGAACGCCTTCTTGCTGACCACGACGGCATTTTTGGGGATCCATGCCTGCACGTTGTAGTAATGCTTCAGCTGCTCGAAAAGCTTGTTGTCGGCACCCGTTGCGCTGGAGGTGACCAGGCCTTCGATGACCCCGGTTGCCAACGCCTGCTGCAGCTCTGCTTCCTGGATGGTAACAGGCTGGGCACCAACCAGTTCACCGATGCGCGCGGTGGTCGGCGAATAGACGCGCCACTTCATACCCTTCAGATCAGCTGCGGAGTTGATGGGCTTTTTCGTATAGATGCCCTGGGGCGGCCAGGCCACCGAATAGAGCAAAACTTGATTCTGTTTATCAAGCAGCTTTTCCAGAGCAGGCTTTTGTGCCTGGTAAAGCTTGTAGGCTTCGTCGTAGTTGGCGGCCAGGAAAGGCAGGCCATCGACACCAAATAGCTGCGATTCATTCTGGAAGCTGACCAGGAAGAACTCACCCATTTGCGCATTGCCGGTTTGCACAGCACGCTTGATTTCGGGCATTTTGAAAAGCGATGCGCCGAAGTGCGGCGTGATCTTCAGTTTGCCGTTGGTGGCGGCTTCGACATCCTTCACGAACTGTTCGTTGTTCTTGGAATGGAAGTTGAAAG
>JAAYGT010000120.1 GCA_012727555.1 Alcaligenaceae bacterium | reverse complement strand
TGGTTGCCATGCTGGGTGGTTTTTTAGCGCGCAAGGGCGATGGTGAGCCTGGAGTCAAGACGATCTGGCTCGGACTACAACGGGTGATGGATTTTGCCGCCGGGCTGAAATTTGCCCGGGAGCTTCAAGATGAATGACTTGTGTGTAATGGCATGGTTTAGGCGGTCTTGCTGTTCCCCTCACCGTATCACGGCGTTCTCGCCGTCAATGGCTGCACGCGCCATGCGCGCTTGCGGCCAGTTGGCCGTCTGCGACCCCTGACTGCTTGCGCTGCGCCGTGCTGGCCACGGTTCCGGGCAATTCCGCCCGTGCAACCGGAGCACGATCATGTCGCAACTTTCTCTTTCTTCCTTCGATTCCGTTCTGATGGTTCGCAGCGCGCGTGGGCGCTACCAGCCAGCTTCTGCCGATCAGATCCTCGAAGCCGCACGCCTAGTCATCGACCAGAAAATGCCGCGCGGCGAATCCTTTACATCACCGATGGCGGTAAAGGAGTATCTAGGCACCAAGCTGGCGTGCCTGGAGCATGAAGTCTTCGCAGTGCTGTTCCTTGATACGCAGCATAGGCTGATCGAGTACAGCGAGCTGTTCCGGGGCACCATCGACAGTGCATCGGTGTACCCGCGTGAAGTTCTCAAGGAGGCACTGCGGCTCAATGCAGCGGCAGTCATCATTTCTCATAACCACCCGGCGTGTCGATCAGCATGTCCTGCACCCAACCGATGAACAACGCCCGAAATTGGGCCGGATCGAGTAAAGAGAAGATCCGGTTGAACGTGTCGTGCGAAGGAATACCGCCTGGCAAGGTCAGGTACTGACGGAACCAGCCCTCACGCACCTTCGCAAAAAACGCGATGGCGTTCCAGTCATCGGCACCACACAACAAAGCACATGTTGCCATGAAGATGACCTCGCCCAGATTGTGGGTGCACTTGGCGGATTGGCGGGGATCTTTCAGTTCCATAAGGCGATCAAGTAACGGGCTCTTGGGCATGGGTAAAAGCCCAAAGCATCCCGCTTTTACAAGATAAGCGCAAGTCGACACGGTGTGAACCTGGAGGCTCAGGTGGGCAAAAAGTGTTCATGCGTTTGCCCTGGCTGTCCAGCCGATCAAAGAGTCCATTTAAATTTGACCACAACAGCATATGCTGGCCCACCATACAAAAACTGCCAACGGCCTTATGCTATTGGCGGTTTTTCATGTATGAAAACTCGACTGATCTTCTTATTTGTAATTATGAGGAAGTGCCTGTGGAGCGTTCATCTCCTCCAGAGAGAAGGTTTGCTTTCCGACTATCTGATCGATCTTTTCCGGCTCAACTCCAGCGTCGACCAATTGCTGACGTAGGGTTTCAATCCTACGTTCAAACGCCAGCCTAGCTTGCTCAACGTGTTCAATAATAAAGTGCGCGTTAAAGTCGTCAGCCAAGTCATAAAATTTGATGTTCGAAACGCACTGATAAAACCACCTGTATCGCGCAGCCACTTCTTGGATTGCAAGCGTTCCGTGTGCCTGCCGAATTCCTTGTTCACTTAAATAAACAGTGCCCTGAATATTCGTGAAACCATGCCTGTTCAGCACTCTCTTGATGTCGGCATAACCGTTCTGCCAGCTGGCATTATGATAGCTATTCTCAAGTGCTTTAGTATCCAAGTCAAAAACAATCAAACAGCGATCCATATATCCCCCGCTAGTGTCCGGAAAAACCAGCACTGTATCTAGGCCATAACAACTGTGAACATTTTACTGCAGAACCCTCCAGATCACGAATTCGGCGACAGCGCCAAAGGTGGCTGACTCTCACTTGACAGGTCTTGCCTGCCGTTTCCTCAACGCTCACGACCACGACTCTTGACCGCAGCCGCTTGAGGCGGTTTGACACCTCCACCTGAATGGCGATGTCGAGGGGCCTTCCCCCATCATGGGTACAGCATGCAGCCTGTATCAATCCTGCCACTGGCCGCTTCGTGGCTAGCAGCCTGTCGGACTAATCACTTGTAATGAGATAATAACGACTCACGCAACGAACCCCTCTGACACCATGAGTCGTTTCCGTCCTGTTGACCGCCAGACGGGCTATTTGCTTCCCCCTTCGGTCGATGAGTGGCTGCCCGAAGGCCATCTTGCCCGGTTTATTGTTGAAGTCATCGACGAGCTCGACCTGAGCGCGTTTTCACAGGCCTATGCGGGTCGGGGAAGTGCTGCTTACCACCCGTCTGTGCTGCTGGGGTTGTTGGTCTATGGGTATGCCAATGGCGTGTTCTCGAGCCGCAAGATCGAACGGGCCACCTACGACTCGGTGGCGTTTCGCTTCATTGCCGCCGGCAGCCACCCGGATCACGATACGCTGGCTACGTTCCGCCTGGATGGCACCAAGGTCAAAGCGAATGCATCGCGCCACAGCGCGCTGTCGCACGGGCTTGACGTGTGGAGCAAGGGCGAGCCGGGGGTAGTGCCGTTGCGCGTTACTGGGGTCCCTGATGAATACGCCCCTTGCACGGAACAGGCCCAAGACAAGCCCCAGGCTTGCCCAGGGCAAGCCCGGAACTGGCCGTGCTGATTCCCTTAACCCTATAACTGGGTTTTTCATTCTCGCACTACATTCCTTTATTGCTACCATTTTGGTATCGTGCTACAGTACGTCATGCGCATCATCGCCCTTTCCACTCTACGGACGTTCTGGGAGTCCAATCCTGATGCTGAAACGCCGTTGAGGTCGTGGTACGCCCTGGCAAGTCGGGCAACCTGGAAGACGCCAGCGGATATCAAGGCCGCCTATGGAAACGCCAGTTTTACTGGGAACAACCGGGTGGTGTTCAACATAAAGGGGAATGACTACCGCCTGGTAGTGGCAGTGCGCTACGACAAGGGGTTGATGTACGTTCGCTTCGTCGGCACGCATCGCCAGTACGACAAGATCGACGTGGAAACGATTTGAAGGAGTCCGGTATGGAACTCAAGCTGATTCGCACCAAAAAAGACTACCGGGCGGCGCTGGCTGAAGTGGATTGCCTGTGGGATGCTCCTGCCAACTCGCTGGCCGCCGATCAACTGGACGTGCTGGCCCTGCTGATCGAGCAATACGAGCGCGAGCACTTCCCGATTGCCGACCCCGACCCTATCGATTTCCTGGGACATGTCATGGAAGCGCGCGGCCTGACGCGTAAGGACTTGGAGCCTTATATCGGGCCGCGTGGCCGCGTGTCGGACATCCTGAACCGCGTCCGCCCCTTGACTCTGGAAATGATCCGCAAGCTGGCCGATGGTTTGAAGCTGCCCGCCGAGGTACTGATTCGCCCCTACCCACTGCGCCAGGTTGATGAGGAATTGGTGACCGCCTGAGGGCGGGGCAGGTTTTCAAAAGCGGGTATGAAAGCGGGTACGAAATGACTATTCAAGCACGAATAGCAAGCAATGGCGCGGCTCGTGGCCCATTCTTCCTGTTTAACGTCTGAGCCAAGCAGGCCATTTCTCAGGGTTTCACAAGATTGCTTTGAAGCCCCGAAACAACGCCATAGCCCCGGTAAATCCGGGGCTATGCGTTTCTATTGGCTGCATAATTTTGTCGGAAATTGCTGCAAGCATTTCAGAATTGAAACGTAACCCGATGGGAACCGTTGCTGCAGGTGAAGGGTTTCCTGTGGCCATACTCAATCGAAATGAACCCGCTTTTTACTGCGTTCCCGCGAAGACCTTCGAGTCGATGATGGAACGTCTTGAAGACCTGGAGTTGAATGCCATTGTTGATGAACGCAAAGGCCAGAAGCGGGTGAAGGTAAGCCTTGATGAGCTTTGAGCTGGAGTTTCTTGAAGAAGCCCTTGTTGAATGGAAGCGCCTCGATGGCGCCGTTCGCGAACAGTTCAAAAAGAAACTCACCGAGCGTTTGAACGAACCACGTGTGCCAGCCGCCAGGTTATCAGGCGGCGGCGAAACGTTAGTCAGCTGAAAATTCCTTTCGCGCGCCAAGTCCTACGGGCTGCAACCATTCAAACCGGGGCGCGATCAATCCGTGACAAGGCTTCGTTCACGGCAAAAATCGTGCCGTTTACGGTTGGAATACCAAAACCCTTCAGGCGCGCAGCATGCATGGCCAGATAGGCCTGTGCACTGGCTTCGTCAGTGAACAGATAAGTGCCCCCGGCCAGGCCGGCTTCACGGTTTTCTGTCCAGATTTTCCAGATCAGGCCGGGCTCTGCCGCAATGGAATGGGCCAGTTCGGACATGGCCGAGGTCATGTCAGTGCCCCACGGGCCGGTATAGGGGAAATCAACGTGCAAGAGGTAAGGCATGGTGGGTTCCTTTGAAGGCTGATATAAAACGCAAGCAGTGTCCGGCGAAAAGCCTGCTTTCCAGTTTAACCTTCAGTTCCATACCCTGCAGGTATCGTTCCGCACCCATTCCGTATTAGACGTTCATCGATTCCATTCTTAAACTGTGGCCACTTCCCTGCCGATGGCGCGGGGCTTTTGTTCAATCAAAGAGGATAATCCC
>JAAYGT010000119.1 GCA_012727555.1 Alcaligenaceae bacterium | reverse complement strand
CCGCATTTGAATGAGCAGTTGTGGCAGAATGTAGCAGAGCTTCCGGAGGAAAAGACAATGAGTTACATGACGTCATTTGAAAAGATTGCAGCCGCCAAGGGTCTTGAACAAGGTCTTGAACAAGGTCTTGAACAAGGCCGTCAGCAAGGCAGGGCCGAAGACCTGCTGCATGTGCTGCACAAGCGTTTTGGGCTCTTGCCGGCGGGCCTTCAGGAAAAGATCCTCGCTGCGCCCATTGACCAGCTTTCCGTCTGGTTTGACCGCGCCCTGGATGCCCCATCAACACTGGACAGCATTTTTCAACCCGTCCAGCACTGAGCGTTCAGTAGCGCACCGGGCATCCTGCACACAGAATGCCCGGTGCATCAAGCCTTAAAGACCCAGGAAATCAGCCCACTCCGATGCTGCCGTGGCATCCAGAACCCGCACATTGTTCAGGCTCAGATCCCCTGAACTGACCCCCTGAAGCAGGTAGCTTTGATTGTTTCCGACAATCGAAATTTCTACGCCTTCGGGGCGTTCGCTCAGTTCGAATGCACTGGCACCCATCCAGCCAAAATCAAGCTGATCCATCGTCGGGTCGAATGCAACGACTTTCTGGGAGCCCCAGTTCCAGGTGATCTGAACGATTTCCGGCAGGCCTGTTTCGGGATCAATGTCCCCCCCGGGGCCGGGATCAACAGGATCAACAGGGTCAACAGGGTCAACAGGGTCAACAGGGTCAACAGGATCAACAGGGTCAACAGGGTCAACAGGATCTCCATTGTCCGGAATGCCTGCGGCAATGCTGTCCAGAACCCCATTGCCGCCAAGAACGATATCCGGCGTCAGTGTGGATTGCGCAGCAATATCTGCCAGGCTCTTTCCTTCCACCCAGCTTTGGTAGGCTGCATTGATAAGGCTTTCGGACGCAAGTGCCGTATCACCGGACAAGTCCCAGAACATCATCCCTCCAAGCCCTTTGGATTGCGCCCATTCCGATTTCAGGGCAATCGAGGCCGGTGTTTCGAAGGTGGAAAAGATTTTCTGGCTGTCACTGTAGACATACGCGGCCTGGGCTTCGTCGTCCCAATACAGTTTCCAGTCATTGGTGGGATCCATGACTTTGTTCAGCAGGTCTTTGTAGTCGTAGACACCGCGTTCCCAGGTGCCTTGCGCCAGACCGGCGGATGTTCCGTTCCAGCCACCGTCACCGCCGTTTTGTACGCCGCTCCAGGCCCGTGTGTAGGCTGGCGCCCCAAGCACGATTTTGCCAGGGTCGATGCCCGCATCAAGATAAAGCTGGACCGCCGTGTTGATGTCGTAGTCACCTCCGATCGTGTCGTACATGGGCGCCTGGTGACCCGTGGTGCTTTCCCAGCCACCGTGAAAGTCGTAGGCCATCAGGTTGAAGAAATCCACATACGGTGACAAGCCGTCCAGGTTGAAGTTACCGACTTTGTCACTGCCTGCGGGCGATGCGACCGAAATTTCGTAGGTGCGCCCGGTTTCCGCTTCCAGTGTGTCAAGGCGCGTACGCACCTCGGCCAGCAGCAATGCGTAATTGGCACCATCCTGCGGTCGGATCGTGTTCGACTCCAGGCCTCCACCGCCCGGGTATTCCCAGTCGAAATCCAGGCCATCGAACATGGTGTAGGTTTTCAGGAAGTCAATCGCAGAATCGGCAAATTTTGCACGGCCTGCAGCCGTTGCGGCCACGTCGGAAAAGGGGCCGGATAATGTCCATCCGCCAACCGCCATCAAAACCGAAAGGTCCGGGTGCGCGGCTTTCAATTCAGCCAGTTGATGGAAGTTGCCTGCCAGCGACTGATCCCATGTGTCGGCCACGCCGTCTACACTGTCCTGAGCCGGGAAACGTTTCTCCAGCGCAGCATAGCTGTCATAGACCGCCATCCGTCCTTGCTCGTCGATACGTGAAAATGCATAGATCAGATGAGTGAGCTGGTCGGCCGGGACATCGGAAATCGTGTAGTTACGGCTGTAGACGCGCTGGCAGCTGTCCAAAAGTATGTGTATGGGGATAAGAGCGTCACCAAAGAAGAATTGCTCGCGGCGCTGGCGACGGATTTTGAAAACGCCCCCGACCTACTTGCGAAGCTCAGGTTTGATGCGCCCAAGTTGGGCAGCAACGACGCGGAAACGGATGATCTGGCCGTGGAGATCCTGGACTGTTTCGCCGACAGCCTGCAGGGCTTTGTGAACGAGCGCGGCGGTATCTTCCGCGCGGGGACGGGTTCGGCGATGTATTATGTGTGGCACGCAAGCAACTTGCCCGCCACAGCGGACGGCCGCAGGTCGGGCGAGGGCCTGGGCGCAAACTATTCTCCCAGCCTGTTCGCCCGCCTCAAAGGGCCCATTTCCATCCTGCAGTCCTTCGCCAAACCGCATCTCAAACGGGTGTGCAACGGCGGTCCGCTGACGCTGGAACTGCATGACACGATGTTCCGCAACGAGCAGGCGATCGAAAAAGTCGCGATGATGGTCAAAAGCTTCATGCGGATGGGCGGCCATCAGCTGCAGCTGAACGCCATCAACCGCGATACCCTCAAGGCCGCGCAGAAAACCCCCAAAGACTACCGCAGCCTGATCGTGCGCGTGTGGGGTTGAAGCGGCTATTTCGTCGAACTCGACAAGGAATACCAGGACCATATCATTGCCAGGACGGAACACGCAGTGTAAGTGAAATTGCGAACAACATCGGCATCATGATGCATCAACACACTGAGGGCACGCGCCCAAAGAAGACCGGCCCCCTTCAAGCGAAAGTGCTTGAGAGGGGCCGATTGCTTTCGTCGCTCCCACGGAAAGGCGACACTGCTTCATTCTTTTGTTGCGTTGCCGACGCACACTTAGGTCAGCGTTCGCGGCTTGCACTCACACGCTTATCCTTTTGATCGACGGTTCCAATCTTTAAGCGTCTCACAGGCAGCATCGATCTGCGCCCGCTGCGCGCCCATCGGCATGCCGCCGCCCATAGAAAACAGCAGCTTTCTGCGTGAACCGTTGCCTTTTTCGTAATCGGTG
>JAAYGT010000118.1 GCA_012727555.1 Alcaligenaceae bacterium | reverse complement strand
GTGCTATTCGCAGTACGGCAACGCAATTGGTGCGCGGCATGTTGGGCGCACTGATCGGGCGCCGCCGTTAATCGGTGCATCGTTTCATAATCGGGGCGTCGTTTCATAATCGGGGCGTCGTTTCATAATCGGTGCGTCGTTTCATAATCGGTGCGTCGTTTCATATACCATATACCGTACTCTGCATACTTTTCATTCATACACAGATTTACTAAAGAACCGGCCATTGATGTTTGAAGCCCCTGTGTCCTGCATGCGCTGCCGGGCTTAAGGAATGGCTTGATGCTCTGGTGCCGGTGCAATCATTGAGCACTCCGTTTGAAGGAACATTCGTGAAAACACACAAAATTGCGGTAATTGCCGGTGACGGCATTGGTAAGGAAGTGATGCCGGAAGGCTTGCGCGTTCTTGACGCCGTGGCCACGCGCTATGGCATCAATTTCCAGTGGGACGAACTCGACTGGAGCTGCGATTACTATGCCTCGCACGGCCGCATGATGCCGGAAGACTGGAAGACACGCATTGGTGGCCATGAAGCCATTTTCTTCGGTGCCATTGGCTGGCCCGAGCGTGTGCCTGATCACGTGGCGCTGTGGGAATCGCTGTTCAAATTCCGTCGCGAATTCGATCAGTACATCAATTTGCGTCCGGTGCGCTTGATGCCGGGGGTGAAGTCGCCCCTGGCTGACCGCAAGCCGGGTGATATTGACTTTTTCATCGTGCGTGAGAATACCGAAGGTGAGTATTCGAACAGTGGGGGGCGTTTGTTCGAGGGCACCGACCGTGAAGTGGTCATTCAGGAAAGTGTGTTCACGCGCGTGGGCGCCAATCGCGTGCTGAAGTTTGCCTTTGAGCTTGCGCAAAAACGTGGCAAACACCTTACAGCGGCCACCAAGTCGAATGGTATTTCCATTTCCATGCCCTGGTGGGATGAGCGTGTGGCCGAGATGGGCAAGCAGTTCCCCGAGGTTCGCTGGGACAAATACCACATCGATATTCTGTGCGCCCATTTTGTGCAGCACCCTGACTGGTTCGATGTGGTCGTGGCTTCGAACCTGTTCGGTGACATTCTTTCCGACCTGGGCCCAGCCTGCACGGGCACCATTGGTATTGCGCCTTCGGCCAACCTGAACCCCGAGCGTCTGTTCCCGTCGCTCTTTGAGCCGGTGCATGGTTCGGCACCCGATATCTATGGCAAAGGTATTGCCAACCCGATCGGGCAGATCTGGAGCGGTGCCTTGATGCTCGACTTCCTTGGCTACGAACAGGCATCCAAAGACGTTGTGAAGGCGATTGAAACCGTGCTGGCCGAGGGACCGCGCACACCTGATATGGGTGGCAAGGCCACAACGACCGACGTTGGCCGTGCTGTTGCCCAGATCATTGCATCTTGATGTTGTAAAGGAGACTATGTTGATTTCGAATGTGAAAGCGATCCGGCTTGATGAGCACGGTGGTCCTGAAGTTCTGAAACTGGTGACGGTCGATGTGCCGGATCCAGCCGCCAATGAAGTCACCATTCGCCAGAAAGCGGTTGGGTTGAACTTTATCGATATCTACTTTCGTACGGGCTTGTACCCCAGTGCGTTGCCTCATGGGCTGGGCTCCGAGGGGTCGGGGGTCGTTGAGGCTGTGGGTTCCGGTGTTACCCATTTGAAGGTGGGTGATCGTGTTGCGTATGGCCAGAGCCCGTTGGGTGCGTATGCCGAGGCACGCAATGTGCCGGCTGATCGCGTGGTAAAAATTCCGGAGGGTGTCGATTTTGAACAGGCAGCAGCCTTGATGCTCAAGGGGTTGACGGTGCAGTATCTGTTTCGTCAAACGTTCCGTTTGCAGGGTGGGGAAACGATTTTGTTCCATGCTGCAGCCGGTGGCGTGGGCTTGATTGCGTGTCAGTGGGCGCGTGCTTTGGGGGTTAAGCTGATCGGTACGGCATCCACCGATGAAAAAGCGGCCTTGGCCAAGGCAAATGGTGCCTGGGAAGTGATCAATTATTCCCGTGAAAATGTGGTTGAGCGGGTCAAGGAGCTGACCAATGGCAAGAAAGTGCCGGTTGTTTACGATGGCGTGGGCAAGGATACGTGGCTCATGTCGCTTGACTGCTTGCAACCGCGTGGTTTGATGGTCAGTTTCGGGAATGCGTCGGGTCCGGTTGAAGGCGTCAATCTAGGCATTCTGGCGGCCAAGGGGTCATTGTTCGTGACGCGGCCTACGCTGGCTGCGCATGTACCTACGCTTGAGTTGATGCAGGCGGCGGCTGATGAGCTGTTCGAGCATGTGGTGAAGGGCGATATCCGGATCCATATTGGTCAGCGCTTCCCGTTAGCGCAGGCGGCTCAGGCACAAGAGGCGCTGGCGGGTCGCAAGACCAGCGGGGCCACGATTCTGACGCTTGATTGAGATGTTACCTGGCGGGAACAGGGGGTTCTTGCCGGGTGCTTCGCTGTTGCGTTCGGCCTGAGTTCTTGCATTGAGCCTGCGTTCTTGCACTGAGACAGCATTCTTGCACTGAGACAGCATTCTTTTGCGGGGCAGGCGGGGTCGGG
>JAAYGT010000117.1 GCA_012727555.1 Alcaligenaceae bacterium | reverse complement strand
TTGGCATAGGGCTGCCCGGCTTCGTAGCGCGTTTTTTGCTCGTGCAGAGCGCGATTCCACAGCCAACGCGCTTGCCCTGCCCAGCGGCGAAGCTGGGTTTCCTGTGACGGCTTGGCTCGAAGTTGGAATCGCACGCATTTGTACATAAATACAGTGTAACACCCTGAATTGAAGTGCAGTGCGCTATCCTTCCCCGACCTGACGAACGGGGTCTGCCGCGCGACAGATCAACCGTTACAATCAGGGAGTACTTGTTTTCAGGATGACAAACTTGACACTCCCCCCTATGAACGGATCGCTCTGGTACTGCAAGGGGGAGGCGCATTGGGGGAGTATCAGGCGGGCGTGTACCAAGGGCTGCACGAAGCAGGCATTGAACTGACCTGTCTTTCAGGCATTTCGATCGGCGCCCTGAATACGGCTATTATTGCAGGTTCACCCAGCCACCTGCGCATTGAACGCCTGACCGAATTCTGGGAAACCATCTGTGAACCGAATTTCGGACTGGGCCTTGACCCGTTCACCGAGCAAACGCTGTTCAACACGACTGACTTTGCGCGTCAGGCGCTGAGCAAGCTGCATGCAGGCAACGCCCTGATTGCAGGCCAGAAGGGGGTTTTCCAGCCACGCTTTCCGCCCCCGGACACCCCATGTTCAGCGTCAAAACCCGAGAATGCCAGCTACTACGATACCCGCCCGCTGCAGCACACACTCGACAAACTCTGTGACTACGACCTGATCAACGACAAGAAACACCGTATTTCTGTGGGCGCCGTCAATATCCAGACTGGCAACTTTGTGTACTTCGACAACGCACACACCCGCCTGGATGCACGCCATTTCATGGCGTCGGGCGCCCTGCCCCCAGCCTTTGCGCCGGTGGAAATTGAGGGTGAATACTTCTGGGATGGCGGACTGGTTTCGAACACCCCGTTGACCCAGGTGCTTGATGCCCGCCCGAAACTGGACACGCCAAAGACTTCCAGTTTGGCCTGGCCACCATGCGCGAGCACTGGCAAAGCGGGCTCGACGACATTCGGGCCACACTGGCCAAACCCGGCCGGCTGGCCATGCCACGCAACAAATCCGGTTTCATCACCCACGATGTCCATCGCGAGGAAATCGAGCTGATCATGAATGGCGATGACAACGGTTGATTCAGCGTACACGATTACGTGCAGCGCAGCGGGCAAAGGGCTGTTGCTGCTGTGATGGTTGTGCTTTTGTGAAGCGGTTTGTGCGAAGGGTACGGGTATTCGTTGACGGAGGTCATGCCGCCGCGTGGGGGCGCCAACCCTGACGCGGGCTGACCACCTCAGCGCTTGCTGCGGCTCAGGACAAAAGCGCCTGAAAGCACGAATGCAGTGCCTACCAGTTGCATGACCGTGATGGGCTCGTGCAGTATCCATGCCGCCAGGAATAGAACCGACACCGGGCCAATCAGGCCCAGTTGCGACGCCATGGGAGCGCCAATGCGGGCAACCGCCCACATGACCATGAACGTTGGAATGACGGTATGAGCGACCGCATGCAAAATGGACAACTCATAGACCGGCCAGGGCTCATACAGGCCGGCAACACCCTTGACAGCAAAAAAATGGACCATGGTGATGATGGCCGATACCGACATGGCGTAGGCTACCAGGCGGGTGGCTCCTACACGTTTGATCAGTTCACCCGACCCGATCAGATAAAACGCATAGGTGATTGCAGAGCCCAGAATGAACGCCGAGCCCAGCATTACCGCCTGACCATTGAAGGACAGATCCTCAAAAAACACGAAGATCACGCCAAGGTACGATAGCCCAAGAGCCAGCCATTGTTTTGATGAAATGGGGCGTTTGAGCCACAAGGCCGAAATCAGCAAGACAAACGTGGGCGACAGAAAGAGAATCAGCCGCTCAAGAGCAGCCGAAATGTATTGCAACCCGAGAAAATCGAGGTAGCTTGACAAGTAGTACCCGATAAAGCCCAGAAAGACCAGCTGAGCGGATTCTTTGCGTGTAAGACGCGGTTGCCGACCGGCCCGGGCCCGCTGGGCCTGAGCCCAGGCAATGACTGCAAAAAATGGCAACGACAGCATCATGCGAAAACCGATGACTGTCAGGGCATCGACACCATAGCGGTAGGTCAGTTTGGTGACAATGGCTTTGGCGGAAAAAAGCACCGCCCCTGCGGTTGCCATGAAAAACCCGATCCAGAATGTTTTACCAGGCGATGTATCGGGCTTTAGAGACGGTGTGGACATGGCATGCGGCAGTTTATGCAGGAAATGGTTAAAAGATACAAAAATTATCCTGTTATTCTGCCCTATTTCAGGTTGTTGATGCCCCGTTTCGATGTAAAAACAAAGCAGCACCGATGGCAACGCTGCGTGAACGGGCACAAAAGACCAGACGGGCACACTATGGTTTGAAAAAACTTGCAGTAGCCCGATTTTTTGGGTATATTACTGGTCTTTAGTTCCCCGATAGCTCAGTCGGTAGAGCGACGGACTGTTAATCCGCAGGTCACTGGTTCGAACCCAGTTCGGGGAGCCACCGAATTCCGGCTCCAAGCCTTTGAAAAATAGCGCCTTTTTACGAAGGCGCTATTTTTTGTTCGGCATAAAGCGCGCTTTTCGCCGTTTGATAGCGCAAATGATGGCGTTAAGGTTCATTGGCGCTATCGGCTGCCCGGCCCACCAGGTAGGGAGACGACGGGCTATACGAATGTCATGTTCTGCTCTTGGCCTTGCTAGAACCCATGAAATAAAAAATCAATAGCCCCCACGATGTCATCGTGGCGATGCTGAAGGCTGGACACCGGTTTTTTCAGCTCCTTGGCAGAAACGGCAGCCATGTACTGGGTCACCATAACATGCTCAACACCGTCAATCGAACAAGGGGTTCAGCGTGGCAGCGGGCTTGGGCGCGTCCTTCAAAGGCAGCAGAGGCACTACGACGCGTGTATTGAACGGCTGCATGATGTCGGCCTGCACATTCAGCAAGTACCCCGGGCCTGACGGATTGGGGTACAGGTTGTAGCGTTCAGGGCGCATCAAAACATCCTGTAGCTCGCCAGTGGCAGGCCGTTTTTCTCAACGAAGGCATTGGAACTTTCAATAGCCTCGTGGTTTTCGGCCAGCCAACGTTCTGCGCGCTTGCGTGCGATGGCCTGCGCAATGCCTGCTTCGGCGGCTTGCGAAATATTGATGTGCAGGGCCTTGGCCTGGGTCAGAATGTCTTCGGCCAGCGAGACATTGGTTGCGCGCTTGGTGGCACTGCGTGCTGGGCTTGCGGTGTGCATGGTGAGTCTCCTGGTCCAACCGCGCAAATGATGCGCATAGTTGTCAACACATTATATGTGTACTTTATTGCGCATCATAGGCCACTTTCTACCGGACATAATTCATAAGCAAGCATGCTTGGGGCACCCGCTTTCGACCCGGCAATGGTAGTATCTGGACTGGCGATTTTGATAGCGCAAATGATGGCGTTAAGGCTCATTAGCGCTATCGGCTGCCCGGCAATAGCCTGGCGGTTTTCAGCCAGCTAGCGCTCAGCGCACCTGGCGGCGCTGCGATAGCCTGATCCTGAGCACACACAGCTCAGCCACCCACGGTTTCAGCCGTGCGCACCTGATCCAGCGCGTTTGCCAGCGTTTCAACGGTGCGCTCGATATTCAACCATTTGTCCAGGCCAAACAACCCGATGCGGAAGGTTTTGAAACCTGCGGGCTCATTGCACTGCAGCGGCACACCGGCGGCGGCCTGAACGCCGGCCAGCACGAATTTGCGGGCGGACTGCAGGGCATCGTCATCGGTGTAACTGACCACCACACCGGGCGCCTCAAAATCAGGCGCGGCCACGCTTTTGAAGCCGCGTTCCTTGAGCAGGGCACGCACACGTGAACCCAGTTCCACTTGCCGTGCGCGCAACGTATCGAAACCATGGTGCCCGGCTTCCTGCATGGTGTCGCGTACTTTACGCAAGGCATCGGTGGGCATGGTGGCGTGGTAGGCAAAACTGCCTTGCTCGTAGGCTTCCATGATGTTCAGCCATTTTTTCAGGTCGCAGGCAAAACTGGTACTGACCGTTTGATCGATCGCCTTGCGAGCCCGTTCACTGAGCATGACGAACGCACAACAGGCCGGACCGGACCACCCCTTTTGAGGGGCGCTGATCAGCACGTCAACCCCGGTGGCCTGCATATTTACCCACAGGGCACCCGATGCGATGCAATCGAGCACGAACAAACCACCTTCAGCATGAACAGCATCAGCCACCGCTTGAAGATAATCATCGGGCAGCAAAATACCCGAAGCTGTTTCTACATGGGCAGCAAACACCAGTTCGGGTTTTTGTGCGTGGATGGCGGCCACGACCTGATCGATTGGCGGCGGCGCAAATGCTGCCTCGTGTTCGTTCGAAACCGGCGTGGCGGCCAGCACGATGGTTTCAGCTGGGATCCCCCCCATGTCGAAGATCTGGCTCCAGCGAAAACTGAACCAGCCGTTGCGAATGACCAGGCAACGCCGGCCG
This sequence comes from Alcaligenaceae bacterium, assembly GCA_012727555.1. Taxonomy (GTDB): domain Bacteria; phylum Pseudomonadota; class Gammaproteobacteria; order Burkholderiales; family Burkholderiaceae_B; genus JAAYGT01. The sequence continues at coordinate 10,885 of JAAYGT010000117.1, read as the reverse complement.
GTGGCAAACTGACGGGCAACGGCCTCCATGCCAAAGGAGCCGCTGCCGGGCACAACGATGGCAGACTGCGCACCGTAAACCTGCTTCAGCGTACGACTGATGTCGCGCATGACACCCTGAAAACGCTGCGACATGTGGTTCAGCGCACGGTCGGTGTAAACAACGGAATATTCAATCAAGCCATCGGGGTCAATATCAGCAAGCAAGCCGGGCATAACAGTCTCCTGGTTATTATTGGTGTGTGGCCCGGGCCGGCACGATGCCGGCAGCAGACCACAGACACGCGAGTCGTGTGATTCTACGTTTGATGCTACACAAGGGCCCGCGGGGTTTCACCCCGGAGCCAGGCCTGGACATTTTCAATGGCCTGACCATAAAAAACAGCGTAGTTGTCGCGGGTAACATAACCCAGATGAGGGGTTAATACCAGATTGGGAGCCTGCAGAATAGCGGCATCGAGTGGTAAGGGTTCATGGGTGAAAACATCGAGCCCTGCGCCGGCGATACGCCCTGCGACCAAGGCATGGATCAAGGCCTGTTCGTCAACCAGACCCGCGCGTGATGTGTTGACCAGGTAACTGCCCGGATGCATCAGTGCAAGTTCATCGGCGGCAACACAATGACGGGTACGATCACTGAGCACAAGGTGCAGCGTGACGATATCGGACTGGCTGAACAATTGCTGCTTGCTGACGGCCTGAACGCCCTGGGCTGACGCCTGTTCCGGCTGCAGGTTCTGGCTCCAGGCAATCACGTTCATGCCAAATGCCTGGCCTATGGCCGCCATACGGCTGCCGATTTTGCCCAGCCCGACAATACCCAGTGTTTTGCCATACAGGCCACCCGGCAAGGCATGCTGCCATGAAGGCGCCGCAGGATTGATCTGGTTCTGTGTAAACCGTTTGACCAGCGCCAGGATGAGCAGCCAGGCAATATCGACCGTTATGGCCGGCAGGCCATCGGTACCCAGCACCGGAATACCACTCTCTTTGCAGGCAAGAAGATCGATGGATGCGTTACGCAGACCCGTGGTGACCACCAGCTTGAGATTCGGCAAGCTCTGGATCAGGTTGCGATCGAGGCGGGTGCGCTCGCGCATGACCACCAGGATATCGAAGGGTTCAAGTTCACGTGCAAGATCGGCGGGTGAAATGAACTGTGTGAACGTTGTGATACTGACCGTAGACGGCAAAACAGACCAGTCAGCAACATGGCGTGCGCTGTCGAGGTAATCGTCGAGAATGGCAAGACGCATGAAAAGGGCTCCGGTAACACACTAGCATTGTTAAAGGAACCCCAGTTTACCGGGAAATGCCCGTTAAACAAGCACGGGCAACACCGGATTTGCGTCGTTTGATCAGGCGAGTGCTTCGTTGGCCTGAACGCCCTTGCGGTAGGTTTCGTACACAACCACCGTGACGGGGAGATCGGCAAAACGCTTTTCGATGAGGGGCTTGATGTCGGCCCAGTCGAGACCGCCCACACCCGTTGCCAGACGAGGCAAAGCAAGGCTGCGGATACCTTCTTGCTGGACGAAGTCAGCCAGCGCCTTGAGTGCGTGACTGACGTTTTCCAGGGTGGCCTTGCCGGGCTTGGCTGCAGGACCCTGACCCACCATGTTCTGAGTGATCAGGTTGACAATGCGCACTGAATTGCCCTGGTCATCGACCCCACCCCATGCCCACATTTCGCCAGGCTGCACGACACGCGCATGCACCGCATGACGGTAATCGCGCACCATGGAAGGCCAGCGCTCGCGCAACGCCAGCGCAAGACCGATATCGAAATGTTCCTGGGGCGCAATGCCGTGCGCAATGACCTGAGCCTTGCTCAGGAGGATATCGCCTTCAACTTCACGAATCATTCTGGATTCCTTGTTTTAATGTTTGAACAACACAAGCAAACAGCGTGTATCCGGCACTCAACGCACCTGTGAACAGTGCAACCAGACACTACGACACCAGTATAGACCTGCCAAAAAGAAGGCTTTTGTTTCAAATCAACAGAGGGGAACTCTGTGTAACACATGAGCTCCCGCCTGTTGAAATGTTGCGAGAAAGACTCAGTCGGTGAACGTGAACGAGGAAGTTTCACACACGTTCAGATTTTCTTCGATGGATTCCGTACCATCATCGAATTCAGCCTTGATGTCGAACCGGCAATAACCCGAGCCGTCATCCATATTGATGCGCACCGATTCGCCTGGTTTAAGGATATCCTGGCCCAGAATGTCTTCCTCCCAGTTGGAAGTTCCGACATTGGAGGCATAAAAAGCAACCAGGACCGTACTGGTTTTATTGACAATCGTGATATTTTTTTTGGCAGCCAGAGCCGGACCAGCGACCAGAACGGCAGCGGCCATGGATGCCGACAACAACAACGCTTTCAAACGCAACATGATGATCCCTTGAACAAGGAAATGAGAAACAGTTATCTGTTTGCCAGGAAAACCTGACAAAAGGAATGCCGGGTTAAAGTTTTGCAACATGAACACGGCAACGGATCATACCAATACCCATCGAAAAAAAATAGCAAAATCCAGGACATGACCCATTTGAATTGACAACCAGATTGAATGGAACGCTGGCAGGAATGTGTCACGCCTGCGTGTCGATTCAGCCTGTCGTATCGTGCATGTCTTGCAAGCTGTCGCCGAGCTTGATACGGTTTCGTCCAAGCGCTTTGGCCTGGTAAAGAGCGCGATCAGCCTGCTCAAGCAAGGCCTGGGCATCTTGCAACGAGGTCACGCTGCCCGAAACACCCCCGATTGACAAAGTAACCACCGAACTGACCTGCGAGAACCCATGTTCCAGACGTAGATCGGTCAGGGCATGCTGCATGATTTCTGCGATCCGGCCCACACCGGTCAGATCGGTTTCAGGCAATATGGCAACGAACTCCTCGCCCCCGTAACGGGCAAAGCAATCGGCCGGACGCCGCACACAGCCATTGAGCGTTTGCGCCACGCGAATCAGGCATTCATCGCCACGCCCGTGCCCATAGTGATCGTTGTAGGCCTTGAAATAATCGATATCAAGCATGATCAACCCCAAAGGCTTGCCGCTGCGAGCCAGGCGCTGTGTTTCATGCCGAAGCATCATGTCGAACCAGCGTCGGTTGGCCACCTGGGTCAAACCGTCAATATTCGAGGTCAGTTCCAGAAGGTCCGTTTTGAGCTTCAGATTCATGTGGTTACGAACCCTTGCCTTGACAATGGCCACATGAAACGGCTTGGTGATGTAATCGACCGCCCCAAGACTGAGGCCTTTTTCCTGATCGCTGATTTCGTTCAAGGAACTGACAAAAATGACGGGGATCTGGCTGGTCTTGGGGTCATCCTTGAGCTGGCGGCACACTTCATAACCGTCCATGTCGGGCATCAGGATATCGAGCAGGATAAGGTCGGGAGGATTGTCGCTTTGAGCAATTTCAAGTGCTTTTTGCCCCTTGTTGGCGACCTGCACGGTGTAATCATCTTTCAGACTGTTGGCCAGAAAACGTACGTTGGCCACCATATCATCGACAATAAGCACGGTCCGCCGCCCTGCGGCCAAAGGGGTATCCGGACTAACAGGCGAATCATGGAGGACTGCCTGAACGGACTCAGGTTGTGCAACGGCCTGTTGATGTTCCTGCATCAAACCCGCCACCGCACCAGGCTGCCCCCCCGCCTGACCGAGCCAGGTTTGAATGACGTTTTCCAGGCGTTCTTGCGAAACAGGCAGGCTCAGATGGCCATTCATTCCGGCAAGCAACGCAGGGTCTTGTGCGGGATCAGGGTACGCGGCTGAAAGCGCAATAATCGGCACGGACGGACAAAAATGGCGGATGCGGCGCGTTGCCTCGTAGCCATCCATAACCGGCAGATTGATGGCCATCAGTACCAGGTCAAAGGAAGCAACCCCGAGCTTGCGCACTGCTTCAGCGCCATTCTGAACCACACTGACGGTCAACCCCAGATGCACCAGACGTGATTGCAACATTTCCTGCTGGTTTGTTGCGGCCTCAACGACCAATACCCGCTGACCACTGAAACGCAAGCGGCCCTGCTCAACGGGGTATCCGACGCGCGCGCTGACCAGTTGCCCCAAGGCCGCTGCCAATGAAGCCGGCAGTACAGGCTTGAGCAAAGGGACGCAGGACATCTGGATGCCCTGCCCGACCCCGTGTGGTGACCATTCAGGCACCATCAGGATCGCCATGAAGTTCTTGCCTGCCTGGCGGTAACGGCTTGCCGCTTGAACAAGGGCGTCCTGACCCTGCATGCCCGGCATTTCGGCGTCGATGACAAGGGTACGGTAAGGAGCTCCTGCAGCCAAAGCGGCCTCGATGCGTTCGAGCGCCTGCGCACCGCTTTCAGCCTCATGAACGTCGAGCCCCATGTGCCTGAGCAGTGACGCAACACCTGACAAGGCCAGGGGATGATCATCAACGACAAGCACAGGCCCGACAGTTGCGGCATCAGCTTCGAGATGAGCAACAACGCCGCGTGCATCAATCACGTCAAGGTCAAGATCAAAACTGAACGTACTACCTTCAGCCGGAGCACTGTCAACCCGAATGTCCGCACCGCCAAGCAAGCGAATCAGTTGACGGGAAATGACCAGCCCCAGACCACTGCCGCCATAGCGGCGTGTCGATGAGGTGTCTGCCTGGGAAAAGGCTTCGAAAAGATGCTGCTGCTGATGATCGGACAAACCAATTCCGGTATCCCGCACACTGAACCTGAGGGTGGCCTGCCCACCATCCGGAGACCATGAACAACATTGAATTTTCAGAACGACCGTTCCGGCATCGGAAAACTTGATGGCATTGCTCAGGAAGTTACCCAGAATCTGGCCAAGCCGCAAAGGGTCGGTTTGAAGGGTACGGGGCACTGCCGGGTGCAGGTCAATCACAAACTCCAGGCCTTTCCTGCACGCCATGGGCGCATACAGAACCGCCAGATGCTCGGCAAGACTTTCGATATCGAACGGCATGGGCCTGACCTCAATGTGACCGGACTCAAGCCGTGAGTGGTCAAGAATATCGTTCACAATGTCCAGCAACAACCGACCCGAACGCCCCACCTGCTCAAGTCGATGTCGTACAACAGGCTCCAGGTCTTCCTGGAGTAATAAGTCGGACAGACCAATCACTGCATTCAACGGTGTACGGATTTCGTGACTCATGTTGGCCAGAAAACGGGACTTTGCCTGATTGGCTGCATCAGCCTCTTCCTTGGCGCGTTGAAGGGTCTCGGCGTGTCGGGTTTGCTGATCAAGCAATTGATTCAGGGCCGTAACGAGCTCACCCGTTTCGTCAAAGGTTTCAACAGGAATTCGGGCGACCTGCCCGCCATGCGACACCATTGCACGTACGCTGCCGGCTGCCCGGACAAGTGGTTGCAACTGGCGACGCATGTACAGCCCTGCGCCAATGCTGCCGATCACGAGAAACAGCAACGCGACCGCAAGCACTTTAAAAACGATCAAGCGCACAGGTGCCAGAATCACGGACGTGGGGAAGGTGTGAACGACTACCCAGTCGACCATGCTCAGACCCTTGGCCACGAAAATGACACTCCCCCCGGAGGGGGCCGGCGACACCCCTTGACGAATACCTTGACTGATTTGGGAAACGAAGGTGTAACCGCTCAGACGAGACAAGGGCTGCATGATGTCGTCACGGTTCAGGGAAGTAACCACCCGGTCTTTTGCAAGGTCGAGCACATACATACCCGCACGATGGTCATCCGACATATTGCCCAATGAGAGCAGCACATTATCGGCGGTCAGCCGCATGGACCCGAAGACACCACCGAGCAAACGCCCGTTTTCATCGAGGATGGGCACAACGATGAGAAACAAAGGCTCGGGTACGGCGCGCCCGATCAAAGGCTCCGTAATGAATGGCTGCCGGTCTGTCTGCAGCTGACGAAAGTAGTCACGATCACTGATGTCCATGCCTTGCCGGCCTGGAATTTGAGGAAAATCGGCGAGAATGCGACCGGAAGCATCAAAAACGGCCAAACCATTATTAAAAAGACTCTGGGCACGAAAACGGCTGTCAAGGATTTGACGGATGGTTTCCGCAGAATGCAACTGTCCCTGACGCTGCAGGCTGCGAGACAGATTGACCAGCGTTTCCTGCCGGTCCCACAACCCGTCTTCGATGCGTTGAACAACCGCATGGGCGATACTGGTCTGGCGTTCAACCACTTGCTCGCGCAACTGGACAAACAGCAAATAGGCAATGGTGGTTGCCATGAGCATGACAACCACCAGAATCGAAATCTGGGAAAACCAGAACAGACGGTGACTGAGCGACGTACGTTTGGCCATGTGCGCGTCAGCCCCCGAAACCCTGACGCAACGCGTGCGCAAGATCGCGCAAAAGATGGGCCGCCCGGTCGAACTCAAAACCCTCAATGGCTTGCACGACAGACGACCAGTACCTGAGCCTCAAGTCGGGCGGCAACAGCGATTGAATCGCGTCAAGACGGGATTCATCGATGAACTCGCTATTCAAAACAGCACTGAGCAGTTCGGTGAGGTGGGTCTGGAGTTGTACCTGTACGCGCATTGGATTGTGTGGATCCGGCATGCCGTTGATGTGGGTCGACACCGCAGCAACAGGCCCCACCGGTGTATCCATGGGCGTCCCGGACTGGTCGAGGAAACGGGTAATCGCCTGCAGCGTGTCCGACCAGACTTGCGCAAACTCGTTGGCCAGCACAACCGGCACGGGGTGTTGTCGGACGAGATGCGCATCGATCGCCCCCAATGCCCTGAAGAGGGGATCAAGCGCAAGATTACCGGCCACGCCCTTGAGTGCATGGACCTGGCGATGCAAACCCGCCAGTTGCACGGGATCGGATTCCCCGGACTGTGTGCTGGACTGTATGTCCGCAGGCAAACCGGCATGACGGCCGGTGAGCTGATCCAGCACGTTGCGCAACAATTTGCAATATAACGCCGTATCACCACCCAGACGCTCAATGCCGGCATCAGGCGCCCAGAATGCACGCACGGGTAACGTGTCTTTTGCCAGGACAGGCCGTGTGTCGGCATGAACGGGCGTTTGAGCACGGCTTTCAAGCGCTTGCCCCAGCACCTGCCGAAGTGCAGCCACATCGATAGGTTTACCCAGATGCCCGTTCATGCCGGCATCCAGTGCTTTTTGTCTGTCCTCGATCATGGCGGCAGCTGTCAGGGCAATAACCGGAATGCCCGGATTGAATTGCCGAATGGCGCGGGTTGCGTTGTAGCCATCCATGACGGGCATCTGGATATCCATCAGTACAAGATCGAACCGGCCCCGACGCACGGTATCGACGGCCTCCTGGCCATTGTTGGCAACGGTGACGTTAAGCCCCATGCGGCGCAGGAGCGAGAGCGCGACCTCCTGGTTGATCGGGTTATCTTCAACGAGCAGAACATGACCGCTCAACGGTTTGATGGCCGCCTGCGCTACGCTGCGTACAGCAACGGAAGCACGCTGCACGCCCGGAAACGTCTGGTCCGCCTGATCCTGCATTGAATGATCCACTTCTGGCTGGGTAGCAAGAACTACAGGCAACGACAGGACAAAACTGAACTCACTGCCTGAACCCGGTTGACTGTTCAGCTGGATGCCGCCTGCACCCATCATATGCACGAGCCGTTGACAGATGGTCAGTCCCAGACCCGTTCCTCCGTGTTTACGGACAATCGTGTTGTCAGCTTGCGCGAAGGCCTGGAATATGCGCGTTTGTTGTTCCGCTGTGACGCCGACACCCGTATCGGCCACGCTGAAGCGTATTTTGTGAACGGCATCGTCAGGTTCAACGAGATCGAGGGAAACCGTCACACCCCCATGATCCGTGAACTTGATCGCATTTCCGATCAGATTGGTAAGAGTCTGGCGTAATCGCAATTCGTCAGCCATGTAGTGTGTTGCGAGTCGGTCGTGAAGCCTGAATGTCAGGCTAATGCCCTTTTGCGCAGCCATTTGGCTGAAGACATTGTTGAGGCTTTCAACCAGGCTGGCCAATCGAAAAGGTTGAACATGCAACTCCAGGTGACCCGCTTCTATTTTGGAAAAGTCGAGAATGTCGTTCAGAATACCCAGCAACGCCTGCCCGGATGAATGGATTTTGGCCAGATGGGAGCGCATGACCTCGGGATCCGTTTCTTCCAGCCCCAACTGGCTCAAGCCGATGATGCCTGTCATGGGTGTACGTATTTCGTGGCTCATATTGGCCAGGAACTCGGATTTGGCACGGCTGGCGTCGTCGGCAGCCCGACGGGCCACTTCGAGAGCATGCTGGGTTTGCTTGCGCTCAGTGATGTCGTAGATGTACCCATGCCAAAGCACTGCACCATCGTCGAGCCGCTGAGGCTGCGCCTGGCCGTACAACCAGCGTTCGCCACGTGCAGGTAATACAACACGGTACTCGTGCCGCCACGGACGCAGATGCGCAGCCGATTCAGCGATTGAAGCAGAAACACCGGCAAAGTCATCGGGATGAATGAGCGAGAATACACAGCTGCCATCGGCAGCAGCCTGTTCAGGTGTGCATCCGTAAATATCGATCATGCCATGGCTGGAATAGGGGAAGGCACTGCGACCATCCGGGTACAGCACATACTGGTAGAGCACTCCGGGAATATTCTGGGCCAGCCGGTTGAGTCGATCGTGTTCTTCACGTTCCAGCGTGACATCAGTGTGCGTACCCACAATACGTACTGGATTTCTCTGGCCATCGCGACTGAAAACACGACCACGATCCAGGATCCATTTGTAATTGCCATTTTTTGCACGGACTCTGTGGGTACTTTCGTAAATCGGTTCGTCCCCATTGAGATGCTTGCACAGGGCGACATGCACCTGCACAAGATCGTCAGGGTGCACCCGTGACTCCCATTCGGACAAGGTGTCGCCGATCTCGTGCTCGGCATAACCAAGCATGGATTTCCAGGTGGGCGAGAAATACACCTGGTTTGTCTTGGCATTCCAGTCCCAAACCCCCTGAAGGGTACCCTCGAGGACAGCACGCCAGCGGGCCTCAAGCTCGGCGAGCATCAAGGCCTCGTGTTTACGCTGCGTAATGTTCAGGTCAATGCCACGCAGCCCGCAAAAGGATCCCGACGCATCAAACAAGGGAATACCGCTGCTGCTCATCCAGCGAACATCACCCTCACGGGTCAAAACACGGTTTTCGAGATGCTGAAACGCCTGCCGGGATGAAAGCAGACCCAGAAAGACATGCCTGCCCTCTTCATAGCCATTGGGAGGATGCAGACTGTAGACCTTTTTTTTACCGATCAGGTCATGAGCAGGCCATCCCCAAACCTCAGTGACATTGCTGCTTGCGAAAGTGATCAGGCCTTCCGGATCACATTCCCAGATAACCGTTTCCGCCATGCGGGCCATGCTTGAAAACCGATCCTCGGCAAGTTCGGCACTGCGTTTGGCCTGCAGCAACTGGGTCTGATCCAGCAGGTAGCCGAATAATCTGCGAACAGCGCCGTTGTCATCGTAGACTGGACGGGTGTAGTCGTAGACGAGTCGTGACTGGCCTTGCGCATCGACAACACTGTAGACCTGCTCCCAGCAGGGCAAACGCTGTTGAATGTTCGCTGCAAGCAGGGACTGCAGCTGTGCCCTTTCTGTGGGCTCAACGATATTCATGAACCGGAAATCGGGGTGCTGCATTGCTTGGGGCGAATACCCCAACAAGGCTTCCACGTTTTCTGAAACATGGCGTACCGGACGGTCCGCTTCGGATCCCCATTCGATGATGATGACCGGCCCACCCGCAAAGAGCTCACGTTCGATGCCCATTTGACGTTCCTGCTCTTGGAGCAGATCGCGCCATCCTTCGTACACCAGGGCGACAAGATCTTTCTGATTCAGCACGCCCACAACCGTGCCTTCAACATTGACGACCACCAGACGTTTCAGGTTTCGCTGCCGACTGAATACCAGGGCATCTTGCAGCGAAGTATTTTCGGAAATCGAAACCAAAGGCGCGGACATGGCCTGACCGACAGTGCGGGACCAGGCATCGGCTTGTTGTTGCAGGGCGCGCGTGATGTCGCTGAGTGTCAGAATGCCGACATACGAATGCTTGTCCCAAACCAGTGCCGCGCTGTGGCCTGTCTGGTTCAGCCTGGCAAGCGCAGTACGCACGGTATCCGTGCAGTCAAGCCGCGTGAAAGCTGCAAGGCCAAGCAACTCTTTGATTGTGCGGGTTTCAGCCAGTGCATGGGGATCAAGATTGGCCACAAGATCGGAATAGCTGACAATCGACTGCAACTGGCCGTCCTCGTTGATCAGACCTATATGATCAACACCGGCGGCATTACGCAAGGCGCCCAAACCATCAACCACCGTACTGCGCGGATGCAAACATGCAAGCTCTGGCAGATCAACCTGGCTTAGCGGCGTGGTGAATGCAACGTCATCAATGCTAAGGGCCATGAGATGGCGTGTGGTGACCACATGCGGCGGCTTGTGGTGTGCGGTGACAATGACGCTGTGAATACGTCGATCAGCCATGAGATCAACGGCATCTTGCAGCGTATGGTGTTCTGTGAGGGTTATAACCGGCGAAGACCCGATGCGGGCAAGCGACGCAAAAAACATGGCCAGCTCCTGAAAGGCCGCCAACAACACCTGATCGCTGAGCGACACAGCCTACGTTCATACGCATGGATTTTAACCAGTATCCGACTGCGGATTCCGGCGAATAATCCACAAACTGATCTTTTGTTCGCGCCTTTTGTTCACGCGATTGAAGAATTCCTTAACGCACCTGTGTTCCGGCCGGCGTGCGCCGATGCTGGACGCACAAAGCAAAAACCCCGCACAGGTTATGTGCGGGGTTTTTCAGATAAGAGCCTGACGATGTCCTACTTTC
>JAAYGT010000116.1 GCA_012727555.1 Alcaligenaceae bacterium | reverse complement strand
GGGGCACAAGGGTCCAGTTGTTTGAGCGCGACGCTTGTCGATCCACCGGATCGACCGCGCGAGTTCTGGACCCGCCCCAGTCGGGGCTGCAATGGCGGGAAGCCCGCAGGGCCGTGCGATGCACCCGATGCGGTCCCGCACCCCGGCAGAACCGTCAAAGAATAGCCACACCCTAAAGCGCAGCAGGCCCCGCCCACCACCCGCTCATCAAACGATCTGGCTTGTTGCTGGCCGCCACACGGGCACCCGTTTCCCAACTGTCCACGTGCACTGCCAGGCCGGCAAACAGGCCGTAGCCCGACCCGGTTTCAATCTGTTCACCGGCACTGACGCCTTCGCCGGCCTGAATACTGCCCTCGACCTGAATGGCGGCACCCGCCTTGATACCCCACCCCGCCTCAAGGTGCATGGCACACGTAATCGATTCGGCCGCCAGAATGCCATGACCGGCCCGAACCTGACCGCGCGCCTGAATGAACCCACCCACCTGAATAGCCCGCTCGCAACGCAGGTCACCTTCAATCGTCAGGTCGCGCCCCAGTTGCAGATTACCGCCAATGGTCGCTGCACCGCTGCAATCCAGCCCCCAGCGGGCACGCAGATCACCGGCACACTGCAGATCGCCATCGACATCCACACCCCAGCCAACCCGCATATCATCGCCCACACGCACCGGCCCGCGCGCAAACACACCACCATCAACGCGTAACTGGTCACCGACAAAAATCCCGTGCTCGACCCCGGCCACCTGCCCAAAACCCGCACGGATACCGCCGTCCACCTGCAGGCTGCGCCCGGCACGCACCAGGCAGTCCACCTCGACCGAACCCCGTACATGCAGACTTCCCGCAAACACCATGGCCTGCGCGTCAATAGCATCGACCACACGAACCGCATCGGTTGGGCCAAACTGGTTCAGCAACCAGCAGGCATCATTGACCCGCCCTTCTTCAACCAGGGCATCCAGCAATTCCTGGTAATTGCCGCCATCACGGTAATTACGCAGGAACCAGCGAAAACCATCGGCACACGGGTTCTTGGCTTTGACAAATTTTTTGGTGAAATCCACGACACACTCCATTGCAGGAAAACACACCACCCGGATGGTGGCTGCGTGTGCAGAGATCTACGGATAACACCGGTCAAGCGCCGCCTCTGCACATTGAACAGGGCTGCCTGTGGCATACCCTGACAAAATGCCGTGCGGGGGAAAGAGCGTTCAGCCCTGTGGCCTGCCCCGCACGGCCGTGGAAAGTACGGCGGGGGACCCTTTGACCTTGAAGAGAAGTTCGGCGGCCTGACCTGGCCGACCGGTGACCACCAACACTGCAGGCACGCGCACGCCCGGACACAAACGTGCCTGGACGGACTGGACGGAAAAGTGGCTGGTGGTGCGCATGATCATGATTATAGGCCAGCCCAGACCTGCTGCAAGCTGTGTGCCAATGCCTGCACGGCTTGAGCACGCCGGGTGCTGGGCTCATTGGCCGGATCCAGACTGGACCAGGTTGGCTGGCTGCGCGCTTCCTGCACCACATCGGGTAAAGCATCGGTATGCCAGGGCGTTTTACGGTCTGTGTTCAACCAAGGGTTCAAGTCAATGGGCGCACGGGCTGCATGCCCACGGTGTTCCAGAGCATGCACCAGAGCCATCTGACGCAACACCAGCAAACGCAGCACGGCATCGTCCACCGTCAGTTCACGGTAACCACGCACACGCCCCAGCATCCGCTTGCCCAGTTTGTCGGCTCCTTGCCACAGGCCACCGGCTGCCGCACCCAGCAATGTCGCTGTCCCGAGACTCAGACCGGCCGTGAAGGCATCAAGCGTGGCGCCGGCCATGGCACCGGCCACCATGCCTTTGCCCACCTGAAGGCCCATATCCTTGAGCGCCTGCGGATGAAAAAGATCCATGTCCCAGCGCTCACCCTGCAACGGCAGCGTATGGGCAGGAAAATCGCGGGCACTGAAGTTGTAACGGCGCAGCAAAGCGGTGACACAGGCCGCTTCGCGTTGCCGGATCGCGCGGCGCAGTGCCTGCGTAGCCTGTTCCAGTGCCTGGGTGTCGGGCGGACAGGTCATGCGCAGGGCAGCCGCATCGATGATCAGCTCGGCAATCAGACGCAGGGCATCCTGATGGCGCTGCTGACGTTGCTGGAGCAGATCCTGACGAAGCGCCTGCAAGGTATCCGCATGGGAATCGAGCAATATGGCCAGTTTGTCATACAACTGGGTTTCACCGTCGAGCGCCGGGGCCACGGTATCGAACTCCACCAGAGCATGCAGGCCCAACCGGCCCAGACTGGCACGCCATGCCTCAAGGCGCGCAGCCGGTGCGCTCTGGCTGAAATTCAGAACCGGCAGCAGCGGGTGACCACAGGCGGCCAGCAGAACCAGTTCGTCTTTGTGCTTGCCCAGCACCGGATCGCGCGCATCAATCACATACAAGCCGGCATCACAGGTAAGCAACGTGCGCACTACACGCGCTTCTTGCTCGAAACGCCGGCGGCTTTCCGGGCTGTTCAGAAAACGGTCGATGCGGTCGGGGCCATCCAGCCGCTCCTGCGGCGGTGCCAACTGGTCCAGGTAGTCGAGCAAGGCCATGCTGTCTTCCAGCCCGGGGGTGTCGAACAGTTCGACCACAGGGCGCCCGTCGGCCAGCAGTTGCACCGCCTCGACATGCAAGGTAGTACCGGGCCGGTCGGCCACCTCGCCAAAGTCAGGGTCCCGTGTCAGGGTGCGCATGAGCGAGGTTTTACCGGTGTTGGTATGGCCCACCACCGCCAGCCTTAACAAGGCGGACGCGCGTTTGGTGTCAGGGCTTTCGGGGGAAGACGTCATATCATTTCAGGCACATTCTTTCAGGTACGCTCCGGCCTGCTCAGGCGGGCTTGAGCCACTGCAGTATCTGTTCAGACCGGGTGCTGTACTGTGCGGTTTCAAAACCGGCCTGCAGCAACAGGGTGTACCAGGTTTCCAGGCGCGCCGGCGACGCCCCACCCGATTCGGGCAGGTGGGCCAGCCAGACATGCAGCGCGGGCACCTGGGCAGCCAGTTCACTCAACAAGGCCAGCGTACCGCGATCCGGGGTTTGATGCGCATCGCACACCACCAGCAAACGCTGTGTACGGTGGTGCTGCAGGTGCGACAGAACCGCATTGCGTTCGGCGCGACCCGCGATCACCCCCAGATCGGTGACATCGGCCGGCAACGCCAGGGGGGGCCAGGACGCATCAGCCGGCCAATCCAGACCCACACAGGCAGTCGCTTCAGACCCAACCGCCTGCCCAGGCGATCCGGTCGCAACCTGACTCTGGAAAACGTCGGGCGGCGGCGCTTCAGCCGTTCCCCTGACACGCGCCGGCATAAGGCGATCCTGCAACTCCACCAGCCCCGGTAACGCAGTATCAGGTGCCAGAACCCGGAGACGTTTGCGCGCCATGACAAGGCACAGCACGAACAGGCACACTCGCGGCAGCAGGCCATAGACGAGCACACACCCCAACAACCAGCCGGACCACTGCACCTGGGCGGCCGCAGGCAAAGCATGCAAACCGTCACTGATCCGGATCAGGTCGGCATCAGGCACGGTGAAACCCAGCCTAGCTGGCAAGGCACCAAGCGCCAACCCCAACCCCACGAACGTGTCAGGATCGAGCAAGGTAGTTTCCCAGTTGAAGGTGTAGCGACGCGCGGCCAGCAACGCTACCAGTGTCAGCACCATGGCCAGTGTGACCAGCAGCCAGACACCATGGCTCAACACCCCGGACACCCAGCGGGTTGCGCTCTGGCGACTCAACACCCCAAGCAGGGCACGGGGGGCGAGTGCGGCATCAGGGCCACGCGCCAGACGCTTCGACAGCCCCAGCCAGGCTGTTGCCAGCCAGGAAGACTGCCCTGGCTGCACCAGAACGCCCGCACACCAGAACAGCAGCGTGGCCAGGTTCAACCCGAGCAAAGCAACCAGAGCCAGCAACACATTGACGGGACGGGCGCCTGTACCCAGGGCACCCGCCGCCGCACCGCACGCTGCACCGACCGACAGCAGGCACACCAGCACCAGCGCCAGGCGAGCACCCTGAACCCAGGCTTCCAGCGTTGCCTGAAGACCCTCACGCTCACCCAGAAAACGGGCACGTGCCGCAATACGGTCAGGCAGCGTACCCCCCGCTGCCTGCACCCGAACGACTTCCAGGCGATCATCCAGCGGCCCCCAGAGCGTTTCCCGCAGACGCACCAGTTCGATCAGCCAGGCAGTACGCCAGGAAACCGGCACAGAAACGGGATGCTCGGCACGACCGGAATCAGGCATCGGGTGTGGTTGACCCGGAATCAGTGGCGACCTGAGCACCTGGGAACCAGCTGGCCAGTTTGGTCTGTGCCTGTTCTTTGACCTGGGGCGTGATGTAAAAACTGACGGTGGCCAGGGCCGCCGCCATGACGCTGAGGTCATCGGTGTAACCCAGCAAAGGCGCCAGATCAGGAATGGCATCGAGGGGCAGAATGAAATAGCCCAGTGCCCCGTAAATGACACGCCGGGCCCATGCCGGTGTTTCTGGATTCTGGACTGCGTAGTACAAGTAGAGCGATTTTTCAAGCACGCCACGCCCCAAGGCGCCGCCGCGCCGGCCCAGTTTCTGCCAGAAACCCGATTTTGAAAAAAAGGTTTGATACCTGAGTGTATTCATACTGTTTAGTGTGCCAGACGCTCGACAAGTTCCTTCAGAAACTGTTCGCAGGCTGTCACCTGGCTGATGTCGATGTATTCATTGGGCTGGTGGGCCTGATCAATGGAGCCTGGCCCGCACAGCACCACGGAAAACCCGCGCTCCTGGAACTGGCCGGCTTCGGCCGCGTAAGGTACGACACCCGAGTGGTTGTGACCGCACAAACTGAAAACCAGTTCCTGCGCCTGGCCCCCCTGGTCTTGCAGGGGCGGGGCATCGGCCAGAATTTCGGTGGTGATGCGGGCATTGGGCGAAATGGCTTGCATGGCCGGCAGCAGGGAATCGGCATAGGCCTGGAAACGCGTGTAGTAACTGCGCCAGTCATCGCCTGGTACGGTACGGATATCCCACACAAAGGTACATTCGCGCGAAATGATGTTGATGGCCGTGCCCCCCTGAACCGTACCCACGTGCAGCGTTGTGTAGGGTGGTTCGAAACGGCAGGCAGGGTCGGCAGAGGCACGATTCTGGCCCATCATGTCGTCAATGAAGGTGATCAGTCGGGCAGCCGTCATGACGGCACTGACGCCGCGCTGCACCTGGCTTGAATGCGCTTCGTGGCCGATGACGGTGGTGCGCAAGGCTGCAATACCCTTGTGCGCCACAATGGGCTGCATGCTGGTGGGTTCGCCCACGATCACGGCACTGGGCCGGGCAATGTCGGTGCGCAAACGGTCGATCATGGAAGGCGCGCCGAAGCAGCCGATTTCTTCATCGTAACTGAGCGCAAAATGGATGGGGCGCTTCAGACCCCGTTCCTGCATGTAGGGCACCAGCGCCAGGGCCACCGCCGAAAAGGCTTTCATGTCGCAGGTACCCCGTCCATACAGGCGACCGTCTTTTTCAACAACGGTGAATGGTTCGGTATCCCAGGGCTGACCGTCAACGGGCACGACATCGGTGTGACCCGACAACACCACACCCCCTTCCACGTTGGGCCCAACGGTGGCAAACAAATTGGCCTTGGTGCCCTCAGGGTTGCTGACCAAGTGGCTTTCCACACCCAGACCGGCCAGGTAGTCGCGCACATAATGGATGAGTTCCAGGTTGGAATTGCGCGAGACCGTGTCGAAAGCGATCAGGCGCTGGATCATGGCAAGGGAGTCAGGGGTCATGAAGTGGTTCTCGGAAGGCGTGATTGCGGTCATGTTATCGAAGCGCACTCGCCAGCGTCAACCCGAAATGCAGGTATCCTTCCGGCTGCAAAACGGCTTGCAGGCGCGCAGGCAACACGCTCAGGAACTTCAATGACCATCACTCCCCTGTCTTCCCCTCCCTCGACATCCGCTATCGAACTGCACGATCGGCCACTGGTTCAGGAACCGCCGATGCGTATCTTTCTGGCGTTGTGGCCATCGTACGAAACGGCACTGACCATGATGGACTGGGTACGCGATGCGCATGCTGTGTGCGGCGGGCGCATGATGACGCCGGATACGCTGCACCTGACCCTGGCTTTTCTGGGGGCAACGCCTGCAGAACGGGTCTCGGCACTGGTCAGCGACATCGCTTCGTGGCGTATGGCCTGGCATGCGCTGGCGTTGACCCGTTTCGGGCGCTTTGAAGGGCCAGGGGTAGTCTGGGCAGGCGTCACGGACAACGAGGATGAGCGCATCGGCTGGCTGGATACGCTGCACAATGGCATCTGGGCAAAACTTGAGCCTTTGGGTTTCAGGCGTACCGAGCAGGTGTTCAGACCCCATGTATCGCTGCTGCGCAAAGCGGGGCCCGGTGATGTGGAATCGCTCAAACGCAAGCCACTGGTCTGGCGCCCGGACCGCTGTGTGCTGGTGGCGTCACAACCGGGTGAACATGCGTCACGGTACAAGGTGCTGGCCCAGGTGCCGTATGGGCTGATGGCCTGAAGACTTGCCTAGCAGGCTGTGGGTCTTTTGCTTCTGTAATGATTCTTAGTGCCAGGGGTGTGGGTATTCTTTGCCGGTTCTGTCGGGGTGTGGCGGCGCATCGGGTGCATCGCACGGCCCTACGGGCTTCCCGTCGTTGCAGCCCTTACCGGGGCGGGTCCAGAACTCGCGCGGTCGATC
>JAAYGT010000115.1 GCA_012727555.1 Alcaligenaceae bacterium | reverse complement strand
GTACAGCCCGCTATGTACTGAAAAATGCGTTGATGAAAATATCCTATATCGTTATTGTTTGACTTGTCCCGCTGACGGAATACTTCATTATTTATAATTTCTTCCCATGAAAAACGGTAAACAGTTTTATCAAAAATCAGCTTGATGGGGTCCACGATATTACTGTTGAATTTTCGCAAATCATAAGGCGCAAGCTTATCCCCATATTGCTGTATGGTTAATTCGACGTGCTTTGTAAAATCCTGTTCGGATATAAATGTCAAATCCCAACTCATAATTGTTCTAACCCCCTGTATATCTCTTTGGCTATGTCGTAAGCGAGTAGAACAGGAACGGCATTACCAACTTGTTTATATTGACTGCTCACGCTTCCGCAAAATTTCCATTCGTCCGGAAAAGATTGAACGCGCGCATTTTCACGGATATTGAACGGGCGCGCTTCCAGTGGATGACATCTGTCTGTTTGCTTCTGGGACGGTGAAGTTAATACAGCTAATGATGGCTCATCTAAACTCAATCGCCGTAAAATACCTGTCCGACCACCGCCCATATTCCAGCAACTTTTCATATACTCTTTTGCTATATCGGCGGGAATATCGCGCCAACAGCCGCCGGGCGGGACTAACTCAAAGATTTTACGCTTATATTCAGAATATTGCGTCCCATCGCTTTCGGGAACATCATGAAGCACGTCGCGCAATACGGGTTTGTATTCGTGCGGAGTGGGAAACTCAATCTTAATTTTGTCTGTTAAGTCGTTACGGATACCAATAGTTATAAGGCGTTCCCGCTTTTGGGCAACCCCGTAATCCCAAGCGTTCAATACTTGTTTTTGAATGGTATATCCCGCTTGTGTGAATATTTCAAGAATTGTTTCATATGTATTCCCGCGATTATGCGTAAGCAGTCCGCGCACATTTTCAAATAAAAAGGTTTTCGGGCGCAATTTTTCAAGAAATACAGCAAAATGATAAAATAGTGTTCCCCGTGCGTCCTCTAAACCAAGTCTTTTTCCAGCGTATGAAAATGATTGACAAGGCGCGCCGCCCGAGAGTAATTCCAATTCACCGACTTCAAGCCCGAAAAGAGCGGTTAAGTCTTGCGGTGAAACATTCGCAATATCGTCACAAATGACATTCCATTTAGGACGGTTTGTTTTAAGCGTCGCCGCCGCGTCTTTGTCAAACTCAATTAGAGCAAGGGTATTAAACCCCGCCTTTTCAATACCGAGGGCAAGCCCGCCCGCCCCGGGCAGGGACGGATTCGCGGGAAGCCCGCAGGGCCGGGTGATGCACAACCGCACACGTCACCCTCGACAGAACCGCCAAAAGAAACCAACAACGCATCAGAAGCAACCACTGCATCAGAAGCAACCAGCAACACACCAAAAGCGCAGTCGTTGGTCCGCACTTAAGGGTATACCTTTACGTAACAATATCACTGATGTTATTGCTGATTGTGTCGTTTCGCGCCGCTGTTCTATGCTTTTTATTCATAAACAATGAATGAAACAAGGAGACTTTATGAAGCAGCGAATCGATTGTGCACTGATTGCTCCCCGGCACCGCATCAAAGAATTCAAGTCCGTATTGGGTGCCCATGCATCAGGGCGGTTAAACGTACACTGGGTTGCTACAGACTTGTTTGAGGATCATCCTGATTCGGTCAAAGAGCTCGCTTCAAAGGCCCTGTTGCTGCGCAGGTTCGATGTATGCTTGCTGCCTGCCAGCTCCAGCACACTTGGGCATTTGCGCACCAGTCTTAAAGTGGCCGAACACGCGCTGTCTACACCTGTGGTCATTCTCAGCGATGATCTTAAAGCGCCTGCCTTGAATGATCTTCACGGTATGCATATTGCCGATTTCATCCGTGTTCCTGTCTGTTTTGAAGAGCTTCGGGCACGACTGCAGCGGGTTCTTGCCCCGGGTGGTTACCCACTGATGAACACCGAATCCGGTACCGATTTTTGCGTGTCGGATGTCCCGGCGAGCCGCTCATCTGTTTACTCAAGTGCTGTCCTGGCCGAACCTGGCTTCGAAAGCAGGGTGCTTGACTACTCGGAGGGGCAGTTGCACGCTATTGCCGTAGGCAAGGCTGTGACATGTGCAACGGATCGGCATTCGTTCAAGGCAGCCAAGGCTCAGGTTACGGCCGGTTTTGAACGTGCGTACATTAACGCTGTGCTTGCCCGCTCTTCGGGCAACATTGCGATGGCAGCGCGTTATGCCAAAAAACATCGACGCGCTTTTTGGGCTCTCATGTGCAAACACGGTATCAGCCCCGATACCTATCGAAGCCCTTCATTTCCAGACGACGATACCGAAGGTAAAATGGAAGGTTAACCTTGAAGGAAATTTCTGTGACAGCGCCTACTTTGCAAAACGACATCTTCCTGCGCGCGCTTATGCGACAGCCCGTGCCTTACACGCCGCTTTGGCTTATGCGGCAGGCTGGGCGCTATCTGGCTGAATACAACGCAACACGTGCCCGTGCCGGATCGTTCATGGGGCTGGCGCAAAATCCCGACTTTGCCTGTGAAGTAACGTTGCAGCCACTTGAGCGTTTCGAACTCGATGCCGCCATCCTGTTTTCCGATATCCTGACCGTTCCGCACGCCATGGGGCTCGGTCTTGATTTTCTGGCGGGTGAAGGGCCGCGGTTTGCTCATCCTGTACGAACGCAAGCCGATGTCGACCGCTTGCAGGTCCCGCCAATGGAACGTTTGCAGTATGTTTTCGATGCGGTCAGTGTCATTCGCAAAGCATTGAACGGTCGCGTTCCGCTCATTGGCTTTGCCGGTAGTCCCTGGACCATCGGTTGTTACATGGTCGAAGGTCAGGGCTCCTCCGACTACCGCCTGATCAAAACCATGCTGTATAGTCGTCCCGATCTTTTGCATCGTATTCTTGCCATCAATGCCCAGGCAACGGCACAGTATTTGAACGCCCAGATCGAAGCCGGGGCGCAGGCCGTCATGATCTTCGACAGCTGGGGCGGTGTTTTGGCCGATGGCCTGTTCCAGCAATTTTCTCTTGCTTATACACAGCAGGTGCTCAATGCCCTGAAGCGTGAGCACAACGGTGTCAGAATTCCGGTCATTGTGTTCACCAAGGGGGGGGGGCAGTGGGTTGAGCAGATCGCTGCTACCGGGTGTGATGCCGTGGGTCTCGACTGGACAGCCAGTCTTGGATCAGTTCGCAAGCGCGTCAACGATACCGTTGCCCTTCAGGGTAATCTGGATCCCATGGTGCTTTTTGGCACCGAACAGGCAATCCGCACAGAGGCGCGGCGTGTCATTGACGATTTTGGTCCCGTTGGTGCGGGTGGGCATGTGTTCAATCTCGGGCATGGCATTAATCGGTTCACACCGCCTGAAGCGGTAGGCATACTGGTTGATGAAGTGCACAGCTACAGTCGTCGCCATCACTAGCCGCCGATGCGTCCGGCCCGGCAGGCTGCAGTTCTCAGTGATTCAGGCCAGGCAGGCTGCCAGGTCTGTCATTCAAGTTCATTTCGCAAGTGTGTCTTGTGTTTGCGCGCTCGTGTCGGGCTGTCCTGTGTTTGTGCACAGCAATGGCTCGCCTGACATCTGGCTGTCATCATGTTGAATAACGTGTGGTTGGTCATTTAAAGCATTGATATTTATAGAAAAAATATAAATACAGGCTGTTTTTACCATGTGCTTTGTTATGTTCTCGACTGTTTTCCACTAAATGTCAAACGGGTTTTCCCCAAAGTTATCCACAGAAGACGTGTCCATGGATGCGCCTAAGTTTTGGGTGCGGGTTGTCCTCGACGTGCCTCTGCCAGGGCCGTTCGATTACTGCAGCCATCAACCCATTGCCATCGGGCTGCGGGTCATTGTTCCCTTCGGTCGACGTGAGCTGGTGGGGCTGGTTGTTGGAAATCCTGAACAACCCGGGTTTCCCGAGCATCAGATCAAACCGGTTTCTGCAATTCTGGATGACTTGCCTGCGTTGTCAGCGCACTGGTTACGCATGGCGCAGTTTGCAGCGCACTATTATCAGCGCCCTGTCGGAGAAGTTGCACTTCCCGTGCTCCCCGGGCCATTGCGCAAGGTGTCGGCGTATCGAGGTAAAAGGGCGGGCGGCGGGCCCGTCGATCGGTTGTTGCGTCGTACGCCATCAAAAAACCGTGAAATGCCTTCTCGGTCAAGTACCTCACCCGCCTGTCCAGCCTCTTCCGGTAACGTGGCACCTGACAGTGCAGTTCCGGGCTCCCTGGCTGCAGGTGTTACGGCTGCCGACCCGGTGGTGCACGATGGGCCGCAATTGAATGCGGCGCAGCGGGCTGCTGTTGATGCAATCACCGCTGTGCAGGGTCATCGCACGGTATTGCTGCATGGCGTCACCGGCAGCGGTAAAACACAGGTTTATCTGCAGGCTGCGGTGCATGTACTGCAGCAGGGCAGACAGGTTCTGTTTCTGGTTCCGGAAATCAATTTAACCCCTCAGTTCGAGCGTGCGCTGCGTGAACGGCTCAGTTCAGTGGCGGGACACGACAGCGTTGTCGTGATGCACAGTGGCCTGACAGACACTGAGCGTTTGCGAGCCTGGGTGCAACTGGCCCGTGGCCAGGCCCAAGTGATGCTGGGAACGCGTATGGCGGTTTTTGCGCCATTTACCGACCTGGGGCTTATCATTGTTGATGAAGAGCACGATACTTCATACAAACAGCAAGAGGGTTTACGCTATTCGGCCCGTGATCTTGCCATCTGGCGCGCCCACGATCTCTCGATTCCCGTTGTGCTGGGTTCGGCGACACCTTCGTTTGAAACCTGGCACCATGCTCAAACCGGTCGCTACCTGCACCTTGAGCTGCCGCAGCGCGCCCTGTCCAGCGATCCCCCCCGAATTCAGCTGATCGATACACGTCGGCTCAAGCTGGATCAGGGCTTTTCACCCCACCTGCTGCAGGCGCTGGAAGAAACTCTCCAGGCCGGGCAGCAATCACTGGTTTTTCTGAATCGTCGAGGCTTCGCCCCTGTGCTGCATTGTGGGTCATGTGGCTGGGTCAGTCAGTGTCCACGTTGCTCGGTCTATGCGGTGCTTCATCGCGCGTCTACCGATACCAGCGGATGGGTGAAACACCGTTTGCATTGTCACCACTGTGGTTATCAGTCTCCCGTGCCAGCCGCGTGCCCCGAATGTGGTGACCAGGATCTCAAGCCCATGGGGCGTGGTACCCAGCGTCTCGAAGCCGATCTGGCCGATCGATTTCCGGGGGCACGCATAGCCCGCATCGACGCCGATTCCACACGTTTGAAAGGCAGCGCCGCCCGCCTGTTCGAACAGGTACATCAGGGGCGGATCGATATCCTGGTGGGTACCCAGATGGTCGCCAAGGGACACGATTTTTCCAATCTGGGTCTGGTGGGTGTGTTGAATCCGGATTCCATGCTTTTTTCCCACGATTTCCGTGCGCCTGAGCGCCTGTTTGCCCAGCTTATGCAGGTTGCCGGGCGTGCCGGCCGGCACGGGCGTGGCGGTCGGGTGCTGATTCAAACGGATTACCCTGATCAGCCTGTGTATCAGTGCCTTGTGCGGCACGACTACCCGTCCTTTGCCCGCTACAGTCTCGATGAGCGTCAGGCAATCGGCTTGCCCCCCTATGCGCATCAGGCCTTGTTGACTGCCGAAGCGCGATCACTGGCCGATGCACTCGCATTTTTACAACAGCAGCGCCAACAGGGGCTTGAACTGGCTCAAGCCTTGCTGGGTGCCGATCGTGTCAGTTTTTATGACCCTGTTCCGTTGCGAGTGGTCCGGGTGGCCAACGTCGAGCGCGCACAACTTCTGCTTGAAAGCACACACCGCCCGGCGTTGCAGGTGTTCCTGTCGCACTGGGCAACGCACCTTGCGCAGCAGGCGCGCGAGCTCAAAGTTCGGCATGCACTTGAAGTCGATCCCCTTGATATCTGAACATCAGCAGTCTGCTCATCCAATGCATCCCGGTCATACGGTCCCTGTCGATCTGAATCCTGCCCAGCGCGAAGCTGTTCTGTACTTGAACGGCCCGTGTCTGGTCCTGGCGGGTGCGGGTAGTGGCAAAACACGCGTCATCACCCAGAAAATGGCGTATTTGCTCCGGGAATGCGGCTATCCCGGCAACCGTATCGTGGCACTGACCTTCACCAACAAGGCTGCGCGTGAAATGAGTGAGCGTCTTCGACGTCTTGTCGATGCCCGCATGGCCCGAGGTATCACCATCAGCACCTTTCATTCGCTGGGTTTGCGTTTGTTGCGTGAAGAGGCCGGTCATGCCGGGCTTAAAAAAAGCTTTTCCATTTTTGATGCCAACGATGCACTTGCCCTCATTCAGGAATTGCTTGTCACAACCGATAAGGCCCGCCTGAAGGCGGTGCAGCAAACAATTTCGCTCTGGAAGAATGCGTTGATGGGGCCTGATGCCGCCGAACAGGCAGCGGCTTCGCCCAGCGATATTGAAGCAGCCAAGGTCTATCGCAGCTACGATGCCACGCTGCGCGCCTATCAGGCCGTTGATTTTGACGATCTGATCCGTTTGCCCGCCATGTTGCTTGAGGGCAATACAGAAGTGCGTCAGCGCTGGCAAGGCCGGGTGCTGTACTTGCTGGTTGATGAATACCAGGATACCAATGTGTGCCAGTACCGTATTGTGCAGGCCCTGACAGGTTCTCGGGCCATGTTTACGGCGGTGGGTGACGATGACCAGGCCATTTATGCCTGGCGTGGCGCTACGGTGGAAAATCTGGCCAAGCTTACCGTCGACTATCCCGCCATTCAAGTGATCAAGCTTGAGCAGAACTACCGCTCGGTGCAATCCATCCTGACGGCGGCCAACCGGGTCATTGGCAAGAATCCCAACTTGTTTCCCAAAACGCTGTGGTCCGATCTGGGGCAGGGTGAAGCAATTCAGGTTGCCGCTCTCGATAACGAGCAGGTTGAGGCCGAATCCGTCGCATTCCGTATTTCCGCAGCGCGGTTTGAGCGCAAGGCGCAATGGCGGGATTTTGCGGTGCTCTATCGAAGCAACCAGCAAGCCCGAAGCATGGAGCAGGCGTTGCGCGATCTGCGTATCCCCTACACGATTGCGGGTGGGCAGAGTTTTTTCGACAAGCCGGAAATTCGTGATGTGCTGTCTTATTTGCGGCTGGTTGCCAACGATGACGATGATCCTGCGTTCATTCGGGCCGCTACAACGCCGCGCCGGGGTATTGGTCAAAGTACCCTGCAGGCCCTGGGTGAATTTGCGGCCGGGCATCACCTTTCATTGTTTGCTGCCGTGTTCGAAATTGGTGCCACGGGTCGTCTGGCGCAGCGGCAGCTTGAACCCTTGCTGGCTTTTGCGCGTTTCATTCAGCGTTTGCAGCAAAGGGCCGGGCGCGATGTCACTGTCAGTCAACCGGTTCAGGGTTCCTTGTTGTCGGTCGATCACGAGACACAAAGCGGGCAGGCTGTGTTCACCGACAGGCCCGTGCCTGATCAGGTAGATGATTCTGCGCCACGTATTCTTGATGATCTGTTGAATGCGATCCAGTACGAGCGCCATCTGTACGATCTGTACGATGAAAAACCGGCTGAAGTGCGCTGGCAGAACGTGCTTGAACTGATCAGTTGGCTCAAACGCAAGGCCACTGAAGATGGGCTTTCATTACTTGATCTGGTTCAGCATGTTTCTCTGGTGACCATGCTGGAGCGTAACGAGGACGACGACCCTGACGCCGTACGTTTGTCAACGCTGCATGCGTCAAAGGGGCTCGAGTACCCGCATGTGTATTTGATTGGCGTTGAAGAGGGGTTGCTGCCACACATGGGGCGTGACGAAGACCTTGATCCGGAGGCGCCCGATGGTGCGCTCATCCAGCGTATCCAGGAAGAGCGTCGTCTGATGTACGTTGGAATTACGCGGGCACGCTACAGTTTGCATGTGTCGTGGTGCAAGCGGCGCAGAAAGGCGCGTGAAGACCAGATCAGGGAACGTTCGCGCTTCATCGAGGAAATGGGGTTTCCAGCCGAGGGCATTTCCGACGCGCCAGGTACCCCCGGAATAACTCCTTCCGAGCGTTTGGGAATGCTTAAAACACTCTTGAAAAAGGGCGCATAAGCGCCCTTGATCAGCCAGACCCAAGAAGGGTCTGGTCCGGCTCGACCCGGCCCGGTCTGGTTACCAGTGCGCCTTCGAAAAGCGTGCGTCACGCGCACGTGCTTCGTTCAGTGCCGCCGAGACCTCAACGGTATAGTGATACACCGCCGATACCAAACGACCCGCAAGGCGCACAGCGCCGAAACCAAATTGAACCACCCGCCGACCATGCTCCGCCACGGCAGCAGTGCGAACCAGTTGCTGCTCAAGCGAGTCACTGAGTACGGAGTAATTCTGAAGTGCTGCGTTTGCCATGAGAAAACCTTTGAGTGGAAATGTACTGTTTGTATAAAACGTATTCTAGGGTAAACCCTAACATTAAATCAAGGGTTAACCCTAATATAGAGCGCCTTCCTGGTGGATGTTGTCGAAATCAAACAGAACCCGTGTGGCCAGGCATTGGTCGAGTGCTGTCCATCAAGTGATCACCGGATACGGTTGAGGTCTTCGATCAGGCAAAATAGCGGGTGACGCCCTCAAGCCGTTGCCGGCGTGGGTCCGCTTTTACAAGGAGTGTTCAAGGTGAAAAAAATCAATCAGCTCGGTGTTGTCGGTGCCGGGGCCATGGGGCGTGGTATCGTCCAGATCGCAGCCCAGGCGGGTATTCAGGTCATGCTGTACGACACCAGTGCACAGGCCGTGGCAGCCGCCCGCGATAGCCTCAAGGCCGTTTGGGCCAAGCTGGCTGAAAAGGGCAAAATCACACCGTCCGATGCCGAGGCCTCGCTGGCCCGCGTTGTGGCATGCGACTCTCTTCAGGCCATGGCAACCGCCGATATGGTGATCGAGGCCATCATCGAGCGTCTCGACATCAAATGCAGTCTTTTCCGGGAGCTTGAAGCGATTGTTGCGCCGGACTGCATACTGGCCTCGAATACATCCTCTCTGTCGATCACGGCATTGGCCCAGGCGTGCGGCCGTCCTGATCGTGTGGCGGGTTTCCACTTTTTCAATCCTGTGCCACTGATGAAAGTGGTGGAGGTCATCGACGGCTTGCGTACTGATCCCGTCGTGGGTGATGCGCTCATGGTGCTGGCGCGAACAATGGGTCATACGCCCGTGCGTGCCCGCGATATGCCGGGGTTCATTGTGAACCACGCTGGCCGCGGCATGAATATTGAAGGATTGAAAGTTGCGCAGGAATCGGTTGCGCCGTTCGATCAGGTCGATGCGATCATGCGCGAGCAGGCCGGTTTCCGCATGGGCCCTTTCGAACTCATGGATCTCACAGGCCTCGATGTTTCGCATCCGGTCATGGAGTCCATCTACCATCAGTTTTACGATGAACCCCGTTTTCGCCCATCGCCCATTGCTGCAGCCCGTGTTGCCGGCGGTCTGTTTGGCCGTAAGGTGGGGCAGGGTTTCTATGCCTACCCCGAAGGTCAAAAGGTTGTACCGGCCGATGCGCCAGTGCCTGCGGTGCACAGCGGGCTGAATGTCTGGCTGGCGCCTTATCATTCGGTCGGCCACAAGCGTGCCGCAGCATTGTTCAGAGAGCTTGGTGTTCAGGTCGTTGCCTCCGAGGTCCCGCCACCTGATGCGCTGATCGTTGTCACGCCTTTTGGCGAGGACACCGCCACTGTAGTGGCCGCGCATCAGCTCGATGCCGAACGCACGGTTGCGCTTGACACTTTCTTTGGTCTTGAGCAAGGGCGCCGCCGTGTGATCATGTGCTCGGATGCCACGCTACCCGTCTGGCGCGATGCCGCACATGCGCTGCTGGCTTCTGATGGTACGGCAGTTTCCGTCATTGCCGATTCGGCCGGCTTTGTTGCCCAGCGCATTGTTGCTTCGATCGTGAACGTGGCCTGCGACATTGCACAGCAGTCCATTGCCACCCCCGAAGATATTGATCTTGCCGTTTCGCTGGGCCTGGGTTACCCGAAAGGCGGTCCGTTGTCGATCGGTGATGCGCTTGGGGCAGCGCATGTGCTTGAAATCTTGCGCAATATGCAACGGGTTACCGGCGATATGCGTTATCGCACCAGTTTGTGGTTGCAGCGCCGCGTGCAGCTGGGCATGTCGTTGCGTGCCCAGGCTGCAACTTCAGGTAAATAACCACTTACGCGTGATCGGCATTGAGCCGGTCACGCGGTGGCGTTTCGTTGCCTGACACTAAAAAAACCGGCATGGGTTGCCGGTTTTTTTAGTGTTCTTTCGTACCGCAAGGGGCAGGAAGCTGTTGTGTTTACTGTGCGGCTTTGGGTTCTGCGCCTTCGCCTTCAGGTTCTTTGGGCTCAGGGAAAGAGGCGCCTGCCTTGTTGGCCATGAGTACAATGGCCCGCTCGATTTCGATGTCGGCCAATGTCGGGTTGCCCCCGCGTGCCGGCATGGCATTAATACCATTCAGGGCATTCTTGACCAGGGTTTCATAGCCTTTTGCGATTACGGGTGCCCATGCATCGGCATTGCCAAAAATGGGGGCTCCGGCCACACCGGCACCGTGACAGGCTGCACAGGTGGAGTCATAAACCTGCTGGCCGGTTTTGAGAACCTTGGGGCCACTGGTATCGACCAGCGCGAAGCCTGCAATGGGTTGAATGCGGGAAGCTACGGCTTCTTGTGATTCGGGATCGTTACCTACGACCTTCATGTTGCTGGACATCATGATGTTGAACAGCAAAACAAGGGCCACAACGGGAATGACGATAGCCAGAATGACCGTGGTAACCGGGGTCTTGCGGGCGTTGGCGTGGTTTTCCGTAGTGCTCATAGTCGAATCCTGAATATTTCTTGGGGGCGCGAAGGCCTGAATTCTTGTGGGAGTAGGGGCGTGCAGACCCTGATTCTTGATTGCACAAAAGGCAGGGCTCACAGAAAGACCAGATTATACCGGTACTGTCTGTTTAGTGCATGAGTGTTCGCGGTACTGATTCCAGGTCATCCGAAAGATGCGCTACAATTGTCATTCTGCGCCCGTAGTTCAATGGATAGAATTAGAGTTTCCGAAGCTCTCGATACAGGTTCGATTCCTGTCGGGCGCGCCAGTTTCGGTTGTGTGTGCCCTGGTTCGGGCCCGCTTCTTTTTGTTTTCAGTGTGTGCACCCGCAAGGGTGCTTTTTTTACGCCCTTGCTTTGTGTTTGCTCAATCAGTCCGGCGTGCCAAAATGTTATGGATCGTTAATAACTCTCTATAATCAACTCAACATCATGACGCCGACACTGACCGAGCAAATCGGGCAGCGTCCGTGGCGACCATTCTGCAAGGAAAACTGCAATGAGCACAAGCAACCACGCCGGCTACTTCGACAGCGTTCACGAAACCACCAATCTGGCGGGGTCCAACAAGCTTGAACTGCTGGTTTTCGAGCTCTACGATGAAAAAACCGATAGTTATCAGAGCTATGGCATCAATGTGTTCAAAGTGCGCGAAGTCATGAAAACCCCTGATCTCACCTCATTGCCCAACTCTGAAAATACCGGTGTTGTGGGCATGCTGCGGTTGCGTGGTCAGGTGGTTTCCATGATCGATCTTCCCTTTTTCATGGGGTCCGAACAAAAGGGCCATCGCGATTGCCTGATCATCACGGAATACAACAACAATGTTCAGGGTTTCCTGGTTGATCGCATCGACAACATTGTTCGTCTTGACTGGAATCTGATCAAGCCTGCGCCCCAGATCATGAACTCCAATCTCATTACGTCCATCGCCGAGGTCGAAGACAAACTCGTCATGATCGTCGATGTCGAAACCATCATGTCGCGCATCAACCCGGCCGAGCACGACGAAGAATTCAAGGCGGTGGATACGGTCAAGTATAAAAAGCAGCCGCTGGTCTATTTCGCTGAAGACTCCAAAACGGCGCAGGGTCTTATTGTTTCAACCCTGAATAAAATGGGGGTGCCTTACCGTTCGTCTGAAAATGGCCGCGATGCCTACGAAAAGCTCATGGCCATGGCCGATCAGTACGGCAAAGACCTTAAAAACCACCTGACAGTCATTCTGACCGACATTGAAATGCCCGAAATGGATGGCTTCACACTGACCAAGCTGATCCGTGAAGACAAACGTTTCGATGGTATCCCGGTTCTGATCCAGAGCTCTTTGTCGGGCGAATCGAACCGGGAATTTGGTAAAAAAGTCAGGGCCGACGGTTATATCGACAAGTTCAACCCCGTAAAGCTTGCCGAGGAAATCAACAAGTACCTTGAGTAAGGCCGCTTGTTACCGGTAATCGGTGGTAGGCTTCAACATAGCTCTCGAACGACACGGTATCCCCCTGTTCCAGGTCTGCCTGTTCCTGCACCGATTTTCGCGCCTGGGCACGGAAGTGCTCAAGCAGCTCCGGCTCCAGACCCTGCTCGATCAGGGTTGCGTGATGCCGGCGGCTTTGATTCAACGTGAACGTGTGAAACGACTGCCCGCTTTCGTGCAGGTCGTGCAGCAACCTTGCCGAGGGCGTCAGGCCGCTGTTGGCCACTTTTTCCCGTTGTGTTTGCAAGGCGGCGGCGTGTGCCTGAATGTCCTGGCTCTGGTCAAGCAATGTTACGTAGGGTTCAAGCTGTTCAAGCAGTTCCTGTGCCCAGTCTGTCAGGGGAATGCTTGCTCCGTTTCGCATCAGCCGGACCCCTTCGCGACGCCCCTCTTTGACGGTCAGCCTGAAGTTGTTATGACTTTCACTGCAAAACCCGTTGCTCGGGAACAGGGGGCTGTCTTCTGTTGCACAGAACAGCAGGAAGGCATCCATGAACCGGCTTGTGTGTGCGCTTATGCCAAACGGGGAATAGGGGTCGATATCAAGGCAGCGTACTTCAACATACTGCACGCCCCGTTGGGCCAGTGCAGCTGAAGGGCGCTCGCCACGGCAGGTGGCGCGTTTGGGGCGGATGGTTGAGTAGTATTCGTTTTCAATCTGCAGAATATTGGTATTCAGCTGGATCCATTCCCCGTCACGATGGGTGCCAATTGCTTCGTAGGCAGGCCAGGGGGTTGTAACCGCCTTGACCATGCGGCCCAGGAAGGTGCTCAGGTCGTTGTAGCAAAGTTGCAGGTCTGATTGTGCCTTGTTCTGGTAGCCCAGATCGCTCATGCGCAAGCTGGTGGCCCAGGGCAGGTAAAAGGTGTCGTTATCAAGGCTCTCAAGGCTGTGGGGCATGCCGCGCAGAAAATCCTTCGAGACAGCCGGCGATGCACCAAACAGATACATCAATAGCCAGGAGTAACGCGTAAAGTTACGAATCAGGGCCATGTACCCGCCCGATTGCCGGTCTTTTGCGTGTTCGCCGTTAAAACCTGGCAGTTCCCAGAAGGCCGATGGCAGAGAAAAGTTGTAGTGCACACCCGCGATGCATTGCATGGATTTCCCGTACCGTTCGGCCAGGCCGCGTCGGTAAACATGCTTGAGCATGCCGGAATTCGAGGTGCCGTACCAGGCAATGGGTATTTCAGGTTCGGCGGGCAGCCAGGCGGGCATGGATTGGTTCCAGAGCACTTCCTGCTGAAGTTCACTGGCCACAAAACGGTGGATTTTTTCCAGTTCGTTCATCAACCCTTCTGTTGAAGTATGTGTGGCCGTTATCAGCTCAAGCAGTGCCTCGGAGTAGTCGGTGGTGATGGTGGGGTTGGTCAGGGCGGAGCCCAGCCCGGCAGGGTGGGGCGTCATGGCAAGGCGCCCTTCGTGATCAACGCGCAGCCCCTCTTTTTCGATGCCTCGCAAGAGTTCTTTCAGCAAGGGCAGGTTCTGGCCGAGCGCGGCGTGGCGTTGTGTGCGTAGTGTCATGGCGCAGTGTTTCTCCGTTGCGGTTGAGCACGGATTTTAACCGAGAGCGCTTTGCATGACCCGCAAGCCCCTGACTGCTGCAGGGTTCATCAACAGTGTCAACAGGGGTTCAGTCACGCAGTGTGGAGTTGCGTCCTGTGTCCCAGTCGATTGTCCGGTCTTTTTCAATTCGTGGCAGAAGCCCGGCGCGAATCATGGGGACAACTGCTTCCAGCCGGCTGCGAGCACCCAGTTTGCGGTAAGCATTTTTCAGGTGGTGATTGATTGTGTCGAGTGTCCGGTTGTAATGACTGGCGATTTGCATGGCACTTTTACCTTCCGCGACCCATTGCAGGCAGACCAGTTCCCTGTGGGTGAGCTGTGCGGCTGCCTGGCTGAGCGGGCACGGCGTGGTCTTGGGGTTCGGGCAGGTGTCTTGGTCGCGTGTTTCGAGCGTGCTGCATGCGTTCCGGGTTATTTCATGTGTTCCAGTCATTTACGATGTCTCGAGCATGTTGATTTTAAGTTATTGTTAGAATTTATCATTAGTTTTTTCAAATGTAAAATCGTGTTTTATGTCCGGTTGTCGCTGTCTGCTAGAATCCCTCCGATGCGCCGATTTGCCTGATCCGCTTGCGGGCGCCACTAATAAATCCAGCTAAAGAGGTCCGTCAAATGGTCCCTATTCCGTCTCCTTCACCGTCATCCATCCCGGCTGCCTCGCCGGCCGCAGAGCGTGGAATCCCTGTCGTGCCCACCGGATCAGTGGGGGTCGTTGAACCGCAGTTCATCCCTTTCGATCAGCCTTTGCCGTTGGCGAGCGGTCAGCTCATGCCGTCTTATGTTCTGGCTGTTGAAACCTATGGTGAACTGAACGCAGATCGCACCAATGCCGTGCTGGTTTGCCATGCCTTGAATGCATCGCACCACGTGGCTGGTATTTCTGCTGCCAACCCCAAGGATATCGGTTGGTGGGACAACATGGTGGGCCCCGGCAAAGCGCTTGATACCGATCGTTTTTTTGTTATTGGTGTCAATAATCTTGGGTCGTGCTTTGGTTCAACGGGGCCAGCCAGTATCGATCCCGCGACAGGTACGCCCTGGGGGAGCCGTTTTCCCGTCTTGACGGTCGAAGATTGGGTCAAGGCCCAGGCACGTGTTGCCGACCATTTCGGTATTGATACGTTTGCGGCGGTCATGGGCGGTTCTCTGGGGGGTATGCAGGCTCTCAGTTGGGCCATTACCTGCCCGGAACGGGTTGCCCATTGCATCGTCATTGCCAGTACCCCCCGGTTGTCTGCACAGAATATCGCGTTTAACGAAGTGGTGCGCCGTGCGATCATCAACGATCCTGACTTCCATGGTGGCAACTACTATGCGCACAATACGGTTCCGCGCCATGGCTTGTCGGTAGCCCGCATGATCGGGCATATCACGTATTTGTCTGATGACGACATGGCTACAAAGTTCGGTCGAACGCAACGTGAACCTACCCTCGATGGGGATTACCGCTACGGATACGATGTGGAATTTGAAGTCGAATCCTACCTCCGGTATCAGGGTGAAAAATTTTCCACGTATTTCGATGCCAATACCTATTTGCTCATAACGCGGGCCCTCGATTACTTCGATCCGGCGCGCCAGCACGGCGGCGACCTTGCCTGTGCCCTGAAACCGGCAACGGCCGACTTTCTGCTGGTGTCCTTCTCGACTGATTGGCGTTTTCCCCCTGAGCGTTCACGCGAAATCGTGGCCTCGCTGGTCAAGAATCAGCGGCCGGTCACGTACGCTGAAATCGATGCGCCCCACGGCCACGATGCTTTTCTCCTCGGAGACACCCGCTACCATGCGGTTGTTCAGGCCTACTACGATCGTATCGCTGCCCGACTGGGTCTGGGGGAGCGTAAACAGACCAACGGAGTCCTGGCATGAAGGCGTCAACCCCTCCTGTTTTGCTTTCGGTTACTTCGGCCGAAAGTGGCTATGGTGCCTCACTGAGGCCCGATCTTGTTCGCATTGCCCAATGGGTTCGTCCTGGTAGCCGTGTGCTCGATCTTGGTTGCGGCGATGGTGCCTTGCTGGCGTATCTGCAGGAGCACAAGCAGGTGGTGGGTGCCGGTGTCGAGCTGAATGACCAGCATGTCATTGCCTCGGTTCGGCGAGGGGTGAATGTCATTCAGCAAAACCTCGAGGAAGGGCTGGCCCTGTTCGGTAATCAGCAGTTCGATACGGTCGTGCTTTCCCAGACCTTGCAGTCCATGCATCATACCGAACACATTCTCAGGGAAATGGCCCGTGTGGCTCGTTTCGGCATCGTTTCATTTCCGAATTTTGGTTACTGGCCACATGGTTGGTCCATTCTGGCCGGCCGCATGCCGGTTACGGGCGAAATGCCGTATCAATGGTATGACACGCCCAATATTCATTTGTGTACGTTGCGCGACTTTGAAATTCTGGCGCGTGCACTGGGGCTGCGCATTACCGATCTGGCAACCTTCAACGGTGACCGCGAAGTTTCCTGGTTGCGTGGGTGGCGTAGTACGCTGGCCGTTTACCGTTTTCAGTCTCCCCATGCGCTATGAACTCACAAAGTGACTCCCTCACGACCGCTAAAAGCGTTTATACCAGCCCCCGGGTCTTGCCCTTGCTGGTGCTGGGTTTTTCCAGTGGTTTACCGTTGGCCCTCACCGGCGGCACGCTGCAGGCATGGGCGACTGTCGAAAACGTGGCCCTGCAGAGCATCGGTTTTCTGACCCTGATCGGAACTGCCTACACGCTCAAGTTTCTCTGGGCTCCGCTCGTTGACCGCTATGCACCGCCCTTTCTGGGGCGCCGCCGCAGTTGGGTTTTTTGTACACAGTTGCTGCTGGCACTCGGTATTGCCAGCATGGGCTTTTTCAACCCGGGCAATGGCTTGCTCATTTTGGCCGCGCTTGCCGTGATGGTGGCTTTTATGTCAGCCACGCAAGACATTGCCTTCGATGCCTACAGCACCGACGTGCTTCGCAAAGAAGAGCGTGCGGCAGGAGCCGCCTTGAAGGTGTTGGGTTACCGACTCGCCATGATCGTGTCGGGGGGGCTTGCGCTTATCCTTGCCGATCAGTGGCTGGGTTGGCAGGGCATGTATTTTCTGATGGGCGGTCTGATGGCGGTGTGTGCTGTCGCTACGGTGCTGGCGCCCGAGCCTGAAGTGGTCGTGGCGCCACCCCGCTCTCTCAGGCACGCTGTTGTTGAGCCGCTCGCCGAATTTTTCAGTCGCCAGGGTGCCGTTACCCTTTTGATGCTGATTGTGTTGTATAAGCTCGGTGATGCTTTTGCGGGCGCGTTGTCAACCACGTTTCTCTTGCGTGGCGCAGGTTTCAGCGTATCCGAGGTTGGCACCATCAACAAGGTGTTTGGCCTGGCAGCTACGATCGTGGGTGCACTGGCTGGTGGCGCACTCATGGCCCGCCTGGGCTTGTACCGGTCACTGCTGCTGTTCGGTGTCCTGCAGGCCGTGTCCAATCTAGGGTATTGGGCGCTGGCGGTCATGCCGCCGAATGTTGTTCTCATGGGATTAGTCGTTGCCGGTGAAAATCTGTGCGGAGGCCTTGGCACGGCCGCTTTTGTCGCCTTGCTCATGGCACTGTGCCGGCAGCAATTTTCCGCCACCCAGTTTGCACTGCTGTCCGCGTTGTCGGCGGTCGGACGCACCTATCTGGCGGGGCCATTCACGCCCCCGCTGGTCGAATCCCTGGGATGGCCCGTCTTTTTTCTGCTGACAGTGTTAATTGCCGTGCCTGGCCTGGTGCTGTTGTGGTGGCGCCGGCATGAAATCAGGGCGCTGGATCAGGATTCCATCGGCTGATTCCGGCATGATCCCCGAGGGGGGCTCTGCCCTGATCCAATGCAATCGCTGCCTGCGCCGGGTTCATCCGATAACCCGAAGGCGGTGGTCGTTCTTCCTATGTGTTGCAGGCTGGTGTTGCTCTAACATCCGTCTTCAGGGGTGGCTGCTTTGCTCCCCCTGAACTTCTGAGCACGAGGACACCATGAAAAACGCGACCTGGGTTGTCGTTGCCAATGGCACGCAGGCCTGGATGTATGCCTGGTCTGCGCCGGGCGGGCCTTTGCATGAAATTGATGCCCTGTTGAATCCCGCCAACCGTATGCCGGAGCATGAGCTTGGTCACCACGAGCCCGGACACACGCTGGCGGGCCGTGCGGGGCTTGCGCCCCGCAGCACGGGTCGTGAAAATAACAGACTGCGTTTTGCTCGCCGTATTGCGCATATTCTCGAAGAGAACCGTTTGCGAGGCCATTTCGAGCAACTGGTGGTCGCGGCATCCAATCCGTTTCTCGGTGAATTGCTGGCCGCCTTCGATACGCAAACCCGGGATCGGGTTGTGTCAAGCCATGCGGTTGATCTGACGGATTTGCCCGTTGGCGAGCTGCACCAGTGGTTGCTGAACCACTGGCCTCCGGGGTAGCGCCCCGGGGCACGCTGTTTGTACTGTTTTTCTCTGTCTTGAATCGTGTGGCTTGCCACGCACCGGGTCAGCGCATGCGGTTCAGAATGTCTTTGCGGCCTGCGAATGTATGCCAGAGCGTTGCCAGAATGTGCCCCAAGGCCATGAAAAGCAGTATGCGGCCCAGCACGCTGTGAAAATTGGTTCCCAGATTCACGGCCCATTCTATACGGGGGCCTTGAAAACCCGACATGATGGTCATGCCGAAAGCCTCGAATGCGCGGCCTGATCCGTATTGTCGGATCAGGCCGATGGCGGGTACTGCGAACATCAGTGCGTACAATGCAAGGTGGCCAATGCGTGCCAGCGCGCTGACGGCGGGCGGGCGTTTGCTGAATGTGGCGATCATCCAGACAACACGTAGCAGAATCAGGCTCATCAGCAGCAGGCCAACTGGTTTATGGGTAGGCCACATGAAGGCATCGAATGCTGATTCCTTGAATTGATTGTGTGCAATTGCAGAAGCAAAAATCCAGATAAAGCCAAGGGCCATGACCCAGTGCAGCAGTCGGGTGATTGCATCGTAGCGTACGGGCGTCTGAGGTAAGTGGCTGACAGTATTCATGAATTGACACGGATTGTTAAGGTTCGGGGATCAAAGTATAAAACGGATACGTTTCAGCGGGCGTCGTAGTCGATAATGAGCGGTGCGTGGTCGCTGAAACGTTGTTCCTTGTAAATGAAGGCTTCGCGGGCTGTGGCCGCAATGCCAGGGGTGGCGATCTGGTAATCGATGCGCCAGCCTACATTATTTGCCCGGGCCTGCCCCCGGTTGCTCCACCAGGTATAGGCTTCACCGGTCGCGTCCGGATACAGGTGGCGGTAAACATCCACCCAGCCCAGTTCATTGAAAACACGCGTGAGCCAGGCGCGTTCTTCAGGTAAAAAGCCACTGTTTTTCAGGTTGCCTTTCCAGTTTTTCAGGTCGATTTCTTTGTGGGCGATATTCCAGTCGCCGCACAGGATCACCTGCCTGCCACAGGCGGCCAGTGCCTGCAAATGATGGAAAAAGTGCTCCATGAAAACGAATTTCATGTCTTGCCGGTGATCCCCGCTGGACCCGGACGGCAAGTAAACCGAGATCACGGACAGCGTGTCGTAAACCAGTTCGATATAACGGCCTTCTGCATCGATTGATTCAATTCCCAGTCCTTCGATCACCTGCAGCGGTTTCTGGCGGGCGTAGATACCCACACCGCTGTACCCCTTCTTTTCTGCGTAGTGAAAATAGCCGTGAAAGCCGTCAGGATTCAGCATTTCTGCGCTCATGTTCGGGGCTTGTGCCTTGAGTTCCTGCAGGCAGACAAAGTCGGCCTGCAGGCCGGGCAGCCATTCAAGAAAACCTTTCTGGGTGGCCGAACGGATACCGTTCAAGTTGGCGGAAATGACGCGAAGCATGGTGTGTGACTTTTTCGAGGTTAAGGCTGCATGCAGTGCAGTTGCTGTTGGTGGGCTTGATGCAGGTTGCAGTGTATCGGGTGCCCGGGTCATGGGCGACTTCGTTAATGTATTCAAAGAAAGACGGGAAGTCTGTATATTTCTTCGGGTTATATGAAGACGTCAAAAAAATACTTCTGGTTTAAACTGGCTGTCGGTATCATTCAATTCCCGGTCAGTGCACTGCGTTCGCTTAATGCGCGCATTGCGGCACCGATGCCCTGATCCGGCTGTCCACTGCATCATTCCCATGATAGAAATAAAAAACGTTTCCCAGCGCTTCAAGGGGCCCTCCGGGCCAGTTGATGCCATTCGCAATGTCAGTCTCTCTATAAAAAAAGGCGAGATCTTTGGCATTATTGGTCGAAGTGGTGCCGGCAAGAGCACGCTTGTTCGAACCATCAATCTGTTGAATCGTCCCACCGAAGGGCAGATTCTTCTTGATGGCCAGAACATGATGTCGCTTTCGGCATCCGCGCTGCGTGAAGAGCGTCGCCATATTGGCATGATTTTCCAGCATTTCAATTTGCTGTCGTCGCGTACGGTGTTTGACAACATTGCCCTGCCCCTGGAGCTGGCTGGTGTGCCCAGGGAAACCATTCGCACCAAAGTGAATGCGCTGCTTGAGCTGGTTGACCTTGCTGCCCAGGCCAACCGGTATCCGGCACAGATCAGTGGTGGCCAGAAACAACGCGTGGGCATCGCCCGTGCCCTGGCCAACGATCCCAAAGTGCTGTTGTCCGACGAAGCGACATCGGCGCTTGATCCGGAAACGACCCGATCCATTCTTGAGCTTCTGAAGCGTATCAACAAAGAACTGGGCCTGACCATTGTACTGATTACACACCAGATGGAGGTCATCAAAATGATCTGCGACCGTGTGGCAGTCATGGAAGCCGGCGAGGTCATCGAACACGGCAACGTGCTCGATGTCTTCCGTGCGCCCAAGCATCCGGTCACCCGCTCCATGATTGGCGATGTCATTGCCATGGAGCTGCCCAAAGGGGTGCAGGAATTTGTTCGCACCCGCCTGGCACAAACCCGTGAAGGGCATGGTGAAGATCATCTGTTGCGTCTGGCCTTTGTGGGCCACGACGCCGAAGAGCCCGTGCTGTCTGAAGTCGCCCGGCGTTTCGGGCTGGATTTCAATATTCTGCATGGTCAGATCGATGAAATCCAGGAACAGGCTTTCGGTTCGCTGGCGCTGTTGGTGCGCGGTCCGGCAGCCCAGGTGGAACAGGCCAAAGCCTATTTGCGCACCCGCAACGTAACCGTCGAGGAACTGGACCATGTCGCCACAGCTGATTGATCTCTTTTTGCGCTCGTTCTGGGAAACCTTGCTGATGGTCGGGGTGTCCGGTTTCGTGGGCGCGCTTGTCGGGGTGCCTCTGGGCATTTTGCTGCACCTGACCGACCGCAACGGGGTGCTCCCCCTCATTACGCTGAACACGGGCCTGGGTTTGCTGGTCAATGCAGTGCGGTCCACGCCTTTCATCATTTTGCTGGTGGCCATTATCCCGGTAACCCGTTTTTTTGTTGGAACCTCGATCGGTACGGCGGCTGCGATTGTTCCTCTGACCATTGCCGCTGCCCCTTTTGTGGCCCGACTGGTCGAGACCGCCCTGCGTGAAGTTGATCGTGGTCTGATCGAGGCCGCCCAGGCCATGGGGGCGACCAACTGGCAGATCGTCTACAAGGTCCTGGTCCCCGAGGCGTACCCGGGTATTGTGGCAGGGCTTACCATCACCATTGTCAGCCTGGTCGGGTATTCGGCCATGGCGGGCGCGGTGGGTGGCGGTGGCTTGGGCGACCTGGGTATTCGCTATGGTTACCAGCGCTTTCTGCCGGAAGTCATGGCGCTTGTCGTACTGAGCCTGATCGTGTTCGTTCAACTGGTTCAGTCACTGGGCGACCGCCTGGTGCGTCGGCTCAGCCACCGTTGATCCCCCGCAGGGTGTGGCTGTGTCGTTGCTCCGAACCCGTGGTTGCCGTCACGGCCGTGCGTTTTGAACAGGCTGCGCTGGCCGGCCTGGTTTGTTTAACTCTATTTTTGTTGGTAACTCATCGTCATGCTGCTCGCCTATTCAGGCGTCAGTGCGAAAAGGAAAACATCATGAACCGTCGTAATGTTGTAAAACTGGTTGCAGCCCTTGGTTTGGCCGTTGGCCTGTCATCGCCTGTTCTGGCTCAAGACAAACCCTACAAAATCGGTGTCACGGCCGGCCCGCACGCCCAGATCATGGACTTCGTCAAAGGTCAGGCAGAAAAGCAGGGGCTGAAGCTGGAAATCGTGGAATTCAGCGACTATGTTCAGCCGAATGCCGCCTTGGCAGCAGGCGACCTTGATGCCAACAGTTATCAGCACAAGCCTTACCTCGATGCCCAGGTGGCCGATCGCCGCTACGATCTGGTCACCGTGGCGTACACCGTCACATTCCCCATGGGTATTTACTCCAAAAAATACAAGAATGTGGCCGACCTTCCTGAAGGTGCCCGTGTGGGTGTGCCCAACGATCCGACCAACGGTGGCCGTGGTCTGCTGGTGCTGCAGTCGCAGGGTCTGATCAAGTTGCGTCCCGATGCCGGCCTGAAAGCCACTCCCATCGATATCGTTGAAAACCCCAAGAAACTTCGCATCATCGAACTCGATGCAGCCCAGTTGCCCCGTTCGCTTGATGACCTGGATGCCGCTGCGGTTAACGGTAACTATGCCCAGTCGGCCGGTTTGAATCCGGTAACCGATGCCATCGCTCTGGAAAGCGGTAAAGGGCCATACGCGAACCTGATCGCCGTTCGCAGCCAGGATAAAGACAAAGACTGGGTCAAGAAGCTGATCACGGTTTACCAGTCACCCGAAACCAAAAAATTCGTGGATGACACCTTCAAAAATGCCGTGATCGTTGCCTGGTAATGTGCGCAGGGCAGGTCGGTTGGTATGATCGGCCTGTTCACTGATCTTTAACCGGAGACACGTTCATGCAGTATCGAAAACTTGGTCATACCGATATCGCCGTCAGCCTCATCGGGCTGGGCACCATGACATGGGGCCAGCAGAACACTGAAGCGCAGGCGCACGAACAGATCGATTACGCACTTGATCAGGGCGTGACCCTGATCGATACCGCAGAAATGTATCCGGTGCCCCCCAAGCCTGAAACCCAGGGGCTTACTGAACAGTACATTGGCACCTGGCTGGCACGCACCGGCCGTCGCAACGACATCGTACTGGCCACGAAAATTGCCGGGCCTTCGCG
Organism: Alcaligenaceae bacterium; assembly: GCA_012727555.1. GTDB lineage: Bacteria > Pseudomonadota > Gammaproteobacteria > Burkholderiales > Burkholderiaceae_B > JAAYGT01. Next base: position 41,379 of record JAAYGT010000115.1, on the reverse strand, counting down.
TCAGGCCGGTCGGCCCAGCCATTTGCGCGGAACGGCCAACCAGTTTGATCGCGAAAATATTACGCAGGCGTTGCACGACAGCCTGAAACGCCTGCAAACCGACTACGTCGATCTTTACCAGTTGCACTGGCCCGATCGCAATACAGCCACCTTCGGGCGTTTGTCGTACCCCTGGGATCTTGAGTCCTATTCCGTGCCCATTGTGGAAACCCTGCAGGTATTGGGCGACTTCGTCCGCCAGGGAAAAATCCGCCACATTGGTGTTTCCAACGAAACGCCCTGGGGGGTTTCAAAGTTCCTGGCAGCGGCCGAACATCTGGGTATGGAGCGCATCGTGTCCGTCCAGAATCCGTACAGCCTGCTGAATCGCACGTATGAAACCGGTTTGTCGGAATTCGCACATCGCGATGGCCTTGGGTTGCTGGCGTATTCGCCACTGGCCTTCGGATGGCTCACCGGCAAGTACGAACAGGGCGCGCGCCCTGAGGGTGCACGCATCACCTTGTTCGAGCGCTTCAAGCGTTACACCAAACCCCAGGCTGTGGCCGCCACAACGGCTTATGTCAACCTTGCACGTGAAAACGGCCTGACACCGGCACAGATGGCGCTGGCTTTCGTGAACTCACGTCCCTTCGTGACCAGCAATCTGATCGGTGCAACCTCCATGGCGCAATTGCAGGAAAATATCGCCAGCGTTTCGGTCACGCTCAACGATGACCTGATCAACGCGATCGAGGCCATTCACGAGCGCTATCCCAATCCTGCGCCCTGACACATTTTCTGTGGCTGCGGCCACAGTGTATGGCCTTTGCTTGTCTGTGGTGCCTCCTTGTTGCTGTCAGGCGTCTGGTTTTGGTGTGGCCGAATGTTAAAATGCTGTAACTTCAATGGTTCTGCCGCACGTGCTTGAACCGCATTTTTCTGGCGGCCTGCCATCACCCTGACTTGCCTTCGTTTCAATGACTATTCTGCTTTTTGGTAAAACCGGCCAGGTGGGCTGGGAACTGCAGCGCAGCCTGGCCCTCCTGGGGCCCGTTGTTGCGCTCGATTCGAACAGCACCGAGTACTGCGGCGACTTCACCCGTTTGCAGGAACTGGCAGAAACCGTTCGCGCCATCAAACCTGCCATCATCGTGAATGCGGCAGCGCATACGGCCGTCGACAAGGCAGAAAGCGAGCCTGATCTGGTTCATGTGATCAACGCAGCGGCGCCTGGCGTGCTGGCCACGCAGGCCCAGGCCCTGGGGGCCTGGCTGGTGCATTATTCAACCGACTATGTGTTCAACGGTGGTGGTACACAACCCTGGAAAGAAACCGATGCTACCGGGCCGCTCAGTGTGTATGGTCGAACCAAACTGGCCGGTGAGCACGCCATTCAGGAAAGCGGTTGCAGGCACCTGATTTTTCGTACCAGCTGGGTCTATGCCGCCCGGGGAGGTAACTTTGCCAAAACCATGTTGCGGCTGGGGCGCGAGCGTACTGAACTGACCGTCATTGATGACCAGCTGGGCGCCCCTACCGGTGCCGACCTGCTCGCTGACGTCACTGCCCATGCTTTGCGTCAGGTGCAAATACAACCTGAATTGGCCGGGCTGTATCACCTTGTTGCACAGGGCGAAACCTCGTGGCATGGTTATGCACAGTTTGTGCTCGAAACCGCACGGGCCCGAGGCATTGAACTGGCCGTCAGTGCCGAAAACATCAAACCCGTTCCCACAAGCGCATTTCCCACCCCAGCCCGTCGCCCTTCGAATTCACGTCTGAGCACTGAAAAGCTGCGCACGGCATTTGGTTTGCACCTGCCGCACTGGCAGCAGGGCGTGGCGCGTATGCTCGACGAAATCCTGGACACTCATTAAGCGGAATCAAACCCCATGACGCAACGTAAAGGCATCATTCTGGCCGGTGGCTCCGGCACGCGCCTGCATCCTGCCACGCTGGCCATCAGCAAGCAGCTATTGCCGGTCTACGACAAACCCATGGTCTACTATCCTTTGTCCACCCTCATGCTGGCGGGCATTCGCGATATCCTGATCATTTCCACGCCCCAGGACACCCCTCGTTTCAGCCAGTTGCTGGGCGATGGCAGTCAGTGGGGGCTGAATCTTCAATATGCCGTGCAACCCAGCCCCGATGGGCTGGCACAGGCATTTGTCATCGGTGAAAAGTTCATCGGCAATGATCCCTCGGCGCTGGTGCTGGGTGACAACATTTTTTACGGCCACGATTTCCATACCTTGCTCGAAAGCGCCATGTCGCGGCAAGAAGGCGCCAGTGTGTTTGCCTACCATGTACACGATCCCGAACGCTACGGTGTTGCCGAATTCGATGAGGCCGGCAAAGTGTTGTCTCTGGAAGAAAAGCCGCTGAAACCCAAGTCCAGTTACGCGGTAACCGGCCTGTATTTCTACGATGCCCAGGTGTGTGCCCTGGCACGTGATCTTGCACCTTCGCCCCGCGGCGAACTGGAAATCACCGATCTGAACCGCCTGTATCTTCAGCAGAACCAGCTGAACGTCGAGATCATGGGCCGTGGCTATGCCTGGCTTGATACCGGAACCCACGAGTCCCTGCTCGAGGCCAGCCAGTTCATCGCAACCCTCGAAAACCGCCAGGGTTTGAAAGTGTCCTGTCCGGAAGAAATCGCGTTTCGTCAGGGCTGGATTACCGCCCAGCAACTTGAAAATCTGGCTCAGCCGTTGAAGAAGAACGGTTACGGTCAGTATTTGTTGCGTGTGCTCACTGAAAAGCTGCGTTGATCCCACCCTTGAATTGAAAGGTTATTTGTATGAATGCGACCCGTCTGGCCATTCCCGATGTCATCCTGATCGAACCGCGCGTGTTCGGCGATGATCGTGGCTTCTTCTTTGAAAGTTTCAATCAGGCCCGTTTCGACGAAGCCGTTGGCCGGCCGGTCAACTTTGTTCAAGACAACCACTCCCGTTCTGTTAAAAACGTGCTGCGTGGTTTGCATTATCAAATCCAGCAGCCGCAGGGCAAACTGGTGCGTGTGGTGGCTGGCGAAGTCTTCGACGTGGCCGTCGATCTGCGGCGCAGTTCACCCACCTTCGGACAGTGGGTGGGTGCGGTACTCAGCGCTGAAAACAAGCACCAGTTGTGGGTGCCTGAAGGCTTCGGGCACGGTTTTGTCGTGCTCAGCGATCACGCTGAATTCCTGTACAAAACCACCGACTACTACGCACCCCAGTTCGAGCGTTGTGTGCGCTGGAACGATCCCGCGCTGGCCATCGATTGGCGCATTCAGGGCGAACCCGTTCTTTCTGCCAAAGACGCCCAGGGCCTGTTGTTGGCCGATGCCGACACCTTTGCCTGATTTTCCCTGATACCGGCCGGAGTCTTCACCCTGGTCGTCCATTGGCTCCGATCCGGATCGCCGTCTTCAATGTCCACTTTTCAAGTCATGTCCTCTTCCAATCGAATCGACTTCGTGCGTTTTTCCCTTGAGCAGAATGTGCTGCGTTTCGGGGAATTCAAAGTGAAGTCCGGCCGCATCAGTCCTTACTTTTTCAATGCGGGTCTGTTCAATACCGGGCGGTCTGTGGGGCGCCTGGCCCGGTTTTATGCCCAGGCACTGGTCGACTCCGGCATCCAGTTCGATATGCTGTTTGGCCCGGCCTACAAAGGCATTCCGCTGTCTACGGCCACGGCCATTGCCCTGGCCGACCACCCGGGTTTGAACGGGCGCGACGTACCTTTTGCCTTCAACCGCAAGGAAGCAAAGGATCACGGCGAGGGCGGTACGCTGGTGGGGGCACCGCTCAAGGGGCGGGTGGTGATCATTGATGACGTGATCACTGCAGGTACGTCAGTCAGGGAATCGGTCGATATTATCCGTGCGGCTGGCGCCGAACCGGCGGCGGTGCTGATCGCGCTTGACCGCATGGAACGCGCTGGTCCCGACGATAACCTGACACCGGAATCGGCCGTGCAGAAGGTGCAGGATACCTACGGCATGCCGGTTGTCAGCATTGCTTCGCTGACGGACATCATGACGTTACTGCAGAATGACGAAACGCTGGCACAGCACCGTGATGCCGTGTCAGCGTACCGTGCCCGTTACGGGTGCGCCTGAACGGCGGTTTCCCGCCGTCCGGATCGTTCAACCCAGCTTTTCTTTCAGCAGGTCATTCACCTGCTGCGGGTTGGCCTTGCCTTTGGCGGCCTTCATGACCTGACCCACCAGTGAATTGAAGGCTTTCTGCTTGCCGGCCCGGTATTCTTCAACGATGGCCGGGTTGGCTGCCAGCACGTCGTCGATCATGGCAGCAATAGCGCCTGTGTCGTTGATCTGTTTCAGGCCGCGGGCCTCGATGATGGCATCGGCGTCACCGCCGTGCTCGCCTTCCCACAAGGCTGCAAAGACATCGCGCGCAATTTTGTTCGACAGCGTGCCGTCAATGATACGGTTGATCAGTGCCGCCAGGGCTTCCGGCTTGACCGGACACTGGGCGATGTCAAGTTCCTGACGATTCAGTGCCGCTGAAACTTCACCGAGAATCCAGTTGGCCGCCAGTTTGGCCTGGCCTGAAGGCAGGCCGGCAGCTACAGCCTCGAAGAAGGCGGCTGTGTCGCGGCTCATGGTGAGCTGGGCCGCATCGTAGGGTGTCAGGCCCAGGTCGGCTTCGAAACGTGCCCGTTTCTGCTGGGGCAATTCCGGCATGCCGGCCTTGACGCGTTCGACCCAGTCGGGGCTGATGATCAGTGGCGGCAGGTCGGGGTCAGGGAAGTAGCGGTAGTCGTGGGAGTCTTCCTTGCTGCGCATGCTGCGCGTGACGTCTTTGTCGGCATCGTACAGGCGGGTTTCCTGCACGATGGTGCCGCCGTCTTCGATGACTTCGATCTGGCGCCGTGCTTCGTACAGGATGGCACGCTCAAGGAAGCGGAACGAATTCACGTTCTTGACTTCGGTGCGTGTGCCGAATTCCTTTTGGCCCTTGGGGCGTACCGACACGTTGGCGTCGACACGGAAAGAGCCTTCCTGCATGTTGCCGTCGCAGATGCCCAGCCAAACCACCAGGCCATGCAGTGCGCGCGCATAGGCAACGGCTTCTGCGGCGGAACGCATTTCCGGCTCTGAAACGATTTCGAGCAGCGGGGTGCCGGCGCGGTTCAGATCAATGCCGGTGGACGATTCCCCGTGGGGGCCGGTGAAGTTTTCGTGCAGTGATTTGCCGGCGTCTTCTTCCAGGTGGGCGCGGGTCAGGTTGACGACTTTTTCTTCATTGCCCACGAAGAAGCGAATGGTGCCGCCCTGGACCACCGGGATTTCGAACTGGCTGATCTGGTAGTTTTTGGGCAGGTCGGGGTAGAAGTAATTCTTGCGCGCAAAAATGGAGCGTGGCGCAATGTGGGCGCCGACGGCCAGACCGAACTGGATGGCACGTTCAACGGCACCCCGGTTCATGACCGGCAGGCTGCCTGGCAGGGCCATGTCGACCTGGTTGGCTTGCGTATTGGGTTCGGCGCCAAAGCGGGTGCTGCTGTTCGAAAAGATTTTTGAGGCAGTGGAAAGCTGGGTGTGCGTTTCCAGGCCAATAACGATTTCCCATTCCATCATGCAAGTTCCGGTGTGCGTTGGTGCCAGTCAGTGAGGTTTTGGTAGCGGTGGGCAATGGCCAGCAACTGGCCTTCGGTGAAATAGTTGCCCACAACCTGCAGGCCAACCGGCAGGTTGTTTTCGGGGCCGCCAAAACCGCAGGGGATCGAAAGCGCGGGCAAGCCGGCCAGGCTGATGCCCAGCGTGTAGATGTCGGCCAGCCAGTCGGCGGTGGGGTCGTCGCGGTTGTCGCCAATGGTCTTGGCCACGGTGGGGGTGACCGGGCCCATGATGACATCGCACTGGTCGTTGAAGGCGTGCTGGAAATCGTCGACGATCATGCGACGTACGCGTTGGGCCTGCAGGTAGTAGGCATCGTAGTAGCCATGTGACAGTACGTAGGTGCCCACCATGATGCGCCGGCGCACTTCGGCACCGAACCCTTCGGCGCGCGAGCGGCTGGTCATGTCGGCCAGGTCTTTGTACTGCGCGGCGCGGTGCCCGTAGCGTACGCCATCGTAGCGCGACAGGTTGCTGGACGCTTCAGCCGGTGCAATGACGTAATACGTGGGGATGGACAGTTTCGTGCGAGGCAGCGAAATGTCGACGCGCGTGGCGCCCAGTGACTCGAAGACGACCAGGGCCGCTTCAATGGCCTGGGCGACGTCAGTGGCCAGGCCTTCGCCGAAAAACTCGCGGGGCACCCCGATGCGTAGTCCTGCAAGGGGGTTGCTGCCGGCATTTTCCTGCTGTGCAAGGTGTTCGTTGAACATGGCCTGCACGCGTCCGGCCTGGTTGGGCGTTTGCTGGCAGTATTCCAGACTGGTGGAATCGAGCGGGTCGAAGCCGCTGATGGTGTCGAGCAAGGGGACCAGGTCAAGGGCGCTGCGAGCGATGGGGCCTGCCTGGTCGAGACTGGACCCGTAGGCAATCATGCCATAGCGCGATACTGTGCCGTAGGTGGGCTTGATGCCGCTGACGCCGCATAGCGCTGCCGGCTGGCGTACCGAACCGCCGGTGTCGGTGCCGGTGGCTGCCATGACCAGGCCGGCGGCAACCGCCGCCGCAGAGCCGCCCGACGAGCCGCCAGGGACATGGCGGGTGTTCCAGGGGTTCAGCACGGGGCCAAATGCCGAGTTCTCGTTGCCGGAACCCATGGCGAATTCATCGCAGTTCAGTTTGCCCAGGGAAACGGTGCCTGCCAGTTGCAGTTTGCTGACTACCGTGGCATCGAAGGGGCTGACATAGTTGGCAAGGATTTTGCTAGCGGCCGTGGTGCGCCATCCTTGAGTGACGAAGACATCTTTGTGGGCGACAGGAATGCCTGTGAGTGGCCCGGCCTGCCCGGCGGCAATGCGTTGGTCGGCCCGGTCGGCCTGCGCCAGCGTCAGTTCGGGGTCGATGTGGACGAACGCGTTCAGTGAAGCATGGGCTTGTGCCGCATCAAGTGCGCTCTGGGCCAGTTCACGGGCGCTGAGCGCACGCGAGGAAAGGGCGGCCGACAGACTTGAGATGCTGTCGAATTCGGTATGCAAGGGAAGCTTTGCCATGTTATTCAATGACCGTTGGTACCAGGAACAGGCCGGCCTCTTTGGCCGGGGCGTTCTGCATGAGCGTTTCGCGCTGTTCGATGGTGTTGGTGGAAGCGGCGAGGTCGTCGCGAAGGCGCAGCCGGATGTCCTGGCAGGCTTCAAGGGGGTGTGCCATGGGCGTGATGCCCCGGGTATCAACAGCCTGCAGTTCTTCGATGAGACTCAGGATGCCGTTCAGTTCGTGTTGCGTCTGGGCGGCGCTTTCAGCCGATAATTCAATGCGCGCAAGCCGGGCGATGCGCAGGACATCGTGCTCTGAGATGGACATGGTCGATTTCGCTAGGAGCCCGCTGCTGTGTGCAGCGAATACAGGTTTCGGGGAAGGCTGGCTGTAGTGCATTGCAGCATTCTGCCGGATCCCCGACAAAACGCAAACAAGTAACATAACATTACGCACTGCGAACAGAGCCGTACTGGTATGGATTATAAGTTATCATAGTCGGCTTGATTCATTTGATCATGTCTGGTCCGCAGGCACGCACCCCCAGCTGCCCTGTTGCGTCGAAACCAGGCCTTCTGCAGAATTTCTTCAATTTTCAAGTCACTGAGCGCCCATGTTCGGATTCCTGCGTAGTTATTTTTCCAGCGATATGGCGATCGATCTTGGTACCGCCAATACACTGATTTATGTCCGTGGCAAGGGTATTGTGCTCGACGAACCTTCCGTGGTGGCCATTCGCCATGAAGGCGGGCCCAGCGGTAAAAAGATCATCCAGGCCGTTGGCCACGAAGCCAAGCAGATGCTGGGTCGTGTGCCCGGCAATATCGAAGCCATTCGCCCCATGAAAGACGGCGTCATCGCCGATTTCACCGTCACCGAGCAAATGCTCAAGCAGTTCATCCGCATGGTGCACCCGCGCAGCATGTTTGCGCCCAGTCCGCGCATCATTGTGTGTGTGCCCTGCGGCTCCACCCAGGTCGAACGTCGCGCCATACGCGAATCCGCTCTGGGCGCCGGCGCAAGTCAGGTGTTCCTCATTGAAGAACCCATGGCAGCCGCAATCGGCGCGGGTCTGGCCGTGTCCGATGCCAGTGGTTCCATGGTGGTCGACATTGGCGGTGGTACCACCGAAGTGGCCATTATTTCGCTGGGCGGCATGGTGTACAAAGGTTCTGTGCGTGTCGGCGGCGACAAATTCGATGAATCCATCATCAATTACATTCGTCGCAATTACGGCATGCTCATCGGAGAACCCACGGCCGAATACATCAAGAAAGAAATCGGTTCCGCGTTCCCGGGCTCTGAAATCCGCGAAATCGAAGTCAAGGGTCGCAATCTTTCTGAAGGTGTGCCGCGCAGTTTCACGGTCTCATCGAACGAAATCCTGGAGTCGCTCACCGATCCGCTGAACCAGATCGTCTCGGCCGTCAAAACCGCACTTGAACAGACCCCTCCGGAACTCGGCGCCGACATCACCGACAAGGGCATTGCCCTGACTGGCGGCGGTGCTTTGCTGCACGATCTCGATCGTCTGTTGCAGGAAGAAACCGGCTTGCCGGTTGTCGTGGCCGAAGATCCGCTCACCTGCGTTGTCCGCGGTTGTGGCGAGGCGCTCGAGCACCTTGAGCGCCTGGGTACTGTGTTCATCTACGATTAACTTGCTGTCCGTCAGGTCGGTCTGTTCCCCATTGCTGGCCTGCCTGCTGCATTCAGAACATTGATCCCATGCGAGAACCCGGTACGATCCGATTGTTCAAGCGGGGGCCAACCGCAGAATTCAAGCTGTTCGCTCTGGTTTTTCTTGCGCTGGCGCTGCTGGTCGTCGATACCCGTTGGCAGGTTCTGGAACCCGCCCGTCAGGCCGTGTCTGTGGTTATTTATCCGTTTCAGCGCCTTATGTTTGCGCCGCGCGATGCCATCGCCCGCCTGAGCGACTGGGCCGATCATGCCGACCGTGCTCGCAGCGAACGCGAGGCGCTTCAGCGCCAGCGTATCGAACTCGCCCAGTTATCCACGCATGCGGCCCAGCTGGCTGCGGAAAACGAACAGTTGCGCCGTTTGCTCGATGTCGCGGAAGTGGTTACGCAGCCTTCCGTGGCTGTACAGGTCCTTTATGAACCTGCCAATGCGTTTTCCAGTCATCTGATCTTCAACAAAGGTTCCTCCAGTGGCATTCAGCCTGGCATGCCTGTGATTGATGATGGTGGCGTGGTGGGACAAATCGTGCGTGTCACACCTTTTACGTCAGAAGCTGCGCTGCTGACCGATGACCGTGTCTCCATTCCCGTTCAGGTGTTGCGCAATGGTTTGCGGCTTATTGCCTTCGGAGGCAACGCATCGGGAAAGGTCGAGGTGCGCTACCTTACAGCCGACGTTGATCTGGTGGCCGGTGATACGCTGATTACCAGTGGTATCGGGGGCTTGTTCCCCGCCGGGCTTTCTGTGGCGGTTGTCGAACACGTTGAGCGTGATGCCACATCGGGTTTTGCCCGGGCCGTGGCGCAGCCTTTGTCACATCCCGAGCGTCATCGACATTTTCTGGTGCTGCGAGTCGGGGCTGCGCAGGCGGGTGCATCCACCAACAAGGACACCAATGATCAAGAAGCACAAAACTAGGCCCGATGCTGCTTCCGGGCGTCAGGCAGGCAAGTCCCTCACGTCACTCCAGCCCATCGATACAACATCGTTTCGAAAACCGGCCAGTGTCCTTTTCATCTGGTTATCCATTCTGGTGGTCTGGCTTTTGTCGCTCCTGCCCTGGCGGCTCTGGGCACCTGCGCCCGACCTGTTGCTGCTGGTCATCGCGTTCTGGAGCCTGAACGAGCCGTCACGCATCAACATGCCGGTGGCGTTTGTGTTTGGCCTGCTCATGGATGTTCACGACAGTGGTTTGCTGGGCAGCCAGGCGTTGGCCTACACGCTGACTGTGTACGGTACCCTGGTTCTGCATCGCCGTTTGCAGCGTTTCAATGCACTGGTCCAGGCCCTGCACTTGTTGCCGGTGTTCGTGCTGGCGCAGTTCGCTTCGCGCCTGGTCACCGGATGGCTGGTAGGCGAGTGGGTTGGCTGGGACTGGCTCTGGTCGGCCTTGTTCACCACGGCATTGTGGCCTCTTGTCGATATTCTCCTGCATTTGCCTCAGCGTCGGCTCGATGACACCGATGCTGGTGCAGGCTGAGCCGGGTGTATCGACCTGCCATGTTTGAATTCAAGAAAACCTCGCTCCAGCAAAGGCGTCGCATGCTGCTGCGTGCGCTTGTGGCCGGTGTTTTTGCACTGATCGGCCTGTGTCTGCTTGGAGCGCGTCTTTGGTACCTGCAGGTCGAGCGCTACGAGGGCCTGGCTGCCCGTGCCGACCAGAATCGAATCGCCGTTGTGCCCATTCCGCCCCGTCGGGGCGAGATCGTTGACCGCAATGGCGTCGTGCTGGCCCGTAATTACCGTGATTACACACTTACCGTAACGCCGGCCAAAGTTCAGGGTGATATGAATGCCATGCTCGATGAACTGGGGGGCTTTGTTTATATCGGGGCCACCGATCGCCGCCGTTTCATGCAGAACACGGCGCAAACCGGGCGTTATGCCTCGGTTTTGCTGCGTAACAATCTGAACGAAGTCGAGGCCTCCTGGTTTGCAGCCCATGCCTACAAGTTTCCGGGCGTGGAGCTCAGTGCGCGCTGGGTGCGTGAATACCCCCAGGGCGAGGCCGCTGCGCATGTCATCGGTTACGTCGGGCGCATTTCCGAAGCCGACATGACCCAGCTTGAAAAAGAAGGGCGGCTGGGCAATTACCGTGGCAGCACCATCATTGGTAAAAAGGGAATCGAAAAAACCTGGGAAGATGCCTTGCATGGTCGAACCGGCCTCGAAGAGGTCGAAGTCACGGCCACCGGGCGCCCGGTGCGTACACTCAGTCGTATCGATCCCGTACCCGGTTCCGATCTGGTGCTTTCCATCGATATCGAGTTGCAGAAAGAGGCAGAACGCCAGTTTGCCGGGCGCCGTGGTGCCCTGGTGGCCATTGAGCCTAAAACTGGCGACGTTCTGGCGTTTGTGTCTGCGCCGTCATTTGACCCCAATCTGTTCATCGATGGCATCGATGTCGAAAACTGGCGCAAGCTCAATGATTCGCCGGATCATCCCCTGATCAACAGGCCTTTGTACGGCACTTATCCGATCGGGTCGACCTACAAACCATTCGTGGCATTGGCGGCGCTTGAGCTCGGCAAGCGAACAGCCACCCAGAAAATTGGTGATCCTGGCTACTTCGAGCTTGGCGGGCAGCGATTCCGCAATGCGGGCAGCGCTGTTTATGGGCCCACCGACATGCACCGTGCCATTGTGGTGTCATCGGATACCTACTTCTTTTCGCTGGGCCCGGAGCTCGGTGTGGATCCCTTGCACGATTTCAGCAAACAGTTCGGTTTCGGACAAATTACCGGCATTGATCTTGATGGCGAGCGCCGTGGCGTGTTGCCTTCCACCGACTGGAAGCGCCGCGCTTACCGATCACCCGAACAGCAGCGCTGGTACACCGGTGAAACCGTCTCTGTGGCCGTGGGGCAGGGCTATAACTCGTTCACGTTGCTGCAACTGGCGCAGGCAACGGCCGTGCTTGCCAACGGAGGCGCCTACATGAAGCCGCATCTGGTCAATATGATCGAAGATCCTCAAACGGGCTCCATGGTGCGCACGGTTGCGGATCCGCTCTACACTATTCCCCTGAAACGTGAGAATCTTCAGGTGATCAAGAATGCCATGGTCGATGTGCTGCGCAAGGGTACCGCCCGACGCGCTTTTGCCGGCGCACACTATCAGGCGGCCGGCAAGACAGGCACTGCCCAGGTATTCAGCCTGCGCGGTGCAAAATACAATGCAAATGCGGTTGATGAACGTTTGCGCGACCATTCCCTGTTCATGGCCTACGCGCCGGTCGATGACCCCCAGATCGCCCTGGCACTGATTGTCGAGAACGGTGGCTGGGGGGGGACCGTGGCGGCACCGATTGCCCGTCAAGTGTTCGATTACTGGCTCTCGCCAGAGCGCATGGCGAGAGCCTCGGCTGCGCAGCATAATCTCATGCGTCACAGTCTGCCTCAAGCCTCCGAAGACCCAGAGGTCATCGATGAGGCACTGGGTGAATCCCTTGACGCCATCGTGCGGCCCGAAGACTTGCCAGAGCCTTCACCCGATGATGAGCCTGTCGAGGCTGCCGTGGGCCGTGTTACCCGTTACTTTGATCGTCAATTGCAACTCAGGAGCACGCCGTGAAGCGCCTGGCGTACTGGGTCACGCGTGCCCTGCGTGCCTTCGATTGGCCCTTGCTGGTCTTGTTGCTCTTGATGGCACTGCTTGGCCTGACGGTCATGCATTCGGCAGTCGGTGATACCGATGGCCGTTTTGCCGCGCAGTTCCAGCACTTCGTGGTGGCATTTTTCGTGATGTGGGCCGTGGCCATGGTGCCGCCGCCTGTCCTGATGCGGCTGGCCCCCTATTTTTATGTCATTGGTGTGGTTTTGTTGCTGGGGGTCGAGTTTTTCGGGGAGACCAGCAAAGGCGCCACACGCTGGCTTGATCTGGGGGTGGCACGTATCCAGCCCTCGGAAATGCTCAAGATCGCTGTCCCCATGATGCTGGCCTGGTATTTCCACCGGCATCAGGGGGGAATACGCGTACTTGATTTTCTGGTGGCAGGGGTGTTGCTGGCCATACCCTTTGGCCTGATTGTGCTGCAACCTGATCTGGGCACCGCCTTGCTGGTTTTTGGTGCCGGATTTTGTGTTATTTACTTCGGCGGTCTGTCATTTGCGTTGCTCATTCCGGTGGCCGTCATTGCCGTGACGGGCATGGGTACATTGGTGTACTACGAGAAAGATATCTGCCAGCCGGGGGTTGACTGGGTGGTGTTGCACGACTACCAGAAATACCGGGTGTGTACGTTGCTTGATCCAAGCTCCGACCCGCTGGGTAAAGGGTTTCACACCATTCAGTCCATGATCGCGGTCGGATCCGGCGGGGTTTATGGCAAGGGTTACATGCTGGGCACCCAAACCCATCTTGATTTCATTCCGGAACGTACCACCGACTTCATTTTTGCGGTTTTCGCCGAAGAGTTCGGCTTGTACGGCGGCATCATGCTGCTGGTGCTGTATGCACTGCTGGTTGCGCGCGGTCTTGCCATTGCCGTCGGGGCGGCCACGCAGTTTGGCCGCCTGATGGCGGGCGCCATGTCCATGATGTTCTTCGTGTATGTGTTCGTGAATATTGGCATGGTCACGGGCATTTTGCCGGTGGTGGGCGTGCCTTTGCCGTTCCTGAGCTATGGCGGGACAGCTTTGCTGACGCTGGGTATTGCGTGCGGCATTATGATGAGTATCAGCAATTACCGCCCCGCCCGCCGGTGATTCCGTGGCTGTTGCGTCTGCATTATCTGTGTCGTGCGCAGTGTGTCGACAACGCTTTCCGGGCCCAATATAGGCGCTATACCAGGGTGCCTGCTTGCACAACCCCGAGAATCTTGCGTATGGGCGTCGGCAGCGCTGTTGTTTCCAGCCTGGCGGTCGGCATCCAGCATTGGTGTGGTTGTGTCTCTTGCAGGGGCAGGGTGTCTGGCAGGTGCAGATACCATGGGTCGATATTCAGACGAAAATGTGAAAACACATGCTGCAAGCCGGCCAGCCTGACCGGTTCGCGGTGATAGCCCAGGTTCAGACAGGCTGTTTTCAAGGCGTCAGCCGTATCGAATCGCGGCAGGCTCCAGAGCCCGCCCCAAATGCCGGGTGAAGGCTGCTTTTCAAGCAGTATGCCCGATGACAGGTGGATCACCAGCAGTGCGCAGTCACGCTCGGGCAGTGTTTTGCGTTGCCGTGGCGTGGGCAATTCGCTTTGTGTGTTCGTGGCGTGTGCGTGGCAACGGTTTTGCAAAGGACAGGCCGCACACTGAGGCCTGGACCGTGTGCAGCGGGTTGCGCCGAGGTCCATGAGCCCTTGGGTGTACGCGGCCATGTTCAGCGTATCTGGCGCCTGTTCAACGATCTGTTCGGCCAGGGCCCACAGTTTTTTATCGATGGCAGACAACTGTGTGTTGCCATGGATGCCAAAATATCGGCAGAACACCCGTTTTACATTGCCATCGAGAATGGGGCTGCGACGGCCATGGGCGAATGCCGCAATGGCTGCTGCCGTGGAGCGGCCAATGCCGGGCAGCGTGGCGATCTGCTCTGCCTGGTCGGGGAATTGTCCGTTCCAGTGTTCCATGACCTGCACGGCACAGCGGTGCAGGTTCCGCGCCCGGGTGTAATAGCCCAGACCGGCCCAGAAAGGCATGACGTCGTCGAGCGATGCCTGTGCCAGTGATTGCAGGTTTGGAAAGCGTTCCAGGAAGCGGGTGTAATACCCGATCACGGTGTCAACCTGGGTTTGTTGCAGCATGATTTCCGACAACCAGATACGGTAGGCGTCGTTCGTGCCTTGCCAGGGTAAATGATGCCGGCCCTGGGCCTGTTGCCAGTGTGTGATGGCGGTGGCAAAAGCAGGAATGTCGGGGGTGGTGTTGAGCATGATCAGAAACGGGTATTGCGGGTAACCGACCAGCGTGCCGAAAGGGCCGCCAGAATGGCGACAACAACGGTTGTGAGTACCAGACTGAGAGCATCGGGCAGTTGGATCTGGATGTGTGTGCCATAGCTTTGGCCCAGTCGTGCCAATGCGCCATTCAGCGGGTACAGCGCCAGCGCCGCCATACTGATGGCCACTGCGCATGAAAGGGCTCCGGTGACCGCGCCAAGGTACAGGAACGGGCGCCGTACAAATGCTTCGGTGGCCCCGACCAGGCGTGCCACGGCGATTTCTTCACGCTGTGTCAGTGCCTGCATGCGTACGGTATTGAAAATGGTGGCCAGTACCACCACTGCCACGGCGGTCGCCAGCAGACCCAGCCCGGCACGAATGAACCTCAAAATGGCTTCAAGTCGGCGTACCCAGTCGCTGTCGAGCTGGATGCTTTCGACCTCGGGCAATTGTTTCCAGCGGTCGGCCAGTGCCGACGCCAGACTGGCCAGCTGTTCGGACTGCCCCAGCGTGACGATCAGGGCATCGGGCAGGGGGTTATCGGGCAGGGCCGCAAGGGCCTCGTTCCAGGCAGGGTTGTCTTGAAGTTTTTGCAGGGCATCGTGGCGCGAAACAACACGAACGGAAACGATGTCAGTGCTGTCGGCGCGTATCTTTTCAGCCAGTGTCTGAGCCTGGGCGGTTTCAACGCGCGTGTGAAGAAACAGGGTGAGTTCGGGAGAAACCGGGATTTCGCGTACGATGGGTTGGGCGGAAACCAGGACGGCTGCAGCCAGAATGGGAACCACCAGGCTCAGACTGATGACCAGCACGTTGGCCAGTGTGGAAAAGGGCTGTGCCAGCAAGCGGCGCAAAGCAACCAGCAAAGCATAACGGTGGTGATGCAACCAGCGTTTCATGCGGGTACTCCGGGCAAGTCGAGGAAGCGGCCGTTGTCGATGAGCAGGGTGCGTGTGGCGTAGGTTGCCATGAGCGAGCGGTCGTGAGATGCAATGAGTGTGGTGACCCCGACCCGGTTGAAGTCGCGAAAGACGTCCATGATGCGCTGTGCGCTTTCGTGATCAAGGTTGGCGGTGGGTTCGTCGGCGATGAGCAGTGTGGGGCGATTCACAATGGCACGGGCAATGGCCAGCCGCTGTTGTTCGCCGCCGGACATTTCAATGGGGTTCAGGTCGTATTTGCTGGCCAACCCGACTTTGTCCATGGCAGCGCGGGCACGGGTTTGCGCCGCGCGCGGGTCAAGCCCCACAACGGCCAGTGGCAGTAGAACGTTTTCCATGGCATTGCGGTCGTAGAGCAAATGGGTATTTTGCAAAATGACCCCGATGGCGCGTCGAAGATAAGGCTGCGCACGGGCCGGCATTTTGTCGATGCGGTGACCGTTGACATGAACCGAACCGCGACTGGGTGGTTCCAGGCCGCCGATCAGTTTGAGCAACGTGGATTTGCCGGCCCCTGACGGACCAGAAACGAAAATGAATTCGCCCGCATCGATGCGGAAGTTGATGTCGGCCAGAATGTTCTTGCCCCGACCATACGATTTGAAGACGTGCTGAAATTCGATCATGCCAGGAAAAGGCCGGTTCTCAAGGGATATCCCTCATGTTGCAAAAGCAGGTGCAAGGCTACGATGCGAAATCGGGAAGCCAATCTGCACAACAGATTGTAAGCCCACTCGGTTCACAAAAACTCGATTTCATAAAGGACGTGGTATGAAACTATTGAAAGCAGCAGTCCTGGGGGCCTCACTCTTTTTCATGGGGGCCTCTGTCAGTCAGGCCAGCCCCACGCTCGAAGCCGTCAAGAAGAAAGGTTTTGTCCAGTGTGGCTTCAGTACCGCCCTGCCGGGGTTTTCAATTGCCAACAGCAAAGGCGAATGGACAGGCATCGATGTCGACCTGTGCAAGGCCATTGCCACCATGGTATTTGGTGATCCTGCCAAATTCAAGGCAACACCACTGACTACCCAGCAGCGTTTCACCGCCTTGCAGTCGGGCGAAATCGATGTCCTTACGCGCAATACCACAGCAACCCTTACCCGTGACACCACCCTGGGTCTCATGAGCGCCGGCATCAACTACTACGACAGCCAGGGCATCATGGTCAAAAAAGACCTGGGTGTGAAAAGTGCCAAGGAACTGGGCGGTGCTGCCATCTGTGTGCAGCCGGGTACAACCACTGAACTGAACCTTGCCGACTGGTTCCGTGCCAACAAGCTCGAATTCAAGCCGGTGGTCATCAACAACCCCGATGAAGCCATGCGTTCCTACGAGGCAGGCCGTTGCGATGCCTACACCACCGACAAGTCCGGTCTGGCTGTTGTGCGCAGCACGCTTCCCAATCCCCAGGATCACGTCATTTTGCCCGAAGAGTTCTCGAAAGAGCCGCTGGGCCCCATGGTGCGCCAGGGCGATGACCAATGGTTCATGGTGGTGCGCTGGGCACTCAATCTCATGCTTGAGGCTGAAGAATACGGCGTAACCTCCAAAAACCTCGATGAAATGACCAAAAGCCCTAATCCGAATATCCAGCGCATCCTGGGTGTTACCGGCGAAATGGGCAAGGGCATGGGTATCGATAACAAATGGGGTTACAACGTACTGAAGCATGTGGGTAACTACGGTGAATCCTTTGCCCGCAACCTTGGCAAGGGCACACCAATGGGTCTTGATCGTGGCCTGAATGCCCAGTGGCGCGACGGCGGTCTCATGTACGGCTGGCCGGTCCGCTGATACACCGTTCCTTCTGTTGTGTGCTGCCGGTTGCCGCCGGCAGCTCAATCCGGGGGGCCATCAGGCCCTCTTCTTTTCAGGTGTGCGTCAGCGCCTGTGGTGGTCCAACATGACGAAAAACACATCTTCATCTTCATCAGGTTTCAGGTTTTCCTGGAACGATCCCCGTTTCCGGTCCATCGTTTACCAGGTGCTCATCCTGGGGGCTGTCGGTCTGGGCGTCTGGTACCTGGTTTCCAACACGCTCACCAACCTGGCCAACCGGAACATTTCCACCGGTTTTGGTTTCCTGGATCGTGAAGCCGGCTTTGCCATCGGTGAATCACCCATTGCGTACAGTCCTGCCGACACCTATGGCAGGGCTATCTGGGTGGGGATCCTCAATACATTGCGTGTGGCCGTTCTGGGTATCGTGCTGGCTACGCTGCTGGGCACTGTGCTGGGCATCGCCCGCTTGTCCAGCAACTGGCTGGTGCGCCGTGTGGCGGGCGTTTACGTTGAAGTCATGCGCAACGTTCCCCTGCTGCTGCAACTTTTTTTCTGGTATGCCATCATCACCGAGGTCATGCCAGGGCCCCGGCAGGCCTTGAATCCCGTGACAGGTGTTTTTCTGTCCAATCGCGGTCTGAAGTTGCCGGCTGTCATGGGCGATGCCCTTGACTGGATGCTCTGGGGGCTTGGCCTGGCGGTTGTGCTGATCGTTCTGGTCGCGCATTGGGCGCGCAAACGCCAGGAAGCCACCGGCCAGATTTTTCCCATGGTACGGGTTGCGCTGGCGTTGCTGGTGCTGTTGCCTGCTGCCGGCTGGCTGTTCAGTGGTGCGTCACTGGCCCTCGAGCTGCCTGAACTCCGGGGCTTCAACTTCGTTGGCGGTATCACCGTCAGTCCGGAATTTGCGGCACTGCTTGCCGGTCTGGTCATTTATACCTCGGCTTTTGTCGCTGAAGTAGTGCGTTCCGGCATTCAGGCCGTCAGCAAAGGTCAATGGGAAGCCGCCGATTCTCTCGGCCTGCCCAGGGCGCGGGTGCTGCGTCTGGTCATTCTGCCGCAGGCTCTGCGGGTTATCGTGCCCCCAATGACCAGTCAGTATCTGAACCTGACCAAGAACAGTTCGCTGGCTGTGGCCATTGGCTACCCTGATCTGGTCTCGGTCGTTAATACCACGCTCAATCAAACGGGCCAGGCCATCGAAGGTATCCTCATCATCATGGCGGCGTATCTTACCGTCAGCCTGGCCATTTCCGTGTTCATGAACTGGTACAACAAGCGCATTGCGCTGGTGGAGCGCTGAAATGACAGTCACCGTATCCCAGGCGTCTTCATCGGCCCCCCCGCACGAAAAGCAGGGGTTGGCCGGGTGGTTGCGCGCCAATCTTTTTTCTTCCCCTCTCAACACCATCCTGACAGTGCTGGTGGCCTGGCTTTTGCTCATGTCCATTCCCGGCATGATCGAATGGCTTTTCATCAAGGCCAACTTCAGTGCCACGTCAGCCCAGGAGTGCCGGGCTTCTGGTGGCGCCTGCTGGGCCTTCATCGTTGAAAAGCACCGCTTCATCCTGTTTGGCACGTATCCCTACGATGAACAATGGCGCCCCTTGCTGGCCTGTATTTTGCTGGTGGGCGGCATTGTGTGCAGCTGCATACGCTGGTTCTGGCGCCCTTTTCTGGTGGTTTTCTGGACCCTTATTCTGGTGCTGGTTGCTGTACTGATGTGGGGCGGGGTGCTGGGGCTCACTTACGTTGAAAACGATCGCTGGGGGGGCTTGCCCATCACCCTGATTCTGTCCACGTTTGGCATTGCCTTTGCCTTTCCGCTGGGGTTGCTGCTGGCCTTGGGGCGGCGTTCCGACATGCCGGCTGTCAAGGCCGTGTGCGTGGTTTATATCGAACTGATCCGCGGTGTACCCCTGATCAGCCTGCTGTTCATGTCGTCGGTCATGCTGCCGCTGTTCTTGCCTGAAGGTTTTTCCATCGATAAACTTCTGCGTGCGCAAATCGCCATCATTCTGTTTGCAGCCGCTTACATTGCAGAAACTGTGCGGGGTGGCCTGCAGGCCATTCCCAAGGGGCAGTATGAGGGCGCCGAATCGCTGGGGCTCAGTTACTGGCAAACCACGCGCATGATCATTCTGCCGCAGGCACTCAAGGTGGTCATTCCGCCACTGGTCGGTATTTTTATCTCGCTGTTCAAAGATACCTCGCTGGTGGTCATCATTGGTATTTTCGATCTCACCCAGGCCGCAAAAACTGCGTTGGCCGATGCGTCATGGCGTGGTTTCAGTACCGAGGCCTACCTGTTCATCGCTTTCATCTATTTCATTTTCTGTTATTCCATTTCGCGCTACAGCCAGTCGCTTGAAAAACAGCTGAATACCGGCTACCAGCGCTGATTCACGATCTGGCCGGCCTGTTGTTCAGCAGGCCGGTCCGCACAGGAGCACAATCATGTCCGAGGCCATCATTCGCCTGGAAAATGTCAACAAGTGGTACGGCCAGTTCCATGTTCTGCGTAACATCAATCTGAATGTCGCCCGGGGCGAACGTATTGTTATCTGTGGCCCGTCCGGTTCGGGCAAGTCCACCATGATCCGCTGCATCAACCGTCTTGAAGAACACCAGCAGGGTCACATTATTGTCGAGGGCAAAGAACTCACCAACGATCTCAAAGACATCGAGGCCATACGCCGCGAGGTCGGTATGGTGTTCCAGCATTTCAATCTGTTCCCGCATCTCACTGTGCTTGAAAATCTCACTCTGGGGCCAATCTGGGTTCTGAAAAAACCCAAGGCGGAAGCCGAAGCCACGGCCATGAAGTACCTTGAGCGTGTGCGTATTCCCGAGCAGGCTTCGAAATTTCCCGGACAGTTGTCCGGAGGACAGCAGCAGCGCGTCGCCATTGCACGTTCATTGTGCATGAGCCCTAAAATCATGCTCTTCGATGAACCCACATCGGCGCTCGACCCCGAAATGGTCAAAGAAGTGCTCGATGTCATGGTGGGGTTGGCCGAAGAAAGCGGCATGACCATGTTGTGCGTGACGCATGAAATGGGTTTTGCCCGCAAGGTGGCTGATCGTGTCATTTTCATGGATCGAGGGGAAATCATCGAGGAAAATGCCCCCGATGCCTTCTTCGACAACCCGCGCAACGAACGAACCCAGCTGTTCCTCAGTCAGATCCTGCACTGATCAGGCCGGTGCGTTGTTGTTGCGGCGCGTCACGCACCGAGTTCGCAAAACGGTGCTTAGGTAGCCCAAGACCGTTTTGCGAGCGCGTCATCTGGCAAGGCAGGGTTCGGGTTCGCATGTCTGTCGGGTTTCGTGTAGCGTTACGCTTTTATGTTCCTGCAATTGTTTTTTGCTTATTACCAACAATAAACGGTGTTTCAACCTATGTTCTGCTTGAAAAAACTTTCTGCTGCAGCCGCAGTCATTGTCACCTCGCTGGGTTTTGCCACGTTTTCAGGGGGGGCAGCTGCCGAAACTTTCCCCTCGAAACCCTTGCAGTTTGTGGTGCCTTACGCACCCGGAGGGCCGCTCGACAACGTTGCCCGTCTGCTGGCTGAAAAGGTCAAACCCGATCTCGGGTCTGTCGTTGTGGAAAATCGCCCGGGTGCCGGTGGAAATATCGGTGCCAACCTGGCCGCCCAGGCAAGGCCCGATGGCTACACACTGGTCATGGGGGCTGTGGCCACCAATGCCATCAATCCCTGGCTGTACGATAAACTGCCTTTTGATCCAGTGAAAAGTTTTGCCCCGGTCACGCTGGTTGCTTCGGTACCCAATGTGCTTGTGGTGAATGCCGACTTTGCACGTCAGCACAACATTGAAACCGTCCAGGACCTGATCGCCTACGCCAAAAAGAATCCCGATATCCTGAACTTTGGCTCAGGGGGCAATGGCAGTGCCGGTCATCTGGCGGGTGAATTGCTGAATGTGCGTTCCGGTATCAAGACCGTGCACGTGCCTTATGCGGGTGCCGCACCTGCCAAGCTGGCACTGCTGGGCGGTCAGTTGCACTTCATGTTCGACAATCTGGCCTCGTCGGCTGCTCTGATCAAGGAAAACAAGGTCAAGGCCCTGGCCGTTACCACAGCCGACCGTTCCTCGTTGCTGCCCGATCTGCCCACGATGCAGCAGTCGGGTGTCAATAATTTCGATCTGGGTACCTGGTTTGGTGTTTTCACCACGGGCGGTACACCTGCACACGTGGTGGAAAAGCTCAATGCCGCTTACGTGAAAGCGCTGAAGGATCCCGAAGTGCGTAAAACCCTGCTTTCGATGGGTTCCGACGCCGAGCCCACCACACCTGAGCAATTTGCCGAACTGGTCAACAACGATCTTAAGAAGTATAAAGAGATCGTCGAGGTCTCCGGGGCCAAGTTGTTCTGATAGCCGCCATTTTGGCGCATAGCGTTCAGGTACCGGTTCCCTCGTTCCAGTTTCTTACCAGGAGATCCTCCCATGAAAGTTTCCGTTCGTTTTGGCCGCTCTGTGGCCTGCGTCAGTATGGTTGCCTTGCTGGCTGGTTGCGCTACCATGGACAATATGTCGCCCGGTGGTCGCACGGCCGTGGGGGCAGGGGCGGGGGCTGCGCTGGGTGCCGGTCTGGGCGCCATCATCGGCGACTCCAGCAAGGCTGCACTCATTGGTGCCGGCATCGGTGCAGTGGCAGGCAGCATTGTTGGCTACAACTGGTCAGGTGTGAAAAACGATGTCGAGCGTTCCGGTGCCAGCAATCTGGGTATCGATGTCACTGAAATGCCTGATGGCAGTTTGCGTGTGAACATTCCAAGCAATGTGTCCTTCGACACCGGTAAGTATGCGCTCAAACCTGCGCTGCTGCCTGTGCTTGACAGCGTGGCCCGTGCTTTGGTGCAGCACCCTGAACTGCGCGCCAAGGCAATTGGTCACACAGACAGCACGGGCTCCGATGCCGTGAACCAGACCCTCTCGGTGAACCGTGCGCAAGCGGTCACCAGCTACTTGTCATCGCATGGTGTGCCGGCAACCCGTCTTATGGCTGAAGGCCGCGCGTCCGCCAATCCCGTTGGCGACAACGCCACCGCCCAAGGCCGGGCCCTGAACCGGCGCGTCGAACTTTATCTGTACGCTGTCCAGCGCTGACCTGGTATTCAAGGGGCTTTGGCACTGCGATCAAAGGGCATTGCCATGAGGCCCTGTCGGGGTACCAAGATGCGCCGGGTCCATCGCACGGCCCTACGGGTGTGTTCAAGCACCCGGCGCGTCTTTGCACCCCGACAGAACCGTCAACGAATACCCGCTCCCTTCGCGCAAACACCCATTGCACACAAAAAGTCCGGCAAGAACCAGCAGGGCTGCGGTTCTGTCAAGCGTCACCTTCTTGTTGTTCCTTGCGCTGTTTCAGCTGGCGGCTTTCAAAAGACGTTACCAGACTGATCAGTGTCTGTTCGATCACTTCACGTTCTTCGTCCGTCAGTGCTCTGATCCGTTCTGCAGAAAGCCTTTGAAACGGCCATGACGCGTCCGCCTTGCGCTGGCCGACCACGGCACCGGTTCCCGATTCTCCAGAAATGATCAGGCTTGCATCCAGGCTATGCGGGTAATCCGTGTCGTTTGCAGATCCTTCACCCGTTGCCAGCCAGCGCGCATTCACCTTGAGTGCCTGGGCCAGCTGAAAGATCTTTTTTGGGGACTTTCGTGTGTTGCCTTCATAGTTTGCGATCGCGCTTTGCGAAACCCCGCTGGCCTTTGCCAGTTTTTTCTGGCTCAGGCCGCGCTGCAAACGTGCGTCACGAAGGCGATCAGATAGAAGTTTCACACCCCGGATTGAACGCTGTTATGTGATCACGTTGGTAATATAGAGTATTACGATTGTGATTTTTTTGCAGTGTGTCTATTGCCATCGGGCAGACGTTTCTGGTTGGTTGTGCCAAGTGCTGCCTGCCCTGAATACGTTCTGTTTTGAATTGTATGTTTCGTTCAGTAATTTAATGCTTTGAAGGGTATCTATGGCTTTTTCACCCAGGGTAATGCTTCTGAAGGGGCCCGTGCCTGATCATCCATCCAAGGGGGCCGGGGCCTGGGAGGCCATGCTGCCGAAGCTTGGGTTCAATGTGCAGGCAACGCCGGATCCGGGGTTCCTTTACACCTGCCTGGCCGATCTTGAACCTTCGCCGCCACCGGTCGCGGTCATTCTCGCGGCTCAGGCCGGGGTTAATCTGGCGGTGTTGTCGTATCTGCGTGCTTTGTATCCGGCGCTGCCGATACTGGTTGTTGTGCCGCAATACCATGAACAGCTTCTGGCCCAAGTGGTTGTGGCCGGGGCCGACATGTACTGCAACGACACCGCCGAAACATCATTGGTTTCAACCATGCTGGCTCGCATGATCACCCGTGCCGGTTTGTCCCGTGCATTGGCTGGTCCGCTCAGCCGTGATGGCTGCCCGGAGCAGCAAGGGGTTTGGCGCCTCGAGGGGCGGGGAGCCACGCTGGTCACCCCCGATGGCACGCGTCTTCAGATATCACCGAACGAACGGGCCTTCCTTGCCACGTTGTTCAACGCGGTCAATCACAAGGCCGCACATGCCGACCTTGCCTATGCCATCACACGGCATGTCTGTGACCCTGTGCCGTCGGCAGCGGTTCTGGGGCACCTGGGCGTTGTCACCAGTCGCTTGCGTCGCAAATTGGAGCGCCAGGGCTTCGACCTGCCGGTCAGGTCGGTGCATAAGTGGGGGTATGTTTTCACCGCTGCCTGCAGGGTTCCTGATCCCGTTATCATGGATCTGGTTCAAGGCAGGGGCTGAGGGCGCACGGTACTGAACCGCCCAGGGCAGCCATGCACATGGCTGTGCCTCCGGGCGGTTTTGGATATGTCATCGGCTGTTGCCGATGGTCAGTGCTTGTGTGCGGTCAGAACCAGATTGTCGCGGTGGATCAGTTCAGGGGCCGACATGCTGCCCAGTAACTGCATGATCATCTGGCTGGGCTGGCGCATGATCCGTCGCGTGTCCGATGATGAATAGTTGATCAGGCCACGGGCGCATTCCACGCCATGCTCATCGACACACGCCACGACATCACCGCGTTCGAACTCGCCTTCGACCGCCACCACCCCGATGGGGAGCAGGCTTTTTTGGTCAGTGCTCAGTGCTTTCACGGCACCGGGGTCGAGCGTGATCCGGCCGCGCGTGCGTAAATGATCGACGATCCAGCGCTGGCGCGCCGATTTCACAGGCAGTTCGGCCCGCAGTTCGGTGCCGATACATTCGCCCTGCGCCAGGCGCAGCAAGACATTGGGCTGACGCCCCGAGGCAATGACGGTGTGGCCTCCGCTGTTGGCAGCACGTTTGGCTGCCAGTATTTTGGTCAGCATGCCTCCGGTGCCCACGGCACTGCCGGAGCCGCCGGCCATGGCTTCCAGGCTGGGGTCGCCGGCCTGCGCATGGGCCACGAATGTGGCGCCGGGGTCTTTGCGCGGGTCGGCCGTGTACAAACCCGCCTGGTCGGTCAGGATGATCAAGGCATCGGCTTCGATCAGGTTGGTGACCAGGGCGCCCAGCGTGTCGTTGTCACCCACGCGGATTTCATCGGTGACGACGGTGTCGTTTTCATTGACGATGGGCACCACGCCCAGACCCAGCAGCGTGTACATGGTGCTGCGGGCGTTCAGGTAACGGTGCCTGTCGGCAAGGTCTTCATGGGTGAGCAGGATCTGTGCCGTGCGTATGCCATGGCGTGCAAAGGCGACTTCGTAGGCCTGAATGAGCCCCATTTGGCCGACAGCCGCCGCAGCCTGCAGTTCGTGCATGGCACTGGGGCGGCGCGGCCAGCCCAGTCTTACCAGGCCTTCGGCAATTGCACCGCTGGAAACGAGCACCATTTGTTTGCCGCGCACGTGGAGCGCCGCGATTTGTTCGGCCCATTGTTCAACCGCGTTCAGGTCAATGCCTTTGCCCTCGTTGGTGACCAGCGAGGAACCGACTTTGACAACCAGGCGCTCGGCCTGGGCTACGACCGATGGTGTGCTGGCTGCCGTTGCGCTTTCAGGGGTGGCAGGTGCCGTGGACGAGAATGGTGCGGCGGTGGTGTTCATGGTGATTCGCGGCTTTCATCGAAGCGGGGGTCTTCCGCAACATAGGTACCCGAAGCCTTGTCGGCTTCAATGTTGGCGCGTTCGCGCTCTGCGTCGAGCCATTCCTGCAGTTTCCAGATGAGATCCTGGGTGCCTTCCCCGGTGAGTGCTGAAATGGCAAATACCGGACCGGTGTAACCGAGTTCCTTGCACAGGCGTTCGGTGACATCGGTAGCGTTGGCGAGCATGTCGAGTTTGTTCAGAACCAGCCAGCGTGGCTTGTTGAACAGGGCTTCGTCGTACAGGCGCAGTTCTTCGGTGATTGCGCGGATGTCGTGCGCCGCTTTTTCAACGGGATCGAGTTCGGGGTCGGGCGAAGAGACATCGACCAGATGCAGCAATACACGTGTGCGTGACAGATGGCGCAGGAACAGGTGGCCCAGGCCAGCCCCTTCGGAGGCGCCTTCGATCAGGCCGGGAATGTCGGCGATCACGAAACTGTGCGAAGGCGATGTGCGTACCACACCCAGGTTCGGGTGCAGCGTGGTGAAGGGGTAGTCGGCGATTTTTGGTTTGGCGTTCGAAACGCGGGCGATCAGGGTGGATTTGCCTGCGTTGGGCATGCCCAGCAAGCCGACATCGGCCAGCACTTTCAGTTCGAAGCGCAGACGGCGCTGTTCACCTTCTTTGCCATAGGTGAACTGGCGGGGGGCGCGGTTGGTGCTGGACTTGAAGTGCAGATTGCCCATGCCGCCCTGGCCGCCGGCCGCCAGGGTGACTTTCTGATTGTGCTGGTCAAGATCGAACAGCTGTTCACCGGTGTCGGCGTCGAATACGGTTGTGCCCACCGGTACGCGCAGGGTGATGTCGGGGGCGGCGGCGCCGTATTGGTCGGAGCCCCGGCCGTTTTCGCCGTTTTTGGCCCGGTGCAGGCGAGCAAAGCGGTAATCGACCAGTGTGTTGATGTTTCGGTCTGCAACCGCATAAATGCTGCCGCCACGACCGCCGTCACCGCCGTCGGGGCCGCCTTTTGGAATGAATTTTTCGCGGCGAAAGCTCGCCGCGCCGTTGCCGCCCTTGCCGGCAATGACTTCGATGGTCGCTTCGTCTACGAATTTCATGGCGAACCCCTATGGTGAATTGGAAATAAACAAAAAAGCCCCGCCATAAAGGCAGGGCCTTGTTGCCAGTGATGCCTGAACAGGAAAATTATTCAGAGATCACGGAAACGGTGCGCTTGTTCAGGGCGCCCTTGATGGCGAACTTGACCTTGCCATCGACCAGCGAGAACAGGGTGTGGTCTTTGCCAATGCCCACGTTGGTGCCGGCATGGAATTGGGTGCCGCGCTGGCGAACAATGATGCCGCCAGCCAGAATTTCCTGGCCGCCGTACACTTTCACGCCCAGACGTTTCGATTCTGAGTCGCGGCCGTTTCGCGTAGAGCCGCCGCCTTTTTTCTGTGCCATTTAAAGCTCCTGGTGCTGCGTATCAGGCCGAAACGGCGTCGATACGGATTTCGGTGTAGTACTGACGATGGCCTTGACGCTTCTGGTAGTGCTTGCGACGGCGCATCTTGAAGATCTTGACTTTGTCGTGGCGAGCTTGTGCAAGAACTGTTGCTTTTACCGTTGCGCCTGCGACCAAAGGTGTACCAATTTTCAATTGTTCACCTTCGCCGACCGACAACACCTGGTCCAGCGTAATTTCTTGTCCAATGTCTGCCGGTATCTGTTCTATCTTGAGTTTTTGACCTTCGGCAACACGATACTGTTTGCCACCGGTTTTTATGACCGCGTACATGTGGGTTATTCCTGATTGAATTGTAAAGAGCCTGGCAAAATGCCAAGCTCGCAATGATACCCGTTGTTTTTGTGTTTTGTCAATGGTTGCGGCTACTTAGCCGCAACCGGCGGGCCTTCGGATGCCCGTTGCTGCCGATAAGAAAGCGGTGGGTCAGGAGCGGTAGTCGGCGTTGATGCTGACGTACTCGTGGGAGAAATCGCAGGTGTAGACGGTGTCGTTTGCCTGGCCGCGTCCGAGTGCCACGCGCACAACGATTTCCGCTTCCTTCATGATGCGCTGGCCGTCTTCTTCGCGGTAGGCCGGATGGCGACCGCCTTCGCTGGCTACCAGGGTGTCGCCCAGCCACAGACGGGTTCCGGTGACATCGAGGTCGGAGACGCCTGCATAGCCCACGGCGCACAGGATGCGGCCCAGGTTGGGGTCGGAGGCAAAGAACGCGGTTTTGACCAGGGGTGAATGGGCGATGGCATACGCCACTTTCAGGGCTTCATCGGTGCTGGCCGCTTCTTCGACACGTACTGTGATGAATTTGGTGGCCCCTTCGGCGTCGCGCACGATTTTTTGTGCCAGTTCCGTGGCGGCATCGGCCAGTGCCTGGTAGAGCGCCGGATAAAGTGGATCGGTGGCGGATTCAATGCGTACCGGACTTTGGCCTGTTGCCATCAGAATGAAGGAATCATTCGTGGAGGTGTCGCCATCGACGGTGATGCGGTTGAACGACACATTGGCGATCGAGCGCACCATCTCGTTGAGCAGGGGTTGGGCGATGCCGGCATCGGTGGCCAGGTAGCCCAGCATGGTGGCCATGTTGGGCCGGATCATGCCTGCGCCTTTGCTGATGCCGGTCAGCGTGATCGTATGGCCTGCCAGTGTGATCTGTTTTGACACGATCTTGGGTTGTGTGTCGGTGGTCATGATGCTGTGCGCTGCGGCAAACCAGTTGCCGGGTGCCGCGTTTTCAAGTGCGGCGGGCAGGGCGGCCACAAGGCGGTCGACCGGCAGTTGTTCCAGGATCACGCCGGTGGAAAAGGGCAGGATCTGTGCAGCTTGCACATTCAGCAAGCCGGCCAGTGCCTGGCAGGTTGCGCGACTGGCTTGCAAGCCAGTGTCGCCGGTGCCGGCGTTGGCGTTGCCTGTGTTCACCACCAGGGCCCGGATACCCTGGCCGCTGGCCAGGTGGTGTTCGCACACCTGCACCGGCGCGGCACGAAAGCGGTTGGTGGTGAATACGCCGGCAACGCTGGTGCCTTCAGCCAGCTTGAAGACGGTGGTGTCACGGCGGTTGGCTTTGCGGATACCGGCTTCAGCGGTACCGATTTCAATGCCGGGAACGCTGTGGATTTCAGATTCCGGCGGGATGTAAAGATTGACGGCCATGGTGGTGGGTCTCGCGAAAAATGATGAACTCGGGCCCGGGCGGTGCGGGCAATGAAGTGACGGGTTGAAACAAGGTGCGCTTATCAGAGGCAGCGTTCGATACCGGCAGCCTGTCTGTCCTGGAAAGCGTTGGCCGCCCCGTTGCCGCAGCGGCTATGGGGCGGCGCATTGATTCCCTGCCGGTGTGTCAGACTTTTGCAAAGGCCTGTTCTGCGATATCGAGGGTTTCCTGGATGATGGCATCGTCGTGGGCAGCCGAGACAAAACCGGCTTCGAAGGCAGACGGAGCCAGGTACACGCCGTGAATCAGCATGGCATGGAAGAATTTCTTGAAGCGTTCTATGTTGCCCTGCGACACTTCGGCCAGACTGGTGGGGACGGTATCGCTGAAGTAGATGCCGAACATGCCGCCAACCGAGTCGGCGCAAAATGGCAGGCCGGCGGCATGCGCCCTTTCGGTGAGGCCCTCTGTAAGCTTGCGGGTCTGGGCGGCCAGGCGATCGTAGAAACCGGGTTCGGACAGCAGCTCAAGGGTGGCCAGGCCGGCCGCCATGGCAACCGGGTTGCCTGACAATGTACCGGCCTGATACACACCGCCCAGGGGAGCAAGGTGTTCCATGATGTCGGCGCGGCCGCCAAACGCCCCAACGGGCATGCCGCCGCCGATCACTTTGGCCAGGGTGGTGATGTCGGGCCGGATGCCGGTAAGGCCTTGTACGCCCTGGGGGCCTACACGGAAACCGGTCATGACTTCATCGAAAATAAGCAGGGCGCCGTATTGGGTGCACAGTGCCCGCAGGCCTTCCAGGAAGCCGGGGACGGGCTTGACCAGGTTCATGTTGCCGGCAATGGGTTCGACAATGACGCAGGCAATGTCGTGCCCCGCTTCTTTGAAGGCCTGTTCAACGGCGTGCAGATTGTTGAAGTCGAGGACGATGGTGTGCTGGATGAATTCGGCCGGCACGCCGGACGAGGTGGGGTTGCCGAAGGTGAGCAGGCCCGATCCAGCCTTGACCAGCAGGCTGTCGGCGTGACCGTGATAGCACCCTTCGAATTTGACGATTTTGGGGCGGCCGGTGAAGCCGCGTGCCAGCCGGATGGCGGTCATGGTGGCTTCCGTGCCGGAACTGACCAGCCGGACTTTCTCAATGGATGGCATCCGTTCGACAATGGCTTCCGCAATGCGGATCTCGGCTTCAGTCGGTGCGCCGAACGACAGGCCGTCAACGGCCGCTTCCTGAACCGCCTTCACTACTTTTGGGTGGGCGTGACCCAGGATGGCCGGGCCCCATGAGCCGACGTAATCGATGTAGCGCGTGTCGTTGGCATCCCACATGTAGGGGCCCTGGGCCCGTTTGATGAAGCGGGGGGTGCCGCCAACCGAACGGAAAGCGCGGACCGGCGAGTTCACGCCCCCTGGAATGGTGTGGCAGGCGCGTTCGAAGAGTTCATTGTTACGTGGCATGGCAGGAGTCTCGTTGTGGAATTGTGGGTAGGGCAACAGAGTGATTGCGTGTTCAGTTTAAGGCTTGGAAACAGGCTGCATAGCGTTGTGCTGCTGCCTGGATGTCGGGTGCATTGAACAGGGCCGTGATGACTGCTGCGCTGTCGGCGCCGGCCTGCACGACGGTCGGGGTGTTTTCAGGGGTCAGGCCACCAATGGTGACAATGGCTGCGCGGGCCTGGCCTGGCAGGCAACGTGAGCGCACCAGTTCGGCACCTTGCCGGATGAGTTCCAGGCTGGCACGCGGTGCATTCGGCTTGACGCTTGACGGATAGACAGCACCGAACGCAATGTAGTCGGCACCGGCATCAAGCGCGGCCCGGGCACGGTCAGGTTCGTTGTAGCATGAGCAGCCGATCAGTGCATCCGGGCCCAGCAAGGCCCGGGCGTGGGCCACGGAGGCGTCGTCGCGGCCCAGATGTACGCCATCGGCACCCAGTTCCAGGGCCAGTTCCGGCGTATCGTTGACGATACTGACCACGCCCAGTGCCCGGCAGTGCTGAATGACGCGGCGGGCCTGATCAGCGGGCGATGCGTTTTTCCTGCGCCATTGCAGCGCCTGCAGGCCGCCTTGGGCAGCTGCCGTGATGGCGGCCAGCAGATGATCGGTGTCATCCCATTCGGGGGTTATGCCGTACAGGCCTTTGGGAAAGCGCAGGTTGGAGCTCATGGGGTCGTGTTCAGTGGTCAGGGTTCCGTGAGGCGGCGTGCGACACGCTGAAAAGCGTGTGATGCCGCCTTGGCATTAAACTGGCGGATTATGTTGTATAAAAGGGGCCGTCTGAAAAGGCGCCGTCGTTCTGGCGGTGAACTGCTGCGTGCAACAGAATGCAGAGCACACCGCGACCGCAGCCCCTTGTTATTTGCTTCAGATGCCCCCATTCTAAATGATGCCGGGTGGCTTCGTTGAAGTGTTCCCGAACAAAAACAGAGAGTAATAAAGCATGCGTACCTGGATGTGTTTGATTTGTGGTTGGATTTACGATGAAGAGTCGGGCTTGCCCGAAGAAGGTATTGCACCCGGCACCCGCTGGGAAGACGTTCCGCCGAACTGGGTGTGCCCGGAATGCGGTGCGCGCAAGGAAGATTTTGAACTGATGGAAATTTGAAGGCCGGTGAACCATGCGCACTGGCCGGACACGAGGATGCCATGACACAAAACCCTGATACGGTGAACTCTGCGCAGGCAACCAACCTGTCAGGCCAGCTACTGGTGGCCATGCCGGGCATGGTCTCCGGCGGTTTCGAAAACACGGTCATCTACCTTTGCGAGCACTCTGAAAACGGGGCGCTTGGTCTGGTGATCAACCGCCCCACCGATCTCACGGTCGGCGACCTTCTGGAACGATTGAATTTGTCTCTGTCGCTCGATATTGGCCCGGTGTCC
Organism: Alcaligenaceae bacterium; assembly: GCA_012727555.1. GTDB lineage: Bacteria > Pseudomonadota > Gammaproteobacteria > Burkholderiales > Burkholderiaceae_B > JAAYGT01. The sequence goes on along the minus strand of JAAYGT010000115.1, from coordinate 9,860 downwards.
GGCATGCCGGTCTGTTTTGGCGGCCCTGTCCAGACTGACCGTGGTTTTGTGTTGCACACGGCAGCCGGTGCCTACAGTTCCAGTATTGGTCTGGGCGATCTTGCCCTCACCACCTCGCGCGATGTCCTCCAGGACGTCGCCCAGGGCAAAGGCCCCGACGACGTCCTGATCACGCTGGGCTATGCCGGCTGGGGGGCAGGCCAGCTCGAAGAAGAAATGGCGGCCAATGCCTGGCTCAATGTTCAGGCCAGCCACGCTATTCTTTTCAAATTGCCCCACGAGGCCCGTTACAATGCGGCTCTGGCTCAGTTGGGTATTGATCCGCTCATGCTGTCTGGTGGCGCGGGGCATGCCTGAGCACACCTTTCTGGCTTTCGATTACGGTACACGCAAGATCGGTGTCGCCATCGGCAATGCCCTCACGCGCCATGCGCGTCCGCTGTCCATTCTCACGCCGGTAACGCGTCAGCAGCGTTTCGACCAGATCCAGGCGCTGCTGCTGGAATGGCAGCCTGATGTCGTGGTTGTCGGGTTGCCGCTGACGCTCGATGGTCAGGAACAATACGCCAGCCTGCAGGCCCGGCGTTTTGCCAACCAGCTGCATGGCCGTTTTGGTGTGAATGTGGTACTGGTTGACGAGCGGGGTTCCAGTCTTGAGGCCCAGGAGTTGCTGGGCAGCAACGCGCCTGACGATGCCATGGCTGCAGCCGTCACCTTGCAGCGCCACCTCGATGCCCTTGACCATCACGTTGCTCCGGGCGCTTCTCCTTCCTGATCCTCAAGGTCTTTTGTGCTGCTCCTGCTTTTTCCTTTTCGTTTGCTGCTTGTCGCGTTCTGGGTGGTTTTGGGGCTGCTCAGTGTCACATTGCTGTTTCCCGTACTGCCGTTGTCCGTTCGCGGGTGCATGATACGTCACTGGTCACGTGCGCTCATGGTGCTGTGTGGTGTGAACATGCGCCTGACAGGGTACTCGCCCCACGCTGGCGCGGTGCTCTGGGTGGCGAACCATGTGTCCTGGGTCGATATCTTTGTACTCAATGCGGTGCGCCCAACCGCCTTCATTGCCAAAAGCGACATCCGCCGCTGGCCAGTGATCGGCTGGCTTGTGGCCGGTGCGGGTACGGTGTTCATCGAACGTGGCAAGCGTCATGCCGTGCGGGCGGTTGGTCAGCAGATGCAGCAGCGTTTTGCACGGGGAGAAGTGATCGGTCTGTTCCCGGAAGGCACGACCTCGCCCGGGTTCGATGTCGCGCCGTTTCATACCAGCCTGTTCGATCCGGCCATCCGGGCGGGTGTCGACATCCAGCCCGTAGCACTCCGGTTTTTCCACCAGGGGCGTCGCAGTGATCGCGTGGCATTTGTAGGCGACCAGAATCTTGTTCAAAATCTGTGGTTCCTGCTCACTAGCCACGACGTGGCCGTCGAGCTTGATTTTCAGCCTGTTCTGGATCATGCCTGGTGTGTCGAGCAGGGCCGTGCCCGTGTGGCGGTGCACGCCCATGCACTGGTGCAGAACGCCGTGCGTCCGCCGGGTGTGCACGGTGCCGATATGCCGCATTCGGTGTAGGGCGAACACGCGGCAGTTTCGGTTTCCCAGGCGCTGGGCCTGACTACATCAGGCTGGGTATCTGGATCAGGCGGTGATCGTGCAGGCGCAGTGCCGTCAGGTGGCGGCCCCATACACAGCCGGTATCCAGGCAGATGGCATCGGGTCGCACCATGAGCCCCAGGGTGGACCAGTGACCGAACACAATGGTGGTGTCGCGGGTTGCACGTTCCGGAACATCGAACCAGGGTAAAAGGTCGGGGTTGCCCCCCGGCGCGCCTTTATGCGAGAACTCAAGGTGACCCTGGCGCGTACACATGCGCATGCGGGTCAGGGCGTTCACAATGACACGTAATCGTTTGCTGCCATTGAATTTGTCTTTCCAGTGCACAGGTTCGTTCCCGTACATGCTGCTGAGCATGTCTTTCCAGTCGCTGCCTTGCAAGGCGCTCTGCACTTCAGCCGCCAGACCCAGTGTTTTTTTTGTGGTCCATTTCGCCAGTACGCCGGCATGAACCATCAGGTGGTTTTGCTCATGGTGCGCCAGCGGCCTGTAGCGCACCCAGTCGATCAGTTCGGCTGCGTCAGGGGCTTTGAGAATGGCATCAAGGGTGTCGGATTTTGCGGGTTTGCGAACGCCGGCTGCAACGGCCAGTAAATGAAGGTCGTGGTTGCCCAGGATGGCCACCGCACGGTCACCGAGCGCGCGGATGGTGCGCAGGGCGCCCAGGGAGTCGGGGCCGCGATTCACGAGATCGCCAGCAAACCAGAACCGGGCGGTGGGGTCGTGGGCAATTTCGGGGTGGGCCAGCAGGGCATGGAGTGTACGGTTACACCCCTGTATATCGCCGATCATCCAGATGTTCGGTGTGTCGTTCATGGTGCGGAGCGGCTCCATGGCCAGCGTGTGCGGTTGAAATGTTGCATTTGATGGCGATTTTCCATGAGCAGCAGGGCCAGAAATGCCAAGCCCAGCGCCCCCAGGTTGGGCATCAGGGCGGTGACCCAGGGTGCCCATTGGCTGAGCATGCCCAGATTCAGCGCCAACTGGTTCAGCATGAAAAAACCAACACCCAGCAAAATGCCGGCAAAGACCTTGCCCCCCACACCGCCACGCCGCGTTTGCATGAAGCTGATGGGTGCAGCGATGGTAATCATGACGAACAAGGTGAAGGGGTAGGCCGCTTTACGCCAGAAAGCCACGATCTGGCGATCGGCCTGAAGGTGATTGGCGTGCAGGTAGTCGATGTAGTCGAGCAGGTTGGACATCGACATGCGTTCCGGTGTCAGTACCCGGGCCAGCAGCCGTTCAGCGGTCAGGCTGGTGGGCAGTTCGCGCGATGCCACCTGTTCAACCCGTGTGATGGGTGCTGTGGGTGAACGGGCATCGGCCAGGGCAGATACCGAGCCGGCATCGATCGTGGTTTGTGTGATGTCTTCAAGTGTCAGCAGCCCATTTCCGAATGTACCCCGGCGTGCCTGGGAAAACCCGCTCAGTTCTTGCCCTGGCCTGAATTCATACAAGGTGATGTCGGAAACCTTGCCCCCGGTATTGAGGGAGGCGATGTTGATCATGCGGGTATTGCCGCTGCCATCGGTTTCTTTGAACCAGTAGCCGCTGTTCAAGCGCCCCCCGCCGGCACGACCCAGCAGATTGAGCGTGACTTCGCTGGTTTTCAGTTCGGCAGCTGGCGTGATGTATTCCGATAAAAGAAAAGCGCCGGCGACAAGTGGTGCCGTGGCGACCCATAGCATGGCAAGCAGTTTCAGCCCGCTGACGCCAGAGACACGCAGAATGACCAGTTCGTTGCGCTGTGCCAGCCCTGCCAGGGCCAGAATGGCCCCGATGAGCAGACCGATGGGCAGCAGGTCGTAGAGCCGTGTGGGCAGGGCCAGCACCTGCATGTAGAACAGGTTGAGCAGGGTGAATTGCGCGCTGACGCTGTCGAGTTCTTCGATGAGGGCGAAAAACGTGAACAGCCCCACCAGGGCCACCAGCACGACAGCGCTGGAGCGGTAGATTTCACGGGCAAGGTATCGGCGGGCGGTGCGCATGGCAGGGTTATGGCTTACAGCGGAAAAACAGGTGGAAACAATGTCGCAACGCCTCTAGCTTAACACTCGTGTCCACCGCAGGCGGGCGGTTGCCTTTATTCGGGAATCGAGACCAGACGCATGCGTTGCTGGATCGTTCGTGTTCGTGATGCAAGGAAGACCGTGGTGCCCTTTTGTTGATAGTACGCAGGGTTGGGCAGCATGGCCGCCAAACGTGCTGCCTGCGAGGTGGTCAGGCGGTCTGCCGTTGTTTTGAAGTAGTTCTCTGCAGCGGCTTCGGCACCGAAAATATCGTTGCCCCATTGTGCCAGGTTCAGGTAAAGCTCCAGAATGCGTTGCTTGCTCATGACCAGTTCGATCATGTAGGTGATGATCAGTTCCTGGCCTTTGCGGATATAACTGCGTTCATTGGAAAGAAACAGGTTCTTGGCCAGTTGCTGGGTGATTGTGGAGCCCCCGCGCATGCGGTTGCGGCCTTGTTGTGCCTGCTGCCTGTTGTATTCCCAGGCCTTGCGGATCGCCTCCCATTCGACGCCGGTGTGATCAAAAAAACGGGCGTCTTCCGATGCGATCACGGCGCGTTTCAGGTTGATGCTGATGTTTTCGTAATCGACCCAGCTGTGCTCAAGCCGTGCTTCCGGTGAGGTCTGGCGCAGCGTGGCAAGTGTTTGTTGCATGATGGCGCTGCTGCCCGGATTGACCTTGTTGTACCAAAGCACCATCACGAACAGGCCGGCTAGATAAAGCAGTGCGGCACCCACGGCGGCAAGGGTTGCCATGAGCAGCCAGGTGAGCACGGAAACCGGTCGCTGTTCGCCGGTGCCTGGAAGGGAGGAGGATTCGTTGAACGTCACGCAGTCTCCATGGCCTGTCGCAAGCCGTGCAGAACAGGGGCAATGTCTGGCATGACGCCATGCCAGAGCCTGAAACTTTCGGCCGCCTGGCCCACCAGCATGCCCAGGCCGTCTGCAACAACGGACGCACCGTGCTTGCGGGCCTGTTTCATGAACGGCGTGTCGGTCGAGGCGTACATCATGTCGTAGGCCAGGGCGCCTGGTGCGTACAAACCTTCCGGCAGGTCGGGGGGCAGGCTGCCCAGACTGGCCGACGTTGCGTTGATCACGCAGTCGTAGGCGCCTTGTGCGGTCTCCAGCCCGCCGCCGCTGACCCGCGCCAGGGTGTCGGGGCGGTGTTCCCGCAGGATGTCGAGCAGTGCCTGTGCCTTTACGGCGGTGCGATTGACGATATGCAGTTTCGAGCAGCCCGCGTTCAGCAGGGGTAGCAGTGCGCCGCGTGCCGCACCGCCTGCGCCGACCAGCAGAATACGCTTGCCATCGGGTGCATGGCCCAGCCGGATCAGGTCGTGCAACAGGCCCACGCCATCGGTGTTGCAACCGTGCAGACGGCCCTCGTGCAGCCACAGCGTGTTGGCTGCCCCGGCCAGACGCGCGCGTTCGCTCAGGGTATCGGCCAGTTCAAAGGCCTGTTCCTTGAAAGGGACAGTGACATTCAGGCCGCTGCCGCCTTGTGAAAAAAAATGGCGCACTGTAGCCGCAAACTGGTCGAGCGGTGACAGCAGTCTGTCGTAGTGCAGAGGAATACCCGTTTGCATCCCGAAGGCCTGATGGATGAATGGGGAACGGCTGTGCGCAACGGGATTGCCGATCACGGCGAAACGTTTTGCGGGGGCGGGTGGCGTCATGGTTGTTGTGTTTCCAGTTGGTCACTGACGAAGTGCCAGGTGCGCGTGATGGCCAGAATGTCGGTTGCGCGGGCGATGTCGGGCGGGAAGGGGTCAAAGGGTGCAGCCAGTTGAAGAATACGTCGTGCGGCCTGGTTCAGGATGGCATGCTCCGATGGTCGGTCGATTTCGATATGTTCCACTGCACCGTTCGCCCGGATGAACACGGTGACCTGCAGGCTGCCATAGATGCGGCCCCGAGCCTGGGCCGGGTAATGTTCTGTGCCAATGTTTTCGACGCGTTCACGCCAGGCATCAAGGTACAGGGCGTAGTGGCTGGCAGTGGTCGACGGGCCCAGGAATTGGGTACGTGGGCGTTTGTTGTACTGCTCGACGCGTTCGCGCAGCACCGCGATGCGGGCACTCAGCAGGGCATTTTCCTGATCGATGTCGTCATCGCCGGGCTGTGTGTCGGCTGGGTTGGCTGCGTTCGATTGGGGGTTGTCGGGCGCCGTATGTTGTGCCACCAATTGGGCAAGCAGTGCCTGTTGCTGGTGTTCAAGTTCGCTTTGTCGCTTGCGCAGGGCCGAAAGCAGTATGTCGTTGGGGGTGTTTTCGGTGCTGGCGGGCACTGGCGAGGCGGCTGTGCCGGCATCGTGCTCCCCCCCCCCGGCCAGTGCCGCCTGCGCAATGAATGCAGGCTCGGTGGGCGGTGTGTCGCTGCGTGTGTTGACCAGAACAATTTCCAGGCTGGAGGGGCTGGCCGGACGGGGTTGGGGCGGCTGGCCGAACTGGATCACGAGCAGGGCTACATGCACGGCAAAGGACAACAGCAACGCGGCTGGCAGGTAATCAGACTGCCAGAATGTGATGCCGGTGAGGTCGCCGCGTTCGTGCATTATGGTGGTCAGTCTGCTGCAGGAGCGGGGTCACTTTGAATGTCCCGCAGTCGGCAGATCAGTTCCAGTGCCAATTCGTCGGTGCCGAGGACATCAAGACTGATGCGCTGTCCGCGTTCAAGCGGCGGTAGCCCGGGCACACGTGTGACCAGCGGAGCGTTCTCCAGCCGCACCAGATCATCGCGCAGTACGCTTGCCGTGACGGTTGACAGACCCTGCTGGCGGATCCAGCGCAGACACCAGTAACGTTCCATGGCCGACTGGTGCTCGTTCCAGGTGGCGTACTGGGCATCGAATGCACCAATAATTGCGTACAGGTCGGCATCTTTGGGCTTGAACGGTGCGACCAGGCGTGCCGAGACGCCGTGTTCGGCAGCGCTGATCAGTTGGCGCTGGTTGATCAGGTCGACATAGCGCCGCAGCGGTGACGTTGACCAGGCGTATTGCGGAACCCCGATGGCTTCGTGGGGTAGTGCATGCGTGGACATGCGTACCCGGCCGGCCTGCTGCGAACGGTAAATGCCGGGTACTCCGTGCGAAGCGAGCAGGCCACCCCATTGGCTGTTGGCGAGGATCATGTATTCGGCCACCAGACGATCAAGCGGTGCATTGCGACGACGTGGCACCAGATGGATTCGGGAATCGGGATCGTCGTGCGGGCCTTCGAGCAGGAAGGTGTAGTCAATGCGATTGTTGTTTTCGGGTTTGCCGCGAATCTGTTCGCGCTGGCTGACGAGGTGCATGGCCTGTGTCCAGAGTGGCCGAAACCAGTGCGCATGCGGCAAGGGCGCTGCGGGGTCGTTGACGGCCTCTTCGGTGATGAGGTCGTCGAGTTTGTCGTGACGCAGGTTTTCACGCACCTGAATGCGTTCAAGCCGGGTGTCGGAGCCCAAGAGCTCTCCGGTTTCCAGATTTGCGGTTACATACAACGACAGCGCAGGGCGTGTTTCGCCGGCATCGAGTGAGAAACGCTCGATCAATTCCATGGGCAGCATGGGGATCTTGTGCCCGGGTGTGTAGACCGTTGACATACGGCTGCGTGCCAGGCGGTCGAGATCGCTGTCGCGCGGTACGGCAAGCGCGGGTGCTGCAATGTGCACACCGATACGTACGATGCCGGGCTCAAGCTGGGTGACCGACAGGGCGTCATCGACCTCGAAGGTGCTGCTGTCGTCGACCGAGTAGGCCTCGACTTCGGCCAAGGGAAGGTCATGACCCACCTGGGGCGGTTCGATGGGCGCGAAGTGGGTGCCCTTGGGGAAATGGGTTGATAAAAAACGGTCGTGATGCAAGGCCAGGGCATGCGGGAATGCGCCCAGTTTCAGCAACAGGGTTTCAGCTGTCGTACCCAGCTGGGTAACTGCCGCATCGAACGCCTTCCAGTGCAAGGAGTTTTTATCGGGTCGTGTCAGGAATGTGTTCGCCACTTCGGTCAGTTCGACCGGTAGTGTGCCGGCAACCATCTGGTCGGTCCAGGCTTGCTGCTGAGCCGCCTGTTTTTGTTTCTTTTCAATGGCAGCCAGGGCGGCCTGCAGGATTTCCGGGGGGGCCGGGCGATAACAGCCCTTGCCACGACGGTGAAAATAGGCTGGTTGAGCGTTCAGGGCGAAGATCAGTGCTGCTTTTTCAATTGCACTGGGGGGGTGGCCGAAGTAGTCGTGTGCAAACTGCACGGCTTCAAACTCTTCCTGGGGAGCGCATTCCCACAGGAAGTCGATTTCCAGCGTGTCGGCCAGGCTATGGGCTTGTTGCAGCAATTCCGCCGGTGCCGGTTGTTCGAAGTTGAACAATACATTCGCTTTCTTGATTTTGCTGCGTTTGCCGGACTCGGCCTCGACCTGAAGCGTGGAGTCGCTTTCCGAAAAGATTTTTTCTGCCTTGAAACTACCGCTGTCTTCGTAAAGAACGTACATGAATGGTCCAGAGAGGGTGCATGCCTCGAGGCACGTCAGGTAAATGGGTGGATCAGTGACCAGGGGCCAGGGCGAAGTCAAGGACTTCAGGGATCAGGTGTTCGAAGTCGGACAGGCCGTGGTCGCTGCCGTGCAGAACACGTTGCTGGCAGCCCGCATACCAGTCGACCATTTCGCGCCAGTCGAGCAGTTCATCGCCTTTTGCGGCGATCAGGAAGTAGCGCTCGGGGTGTGCCGGTTTGCCAACGGCCATTTCAGCCAGCTCATCGACATACGCGGGCAGGAAGTGAAAAGGTTCATCGGAATGGAAATGTGTATGTTCGCCGACCTGAGTGGCCAGGTCGCGGGCGGCATACACCACCGGATTGAGCAAAACAGCGCGACAGGCCCAGCGCTCGGCCAGGCACGCGGCGTAATAGCCACCCAGCGATGACCCGATCACGACCAGATCGCGTGACGTGTCAAGGTTGTTCCGGGCGCAGGCCTGTTCGATCAGGTGGTTGGCAAGCTCAAAGGCTCGTGCCGGACTGGCGGGCAACTGGGGACAAACCCATGCGTGTGCAAGCCCGCGTCTGGCCAGCGCCTGCCCAAGCAGTTCAGCCTTGAATGACCGGGGTGAGGACCGGAATCCGTGCAGGTAGAGGATCATGGGGTAGTGTGCTCCTTGGCCAGTTCCGCCAGCAAGGTTGCGTGGATGCCGCCGAAGCTGCCGTTGCTCATGATGACGATGGTGTCGTTGGGCTGTGCTGTGGCCGCCAGATCGTGAACCATTGTAGCCAGATCTGAATACGCTTTGGCCCGTTCGCCCAGCGGAGCCAATACAACGGCAGGATCCCAGCCCAGCGCCTGTTTGCCCTGTTTTTCGCCGTAACAGAATATCAGGTCGGCACAGGCAAGTGCCTCGGGCAGGCGGGCGGCCATGGTGCCCAGTTTCATGGTGTTGGATCGGGGTTCGAGCACCGCGATCAGCCGGCCTGCGCTTGCACCGGCCCGTGCGCCCTGCAACGTGGTGGCAATGGCGGTGGGATGGTGGGCAAAGTCGTCGAACACGCGAATGCCTTGTACGGTGCCGCGCAGTTCCATGCGGCGCTTGACCCCGGCAAACCGCGCCAGTGCCTGCACGCCACGCTCGGGTGTTACACCCAGCGCACGTGCGGCGGCCAGTGCCGCCAGGGCGTTCATGCGGTTGTGTTCGCCTGTTTGCGTCCAGTGCAGCGTACCCGCCGTGCGACCCTGCAGCACGATGTCGATACCGCCATCGGGGTGGGTGCTGCCCGTTTGCCAGAGCCCGTCCGGGCCAAAGCGTTCAACCGGTGTCCAGCAGCCACGTGCCAGTGCACGATCGAGGGCCGGACTGTTGGTTGGGCGAATGATCAGGCCCTGGGAGGGCACGGTACGCACCAGATGGTGGAATTGTGTCTCGATGGCGGCCAGGTCGGGGAAAATATCGGCGTGATCGTATTCCAGATTGTTCAAAATGGCAGTGCGCGGCCGATAATGTACGAACTTTGAGCGTTTGTCGAAAAATGCGGTGTCGTATTCATCGGCCTCGATCACGAACAGCGGTTGGTCGGCCTGGTAACGTGCCGATACGCCAAAATTGCCGGCCAACCCGCCGATCAGGAAATTGGGTGCCAGTCCGGCGTCTTCGAGGATCCAGGCCAGCATGGAGCTGGTGGTGGTTTTGCCGTGCGTGCCAGCCACGGCGACCACGTGCCGGCCCTGCAGTATCTGTTCGCCCAGCCATTGCGGGCCTGACACATAGG
>JAAYGT010000114.1 GCA_012727555.1 Alcaligenaceae bacterium | reverse complement strand
CCCCGACAAGGAACATGAAGAGATGACCGACAAGACAACCGACACAACCAAGACTCGCCGAACCTTTGACCCAGCGTTCAAGTTACAGGTGGCGCGCATGGTGCGCGAGCAAGGCGTCAGCGTCAGCCAAGTCTGCCGCGAAATGAATCTGACCGAAAGTGTGGTCCAACTGACCGGGTCTGGCAGGAAAGGGCCTGCACCAAAGTCGACCTGTGCCGCGTCCCCAAACTTGAAGTCCAGAATCATCGTTGGGCGGATCTGGGGTTGGGCGGCCTTTAATTGATAGACGGCACGACGCACCGAGGAGTAGTGGCATCGCACACCGTAGTCACGCTGCAGCGCAGCATGTATCGCGACCGTATCGAGTGATTGGTCCGCGCAGTTTGTACTTGCTGCGCAATGCGGATAGGGAGGAGAAAGGCCTGGGCTTCGCGTTAGCGGGTAATTTCTATCCTGACTTCCTGCTGTGGTTGGTGGACGATGCCAGTGGCAAGCAGTGGCTGACTTTTGTTGATCCAAAGGGGTTACGTAACCTTGATCTGTCGCATCCAAAATTAGGTCTTTATAAAGAGGTCAAGACGTTGCAGGCTACTTTAGCCGCACAGACCAAGCCCGGTGAGTCGCATCTGGTTTTAAACGCTTTTATTTTATCCCCTACGAAGTTCACAGATTTACTGAATGTCGGTGATCTGGCGAAGAAGATTGAACTTGAGGAGCGCCATGTGCTATTCATGGAAGACGGGTGGCAAATTTACTTGAAAAAGCTTTTTGAAAAATTGTTGTGAGAAATTTTGCTATTACCCGTAAAGTCAGTTATTCCGGACAGTGAACTGTGTTGCTGGTTAGGCATGTAATTTATTGTGAGCTGCAGTTTTTTCAAAAATTTTCGATCAAGGCTGAACGCTATGTATTCCCGCTTGTTCCAGGAACTTACACGCCTGATACCATCCGTTTCATCCCGCCGCGCACCCGTCAAGGAAACAACCGCTCTGCAGCTCATTGCCTGGGCGCGTGCATCCCGGCTGGGGCGGTTGCCGGCTAATCTGGCATTTGATCCTGCCCTGGGTCTGGAACATGGCGGTCACATTGCGTTGGTGTTTCAAAAAATTCACGAACGTGGCGCACTTCAAAATGCCAGTCTGGTTTTCACAGAAACCGATCTGGTGCTGCACGACCTTCATACGCGTTCCATTCAGCGTATTCAATCGCTTCTGGCGGCCAGTTTTGATGACTTGCAGCAGCCTTGGCCTGTTGACGATTTCCTGAACGAAGCACGGCAGATTTTTGACCCTTTGCGCCTTGATTTCCTGCCAAAAGAGCTTGTGCAGCTGATGGTTACTCTTGCTGGTGTGCGTGCCAGTACGCCTGTCTACATTCCGTTTGAAGCGTCATTTCAGCTCAGTGCCGCTGTTCAGGCCCAGGGGGGCTTGCCGTTTGCCCAGGTGTTTCAGCCTAACAATCTGCCCGCCTGGCTTGATCTTCTGTCAGACGTCAAAAACCTGGCGGTGTCTCGTCTTACGCCCCAGTCGTTTGGCACGGTTACGAATGAACTACCCGAGCCTTGTCCCTTTACCCTGAGTTTCCTTCCGGAACGTATGGATCATGCCGCGTTTTATGCGGATTCAGCCGATGCTGTTCTCACGGCAAATGATCAAAGGGTGCGTTTTCCTGTCACGATGCTGCAGCATATTCTGCACAACATGCAGCAACGTGCGGTTGTGGTCATGCCCGGCCGCTTTGTTTCAAGCTCTCGCGTCATGCGTTTCATGGCCCGGGAACTGTTGCCCCAGGCAATGGTTGATGCGGTGGTTGCCTTGCCTGCCGGCATGATGCATCGCCGTTCGGGTGGGCTGACTTTGCTGGTTCTGAGCCGTGGTGCAGCACATTCAGACATGCTTTTTGTTGATGGTACGCATCCGTGCTTTCAGGATCACACGGATCAAGGCTTAAGACTGCAGGGTTGGAAAGACATTGCGGATCTGGTTTTGGAGCGTAAAGAAACCTCGCTATCAACAAAGGTACCAGTCAGCGACGTACGTGCGAATAATTTCAGCCTGCGCGTGGCCTCGTACTGCATTCCGGATCACTCTTATTTGTTTAAGGCGTGGGAACGGCAGTTTTCACGGTGCGTGCAGCATCATCTGGGTGAACTTGTGAACATCGTGCGTTCTTTGGTGTCGCCATCTCGTTCCGGTACCCATCCTGTAAAAAGAATCCGGTTTTCCTCTTTTGAGGGGGGGCATGGTTATCTGAAACCGGATGGGGAAACGACGTTGATTGACGATGAGGGTGTGTTGCGCGCCGATCGTTTTCTTTTGCATCCTTTGGACATTGTGCTTGCTTCGGTCGGGGGAACGGTGAAGGTCGGTATCGTGCCACCCTTTATTGATCATCAGGAAACAGTGGGGTGGATGGCTGGTCCAACGATGACTGTGCTGCGGGTCAGAAACCCGGCAGTCATTGATCCCCATGCGCTTTATTTTTTTCTGGTCTCAGCAGCAGGTCGGGCTCAACTGGAAGGGGTGCGTGCAAATTCGGGCGAATTTAGCCTTTCAACCAGCGCACTGCAGGAAATGCTGATCAGCGTGCCGGATAGCGACGGTCAGCAGCAATTGATACAGGCTTTTGATACGGTAGCAAGCATCGAATCCAGAATCGCGGATCTTCGTACTCGGCAGGCCATGCTGTTGGAGCAGCCGATCGAAGCGGCGGGCATCACAGGGTCTACGACCAATGGCTGAAAATGCCTTGTCCCACGATGCTGGTAGGCCAAGGCACGTAAGCGCCGGCTCTTCGGCTTCACAACGCCTTATTCTGCAGGCCGTGCTTGAGCGTACAGGGGCCAACGATGACCTGCTGTGTCAGGCCTTGTTGTGGCGAGGTTTTCTTGCGATCAAGTCGCGACCTTCAGGTGTTTGGCTGGCTAAAGGGTCACATGCCGGCGATCTTCAGGTTTTGACGCTGATAGACGGGTTGGTGATCAAAGAAGAGGTTAGTCATTCCGATTATCTTGCTCGCGTGACGCTCCGGCCGGGGTGCCCGGTGCCCGATACCCTGCGAGCCATTGTATCGTTGCCGCATAATCGTGGCATGACAGGCCGTGGTGCGGCACCCTACTTGAATGCGGACTGGACGCGTTACGCAAACATGCTATGGGGTGCCAAAGTGCCGGTGTGTCCAGCCAGCCGTTTGGATGTGCGGTTTGTGCCTGACGCGCTGGATACCGGAATTGCCTTGCTGGTGAAAACATTTTCGCTTGCCCGTGTAGCAACGGCACTCAGTTGTGACGGACATTGCCGTGGCCCTGCAGAAATCATGTTCCATTTTCCATGGGATATTTTATGGGCGCAGGCCGTTTTCAATGCTTTGAATCTCCCCCTTTTGCACAGTCGCTGGGAATGGTGTGGAAACGGGGAGGAGGGCCAGGATGATGTGTCAGCGCAGTGGCAACAACCGGCAGACACCTTGCGTATTTATCCTGTACGGGGCCGAACAGAGCATGACTGGCTTGCCATGTTTTCGGATGTGCAACGATTTGCACGTACGCTGATGAATCCCGAACTTATCGATACGATCGGGCGGGCGCGTCAAGCGGTGCTGGAGCACCGTTACGATGCAACTCCTGAGTCACTGGTGTTGTTTTATACCAGGGCACAAGCGTGTCTGGCAGATTCGATGCAGGGCAGATGATGGTCGAGAAAAACGCTGGCACTGCCCGTGCGGTTCGGGATGCGCTGGAGGCCATCGGTGTCAGTGGCTCTCCTGCCGGATCGGCGTTTTGGTACGTGGCCGGGCTGCAACTCTCGCTTAGGGAGTGAGCTTTGCGCGATGGTTGGAACGGCCAGCGCATCGACCGGGATGAAGCCAAAGGCATCCTGGTCGCGGCACATGGGGTGCTGGCCCGGTATTAAGGCTATGAACGTTCGGGCTCATCGCAATGCAGACGGGGTGCTGAGTCTGCGAGAGCATCGCCCTGAGCGCAGAGGCAGGGTCAACGGCGACCAGAGATTTTCGTTTATTGCGTTTGTTGTTTGCTTCGTTTATCATCACAGACCAGCGCAAAAAGCTGCCACCAAGGAGAGCGCGATGATCACGACCCAACTACCGCAGACGATGCCCACAGCCGAAGAGGTGGCACTGGCTCGCGAGAGCGGGCGGGCGCTGTCGGCCTACCTGCAGATGCGCTCTGAAACCCAGCAGATCGAGATATTCGATGACAAAGGGGCTGCGCATCCCGTGCGCGTTCCGATGTCGGCACTGCGTCTGCTGGTGGATGTGCTGACCGAAATTGGTCAGGGCAACGCTGTCAGCATCATCCCGGTGCATGCCGAACTGACTACCCAGGAGGCAGCTGATGTCCTCAACGTATCGCGCCCTCACTTGGTGAAGCTGCTCGAAAGCAAGGAGATCCCGTTCCACAAGACGGGTACCCATCGCCGCGTGCGCTACCAGGATGTGATCGCCTACAAGGAGCGCATCGATGCTGAACGGCGCAAAGCACTGGATGCACTGGCCGAGCAGGCTCAGGAGCTGGGGATGGGTTACGAATGAGTTCGCACTTCACGGTCGTTTACGATGCGTGCGTACTTTACCCGGCGCCGCTGCGGGATCTGCTGATGCGGTTGGCGCTCACGGACCGGTTTCGTGCGCGTTGGTCAGATGCCATCCACGACGAGTGGATTCGTAACCTCCGCAAGCAGCGCCCCGAGCTCGATCCAGCCGCTCTGGAAAAAACGCGTGCCCTGATGAATTCGAGTGTGCGCGATAGCCTGGTCGAAGGCTTCGAGCACCTGATTCCTGCCATCGAGTTGCCTGACCCCGATGATCGGCACGTGGTGGCGGCGGCTATTCACAGCAGCGCTGAAACCATCGTCACGTTCAACCTGAAGGATTTTCCGTCTGCTGCGCTGGACCGCTACAACCTGGACGCCCAGCATCCGGACGACTTCATCGTTGATCTGTTCGACCTGCACCCCGCATCGGTTCTACAGGCATTGGCCGAGCAGCGCGCCTCCCTGAAAAAGCCACCCAAGACTGCTGATGAGTTTCTCGACATCCTCTTCAAGCAGGGGCTGACGCAAACCGTATCGATCCTTAAGGATTGGAAAGTCGCCTTCTGAAATTTTTTGCGGTTGTTTTCCGAAACCTGATTGAATGCTGGCCCCCCCCACAAGGTAAAGTAATCCCGTATTGCTGATAGCTGCGCCCACCGGGAAGACCTTGGTGGTGGCCAACGCGTTTTAACGCTGACGTGCATCAGCCGGGCAAACTCGCTTTGCGACAGCCCGATCTGCTCACGCACCGCTTTGACATCTGGCGCATCGATTCGGGTGCGCCAGGCAGCGGGCATTTCACCTCGCGAATGGCCTTGGCTTCTTTCAGACTTTGCACCAGATCATCGAACAGTGTTTGGTCCATCGTCATAGCTCCTTTACAAATTCACGCAACACGGCCGTTTCATGGTCGGTCAGGTTGTCTTTCCTGGGCTTCGGATAGATCAGGGAGGGCGCAGCCATGATGAGCACACCTGTCCAGTTTCAATGCAGGGCGGGTATCTTCAAACTGGAACGCGGTGCGTTCCAGTTTGATTAAATTCATTCCTCTGGCGGTGCAAACACCCGCCCTCCGCCAGGCACGGTCCATACCCAGACATCCCCTGCAGTAATCAGGCCTGTGTAAAACCCCTTGAT
>JAAYGT010000113.1 GCA_012727555.1 Alcaligenaceae bacterium | reverse complement strand
TGACCCGGCCCTCGTTTGCCTGACATGTGCATTTCTCCGGTTGATCAGAAGGAAACGACACGATGCCAGAGCCATGGAAAGCCAACAAGAATGGGGTCAATGGAGCGCTTACTTTTTTTCAATATAAAATCCGGGCTCGTCAAAATTGAATCCATGCCGGTTGAGTCGAATCAGTGCCTGGCTTACCACCCACACACAATCACCACACTCATGAAAACCATCAATCATCAAAGAAGGCGCCTGTTGGTAGGCGGAGGTCTCTTTGGCACGTTAGCACTTTCCGGGTGTGAGACTTTGCTCGCAGGGGGGCGAAACCGCTGGGATTCATTGCTGAACGACCTGAACAATTACGCAGACGGAACCGACAGAGCAAGAGCAATTTTTCAGCAACTGCAAAGCGGTCAGCCCATCACACCAGGTAACCCGCAAGGTGAATTGAAGGTTCTGAAAAAATTAAACACCGAGTTTCTCGAAGGACAGCAGAAATTTCAAAGCGCCATGTCCTCGGGGAAGCCTGTCAGCTTCGAAACCCTCGTCGACGCGCTTGGCAAGCCTCTTTCTGATTCAATGCGTTTCGGATTTTATGACGCAGCCAAGAAAGACAAGGCCGCTTACATGCGCAGCCTTGCCAAAAAAGGCGCCCCCCAGAAACTCACCATCAAAGGCTCAACACTATCGATTCCACCAGGCAAATGGGTCCAGTTTGATCAGCGCGGCTATTGCATGGACCCCTCATTGCCTGCACCCAATCAAGGCGATGCATTCTTCCTTGAACAAATCT
The DNA here is from genome assembly GCA_012727555.1 of Alcaligenaceae bacterium. Taxonomy (GTDB): domain Bacteria; phylum Pseudomonadota; class Gammaproteobacteria; order Burkholderiales; family Burkholderiaceae_B; genus JAAYGT01. The sequence continues at coordinate 26,524 of JAAYGT010000113.1, read as the reverse complement.
CAGAACGAATTCCGGAACCACTTGCTCCGCTATACCGTGCGCTTGGAAACTACCGTGGGGCCAATGACAGTACAAAACAACGATTGACATGGGCGCTGATGGGGGCGGGTACGAAGTCTCCCTACATGACCAGCATCGACCATGAGTCACTGCTGCACTTTGAAAAAGCGCTTCCCGGTGGTGCCAAAATTCTGACGGACTACCATAATCAACAAGTCATGTTGAATGCGCTTTTACGCATGGCACTGAAAACCAGCGGACTTGATCAGTATGTATCTGCTGATGATCTGACGAACCCTAATTCGCGCGATGCTGCTGTTGACCGACATCTTGATCAGTTGATTGCCAGCGGTCAATCAATGGGCTCGGTCGGCAAGGGAACTGGCTACCAGATGCTCGCTCCAGATGTAGCAGCCAGCGTGACAGGTGCAGGCCCTCTAACCCTCAGGGTAACCATTATCAATGCCTCGCAGGATGTCTTTGAGTTCAACTCAGTTGACTGGTTTGCCAAACCCGTCGCACGCAAGCAAAGCGTGTCGACAAACGATATTTTCCAGAACGTCAAGGAAGGGTCTGCTCCCGTAGTACAACCTGACGACAATGCAGCCGTTCTAAACGATGTCGATCTCAAAACTGTTTCGGACAAAACCCTGAGTGAAATGGGTGGTGACGGGTTGGCAAAGGCCATTCTGAAAGAGGTCTCAAAATACGGACTGGGCAAAGCGTTTGGCGAAGCCCCCGTTGCCAAATCCATGGCCCAACGTGCTACTGACTTTGTAGCCCAGAAAGTAGGTTTGCCTCCGGGCGCAAGAAAAGTAGCGCTGAGCGTATTGGGCGATGCGTTGACTGCAGTCCCCGTCGTTGGAAACATTTTGTCGGGCTATGAAGCCATTTCGGGTCGGGATTGGCTGACTGGCGAAACATTATCTTTACAAGAACGCGCACTGGCCGCTGTTGGAACAGTACCAGGTGCCAATCTGGTCTCATCAATCGCAAAAGCATCAAAGGTTCCTGTCGGTACAAAATTCTTTGATTTCATCAACAAACAATCATCCGTTTTCAGTTTTATCGATCGAACCGAAGGCGCACGAACTGTAGCGTCACTGGCTGTTTCAGACATCCCTGCGGAAGCATTAAAAGCAGGCGGTATGGTGGATGCGGCCGCGGGATTAACCCGCTTTCAGGACGTCTCGAAAGAGATCAGCAAAACCATATATCAAACCCAAGGGACGCTGCCCTGGACAGAAAGCGTTAACAAAGCGCTTGAGAGCATGTCAAAATCAGTTTCATCCACGCCCTCATTCAAGTCCATGATCGGTAACATTTTCTGAAAGTTTCCGAATGCACCCTGAACCACTTCACAAAGACTATTCAAACTTCATGAGCCTCGCACGATTTGGCAAGGTCGAGAATGCGGTGCTCATGAGTCATCCGTTTGAAAGCACGATATGGCGGCCTTTATCAATAATGTCGTGGTTGTACATCTGGGGGGTTTTTGCCGGAATCCTCTATCGTTCAAGCCAGGGTAACTATCTTGTCAGCACCAACACTGCAGACTTGCTCTTTTTCCTGCTGATCTTGACACTGGGCGGTGCTGTGTTCGTGATGCTTCTGCGACACAGGGTCAAGCATGCGCCGCAACTAATTTTGTATTCCAGCTGGGTGGCCTGGTTCATCCTGGGTTTGGCATTGTCATCCCAGCTTGTCATTGCGCTTACACTTCCTTTGGCGATTCAATTCGGCATCGCCACACTTGGATTGCGCCAACGCTGGAAAAACCTGAATCAAAGCGGCAAAACCCTGCAGATCGTCTTTGAGTGGCTTACTGCCTGCGCTGTCCTCGTTGCTATTTTCACTTTCAGCACCTATCTGAATGGCTACCATGGACAACCTTTGTACCTCTTCCTCGTCACCTTCATGGTTCTGAGTTTTTTCTGGTCAAGCAGGGATGCGTGGAACCTTTCCCGCGTACTGGCGGCTAAGGCGGGCGACGACCCGCATGAACAGGAATTTGCACAAGCTGCGCTGCTGACTGCCGCATGGTTCTGGCCGTTCTGGATGCTGGACATGAAGGGGGACTTGATCACCGGGCGGGATCTGAAAGCAGGCGTACGACTGGATGAGGATGCATAGTGCTTGACGCCCCTGGGGCTTTGGGTGCCTTTATCACGGAAAATACCGTTACATGACGAGCGTTATAAACTGTTTGCATGCATTGCTGGCGAAAGACTCGTTGCCAGCGAGAACGCACGCTCATCAACCCTTCATCTTACAAGGCACGTTATGAAAATCCTGATGATTCTTACTTCGCACGATCAGCTGGGCAACACTGGCAACAAAACGGGTTTCTGGCTGGAAGAATTCGTCGCGCCTTACTATGTGTTCAAGGACGCGGGCGCACAGATCACGGTAGCCTCGCCGTTTGGCGGGCAGCCCCCGCTGGATCCCAAGAGCGACGACCCATCGATGCAGACTGATGCCACACGCCGTTTCAAGGAAGACCAGGCGGCTCAGTCCGTACTGGCCAACACGCAGAAACTCAAGGACGTTTCGGTCGCTGATTTCGACGCCGTGTTCTATCCGGGTGGCCACGGCCCCTTGTGGGATCTGGCCGAAGACGCCACATCGATTGCGCTCATTGAAGCCGCGCTGGCCGCTGGCAAGCCGGTGGCTGCCGTATGCCACGCCCCCTGCGTGTTGCGCCATGTGAAGTCGCCCGATGGCAAACCGGTGGTTCAAGGCAAGACCGTCACCGGTTTCAGTAATGCCGAGGAAGAGGCTGTGGGCCTGACCAATGTTGTGCCGTTCCTGGTGGAAGACATGCTGAAAAAGAACGGCGGCAACTACAGCAAAGCCGATGACTGGCAGCCGCATGTGGTCACCGATGACCTGCTGATCACCGGTCAGAACCCAGCGTCATCCGAGCCGACCGCCGAGGCGCTGTTGAAGAAGCTGGGTTGAACTTGCTGTTTGACTGATTGCGGGAAACGTGTGCCGGGCCAGGAATAGCACTGGCCCGGGACATGATCCAGCCACTTGAGATTTTACCTAACTACCCGCAAAATCAGTCGGTTGCAGTGCGTTGTATCGTGTTCCTATGGCGCTGTCCGTGAGCGCCTGCAGGCAACTATCGACAAAATCCCGTGCGACCGCGCCAAGCGATGCACCGGCCCGTTGAATCACATAGAAATCCACACTTGTATCCGGTGATGCTATAGACCGCAAGGCCACCGAATATCGCTTGCAGACAGGCACGACAAAGTCGGGAGCGATGAAGTGCCCCTGACCCATTTCAACCATGGCGATGCAGCTTTCAATATTGTGGAAACGTCGGGATCGTGCATTGAGCATCACCGGGTTGCCCGCCGCCAGTAACCGGCTGTCTATCCATTGCTGCAAAGGGTTATCCTGCGAAAGCCGTATCAATGCGTCCGCAGGCACATTGGCGAAACAAGCATCAGCGCTGTCGAAAAAATCCGGAAAAATTTCAGGCCACTGACCTGCCGCAGAAAAAGTCCCATGCCAAGATCGGCATTGCCCTGTTCAACCTCCGGCAGGACATCCTGCCGGGCAACGTCCAGGAGCTCGATGATGTCATCGGGATGATGGCTGGCATGACGCTTCAAAACCAGCGGCAGGATGCCATTGACCATGACCGGACTGGCCGCAATCCGCAAAGTGCGCTGCGCCTGGTGTTCATAGTCACTGATAGTGCGCACAACACTGTCCAGCTGCTGATCCATGTGCTGCACAATCGGCAGAAAAATCAGTCCTTGAGGGGTGAGGCTGACACGTCGCGTTGTGCGTTCAAAAAGCCGTGAACCCAGTTGCGTTTCCAGTTCCTTGATCAAGGCACTGAGCCCGGCCTGCGTAATGTGCAACTGTTCAGCGGCCTTGGTGAAACTACCTGATTGGTGCACCATCAAAAAGGCACGCATCTGACGTGTCGTTATATTCACAATAAAAATTATTCAATTAATTAATTATTAATTATAAAGAATGAATAATTTTCTGATTTAATGGCTGCCTTGATAACACGACGCCTATTGGGGAGACACCACAATGCTCAAGAAACACATCCTTAAAAAACTGGTCGCTGCGACCGCCCTGTCCGTACTGGCCGCCGGTTCTGCCTGGGCTTTCCCGACCAAACCGATCAATATCGTGGTTCCCTACGCCCCCGGTGGCGCCACTGACTCTACCGCCCGAATTCTGGCCACTGCCCTGCAAAAAGTGTCGGGAAACAGTTTCATTATTGAAAACGTCCCCGGTGCAGGCACCACGATCGGTGCAAACAAAGTGGCCAAGGCACCCGCCGATGGGCACACCCTGTTGTTCGGTGGCCTGAGCGCCAACATTCTGGCTCCCGAAATTAACAAGAAAGTGATCAATTTTGACGCACAAGATTTTGAACCCATTGTTCAAATCGCCGCACAACCGCTGATTCTGGTGGTTAACAGCAATTCACCCTACACGTCGTTGGCCGAGTTGATCAAAACGGCTGCTGCCAAACCGGGTACCCTGAACTTTGGCAGCCCGGGCAATGGCAGCGCACCCCATATGATTTCAGAACTTTTCCTGATTGCTGCCAACATCAAGGCCACACATATTCCCTTCAAGGGAGCCGCGCCTGCCATGGCGGCACTGATGGGGGGCGAGATCGACTTTTTACTGGATACGCCTACCGCACCCATGCCGCAGGTTGCAGCGGGCAAACTCAAGGGGCTTGGCATCAGCACGACCCAAAGGGCCCAGAAACTGGAACAGATCCCGACCATGGACGAACAAGGGGTGAAAGGGTTTGAAGCCAACACCTGGTTTGCCCTTTTTGCACCCAAAGGCACGCCAGAGGCTGTGTTGAAAACCTTGAACGAACAGGTCAATAAAGCCCTGCAAGACCCGGACGTCAAGGCGCGGATGCTGGACGCCTACTTGTACCCGGCGGGTGGTTCGCGAGAAGACCTGCAACGCTTCACCGATGCAGAACGCGCTCGCTGGGCACAAATCATTCAATCAAAAATCCAGCAGAATTAAGCAAGGATAGGCACCTTTCCAGGAGATGCGGGATCAGGGCACGCTTTGCGCGTGCCGCGCTATCCCTACCCGGCCTGAATGCCGAGGTTTCCCGCGCAAACATGATGAAAAAAAAGATTCTGATCAGTGGTGCCGGCATCGCTGGTCTGACTGCCGCCTGCGCACTGCAGGCCAAGGGCTTTAATGTTCAGGTACTGGAACAGGCCACCGAACTCAAAGAGGTCGGCGCGGGTTTGCAACTGAGTCCGAACGTATTACGTGCCTTGTTCAACCTGGGCCTGGAAAAAGCACTGCGTGAAAATGCGGTTGAACCCACAGGCAAAGAAATCCGCCTTTGGAGTACCGGGCAAACCTGGCCCCTGTTTGACCTGGGCGCTTCCTGCGTGGAGCGCTATGGTTATCCGTATTTCATGATTTTTCGGCCAGACCTGCATGCCGCCCTGCTGCAGGCGGTGACGCATCATGACCCGGCAGCTGTGCTACTTGGCGCACATGTAACGCGTATTGAACAGGATGACACCCAGGTAACCGCCTTCACAACTGATGGCCGCACCTTCAGTGGGCACGCACTGATTGCTGCCGATGGCGTTCATTCGGCCATCAGAAACCAGCTTTTCGGCCAGGACCGCCCCGTATTTTCAGGTTGCATGGCATGGCGCGGTGTTATACCAACTGCGCAGCTTCCCGAACATTTGCGACGCCAGGTGGGTGCCAACTGGGTGGGGCCAGGCGGCCACGTCATCAATTACCCCTTGCGTCGTGGCGAACTTCTGAATTTTGTGGGCATTCTGGAGCGTGACGACTGGCAGGTGGAATCCTGGACAACGGCGGGGTCACGTGAAGAGTGCCACGCTGACTTTGCCGGGTGGCACCAGGACATTCACAGCATGATCGACAACATCGATGTCCCGTTCAAATGGGCCCTGATGAGCCGTGAACCTCTAAAGGATTGGGTTCACGGCAAGGTAGTGCTGATTGGTGATGCCGCGCACCCCACCCTGCCGTTCCTGGCCCAGGGTGCAGGCATGGCCATTGAAGATGGCTATGTGCTGGCTGAAGCGCTTGATGCCTACGACGATGTGCATACCGCCTTCACACAGTTCCAGAATGCACGTATTGAGCGATGCACAACAATCGTTGAGAAATCCACCGAAAACGGGCGCCGCTTTCACAACAAGGAATTGGCCAATGCAGCAGGCGCCGCCGCCTACGTGGATCGCGAGTGGTCACCCGAAAAAGTGGAGCAACGCTATGACTGGCTGTTCAACTACCGGGTTGATCTGGCCATTCAGAAAGGGGACTGAAAACCTGGAGGGCATGCCACGGAAACGCTTGTATCCGTGGTGTACCATTTACGATGCCGTTAGCATCTTGCTGGATAAAATTTGACGCTGAGATAGGACAACCGTTCCATCTAACGCCCTTCCTACCTCAACCCACTCGCCCACGCCAGCTCCCCCACCCCCGAACGCACATTTTGCAGCCAGAACAAACACGTCAGCGTCTTGGCATCGGTCACCTGCCCGTTCAGTGCTGACTGCAACAACTCAGCCGCTGGTACCCGCCTCACCTCAAGAAACTCGTCAGCATCAAGCTGCGCTTTTCCCGCCTGCAGGCCACGGGCAAAGAAAATGTGAATGACTTCCGTGGAATAGGCAATGGCAAGGTGCAGATGCCCTGCGTAGGCCCATTCACGGGCGGTGTAACCGGTTTCCTCAAGCAGTTCACGCTGGGCGCACCGCAGGGGCGCTTCGCCCGGATCCAGCTTGCCGGCAGGAAATTCGGTCATGATGCGTTCGACCGGGTAGCGGTACTGGCGCTCGACCAGCACGGTGTCATCATCAAACAAGGGGATGATGACAACCGCCCCGGGGTGGATGACATATTCGCGGGAAGCCGATGCACCGTTGGGCAATTGCACCTCGTCGCGGCACACGTGCAGAAAACTGCCCTGGTACACCGTCTCCTTTTTAACGGCCACTTCAACAAGCGCGGAATCATCCAGCATGGTTTTCTGTCCTTGGGTATCAGGCCGCAGCCAGCGCCTGTTTTTGCACGTTGATCAGTTCAGCAATGGCCCCCTGGGCCTGGTCCAGCAGCGTATCAAGCGCGGCACGCTCAAAGGTGGCCCCCTCGGCCGTGCCCTGCACTTCCACAAAATGGCCGGCCCCCGTCATGACGATATTCATGTCGGCATCACAGCCGGAATCTTCGGTGTAATCAAGGTCGACCACGGGCGAACCCTGAAACAGACCCACGGAAACGGCGGCCACATGGTCAAGCAAGGGGGAATGCGCCAGTACACCCTGGGCCTGCAACTGACGCACCGCCAGGGCAGCAGCCACCCAGGCGCCGGTAATGCTGGCGCAGCGCGTGCCGCCATCGGCCTGAATCACATCGCAATCCAGATGCAGGGTGCGCTCGCCCAGTTTTTCAAGATCGAAGACTGCCCGCAGGCTGCGCCCGATCAGGCGCTGGATTTCCTGGGTGCGGCCGCTTTGCTTACCCTTGGCCGCTTCGCGATCAGAACGTGTATGCGTGGACCGTGGCAGCATGCCGTATTCGGCCGTCACCCAGCCCTGCCCTTTACCTTTCAGAAACGGAGGCACTTTTTCCAGTACGCTGGCGTTGCACAACACATGGGTATTGCCGGCACGAATCAGCACCGAGCCCTCGGCGTACGGGGTATAACCCGTTTCGATGGACACCGGGCGCAATTGCGAGGGGGTACGATTGAATGAGCGTTGTAGAGTCACGGTAAATGGCCGGTTGATTGATGAACCGGCCGATTGTCGCATTGTGCAGCGCAACCGGGCAAGGCGTTATGGCCGCCCCCGAACAACCGGCCGCATCGACCCCGCAGCCACCAGCCCCCGCGATTCGGCTATGGGGCAGTTTAACGACCGAAGCCCGCTCACTTGACCGTAACACTGGGTTCAGTCGTGCCCCAGGGCATCAGCGGCACCGTTGACACGCTGTTGAACGGGGAACCTTCGATGATCTTTTCGCTGACCACCAGGTACACCAGGCTGTGATTGACTGTGTCGATCAGTCGCGACACATTCATGCCCTTGAACAGAAAGCTCATGCGGTGGGTGAAGACGTCTTCCTGAATTCTGGGCAGGGGCTTGGCCGCCACAATGGGCCCCACCTGACGGCATGCAATTGAAAACCGGGAAGGGTCTTCGGCAAAGCCCAGCGCGCCGGAAATACCCCCGGTCTGGGCGTAGGAAACATGGCACACCACGCCTTCGATCTGGGGATCCTTGAAGGCCTCGACACAGACTTTGTCGTTGTTCAGCACACGCCAGGTGGTACTGACGCAGCCTACGCGTTCCGCCTGCGCCCTTGGAACAGGCAACGCGAAACCCGCCACACTGACACTGAAGGCCAGGAACAAACTTGCTGATTTTTTCATGGTGCACCAGCCTGCGAAAAATAAACGAAAACCCTATTTTACGCAGGTAACACCCTGCAGCAGCAGGGCATGAAACGCGTCAGCCGGTACCGGACGGCTGAAGTGGTATCCCTGCAGCTGGTCGCAGTTCAAGTCTTGCAAAAACAGGGCCGCTTCAGCCGTTTCAACGCCTTCAGCCACCACCGACAAGCCCAGCGTGTGCGCCAGAGCGATCACGGCAGCCACAATGCCGGCGCTTTCCTTGTCATCGGGGGTGTCCTGCATGAACGAACGATCCACTTTCAGGGTATCAACGGGGAAACGTCGCAGGTAACTCAGGCTGGAATAGCCCGTACCGAAATCATCGATCGCAACCCCCACACCCAGCGCCTTGAGCTGCCTGAGCGTATTAAGCGATTTTTCAACATCACCCATCACTGCACTTTCGGTTACCTCCAGCTCGATCAGCGCAGCGGGCAGCGCGTACGTAGCCAGAATATCGGCAATGGTACCGGCCAGGTCTTCGCGTTCCAGTTGAACACGTGACACATTCACCGAGATCGGCACATGCCCCGTGCCCTCATCAATCCATTGCCGAAGCTGGCGGCACGCTTCGCGCAGCACCCAGTCACCCAGCTGCACAATCAGGCCGGACTCCTCGGCCAGCGGAATGAAATCGGCCGGTGAAACCAGAGTGCCATCCGGCAAGGGCCACCGCACCAGCGCTTCGGCCGCCACGATACGTCCTGTTTTCAGGCACTGACGCGGCTGATAATGCAATACAAGCCCGGATGTTTCCAGGGTCTGGCGCAAACGGCTCAGCAGGCCCAGACGGTCGGAGCCGCCATCCATCATTTTGTCGCTGTAAAACTGGAACGTGTTGCGCCCCAGCGATTTGGCCTTGAACATGGCGGTGTCGGCATGACGCAGCATGCTGTCTGCATCAAGCGCATCCGTCGGATACAAACTGATGCCTATGCTGCAGGTAACCTGCAACTCAAGGCCGTTGATCATCCAGGGCCTGGAAACAATGCCCAGAATGCGGTCCACTGTATGCGTGATGTCTGATGGGCTGTGCTGGTTACCCAGCACCAGCACGAACTCATCGCCCCCCTGGCGGGCCAGCATGTCGCTGTCGCGCACACACGACCTGAGCCGGTTGGCTACAGTACGCAAATAGTGATCACCCACCTGATGACCCAGGCTGTCGTTGATGTACTTGAACTGATCAAGATCCAGAAACACAACGGCAACCTGGCCACCGTTGCCCTGCACCGCCTGTATGGCCTGGGCAATGCCGGCATAAAGCGCGGTGCGGTTGTAAAGACCCGTCAGGGGATCATGGCTGGCCTGGTACTGAATTTCCGCTTCATGACGCTTGCGTTTGGTAATGTCTTCGACCGTACCCTCAAAAAAAAGCACCTTGCCGGCCGCATCGCGCACAGCCCGGGCATTTTCCGATATCCAGATGACACTGCGGTCACGCCGATACACCTCCGACTGGAAATCGGTAACGTAGCCATCCGTTTCCATGAGCCGGATAAACTCGCAGCGCCGGGCCGGATCCACATACAACTGGCCACTGATATTGCGCAAATTGGCCATTAGATCGGCCGGTGATGCATAGCCGTAAATGCGTGCCAACGAAGGATTCACCGTCAGGTAATGATTATCCGGGGTGGATTGAAAAATCCCTTCAATGGCATTTTCAAAGATGCTCCGATACCGCCGCTCGGCTTCGCGCAACGCGTGTTCAGCCTGTTTGCGTTCCGAAATGTCAAGAATGAAGCCTTCGATGGTCGAGGGCCGGCCCGATGATGCGGGCAGCGCCGTTGCCCGCTGTTGCGAAGAAACAGAACCGCGCTCTACAACCCAGCACACCGAGCCATCTTTACGGACGATGCGGTATTCAACGTTGTACCGTTGCCCAAGTGCCACGGCGGTATCAATGGCGCAACGAACACGCTGCCTGTCTTCGGCGTGGGTGATTTCCTCAAACGAGACCACCTGGTTGAACACCAGTTCGTGGGGAGCATAACCCGTCAGGCTCAGGCAGCCCGCACTGACAAACTCCACTGTCCAGCAGGGATCCCTTCGCATGCGATAGACCATACCGTCAAAATTTGACAGCAAAGCAACGCAGGTTGAAACATCGGCCTGTACGTCAAGCGATACCGCAGAATTGGACACAACGCTGTGCATGATTTTGTCTGGCTCCAGGAAAAGACATCAAGCAGGATGCAAACACCGTGCACTGACACCGCATACATACCTTGATCAAGGTGCATACAGCTAACAAGCAATATTCATGCCCGCCCAGAAAACACAAGGTGAGCACAAAAATGGGGCATCATTGCTCAAAAGCCGTGCATCAACACACAGCACCCTGCACCTGACCGGTGCAAAATGCAGACGCCTGGCCCGGCTGCTGTCGCCGGGCATCGGTTTTCTCGGAGGGTCAGACCACCATGCACCTATTCAGATATATCTACCCGACAGCGGTTCTGGTATTCTGCAATTTTCGTATCTGGCAATCTGCAATGCGCCCTTCCCGCTTTCTGCGTCTGATGATGCACTGGCTGTGTTTCCAGGCCATCTGGGCACTTGTCCTGATTGTGCCAACGGTGGCATTGGCCAATGAAAACGGGGCAGGAAACCCGATCAGGCTGCAGCTGAAATGGCTGCACCAGTTCCAGTTTGCCGGCATTTATGCCGCCCTGGAAAATGGTTATTTCGCCGATGAAGGTCTGAACGTCAGCATCATCGAACGCGACCCCCGGATCGATACCGTGGAAAGCGTACTCGAAGGCCACGCCGAATACGGCATTGCCGACTCCATCCTGTTTGTTCACCATGCCCAGGGCAAGCCGGTTGCCCTGGTGGCTGCCATCATGCAGCATTCGGCAGGGGCCGTCATGACCCTGGCCTCATCGGGCCTTAAATCACCTGGCCACCTTGCCGGTCGGCGCATTTCGTTCTACCCGAACGATGCTGATGGCATCGATGTACTGGCCATGCTGGCCGATCACGATATCCCCAAAAGCCAGCTTCAGCGCATTCGGGCCAGCGAACGCATCAAGCAGCTCATCTCCGGCGAGGTCGACGCCGTCACGGTATACCTTACGAACGAACCGTTCCTGATCCGTGACATGGGTTACGACATCAACATCATTCATCCGCGGCACTATGGGTTCGATCTCTACGGTGACATGCTGTTCACCACACGCACTGAAGCCCGCGACCATCCCGAACGGGTGGCGGCCATGCGTCGCGCCGTTTTGCGCGGCTGGAACTACGCACTCGACAACAAAGAAGAACTGGTCGATCTGATCCTGGAACGCTACAACACCCAGGGCAAAACCCGGCAAATGCTGCTCAACGAAGCCAATGCAATCGATGCACTGGTCGCCCGTTCAGTCACCCCGCTGGGGCAGATTGAACCCGGCCGCATCGACTACATCACCCGAAAACTCGATGAACTGAACCTGCTCAATCCGGTCGGTACCACCACAACCAGCCTGATCATTGATCACAACGACATCCTGAAACTTCAACTCACACAAGAAGAGCGCGAATTTCTGCGCAGTCTGGATCCCATTCGCTTCGGTGTCGAGATTGCCGGCTGGCCCCCTTTCGAATACTTTGATGCCCAGGGCGAATTCAAAGGCATTGCGTCCGACTACCTGAATACCATTTCCAATATGCTGGGCATCACTTTTTTGCCTGAACAGGCACTAAGCTGGGACCAGGTTCTTGAAGCAGCACGCAACAAAACGATTGATCTGCTGCCGGCTGCGGCCTCAACACCTGCACGCCGTGAATACATGCTGTTTTCAAGCCCTTATGTTCGCTCGCCCATGGTGATCGTCACGCGCTCCGATGTCGATTTCATTGCCAACCCCTCTGATCTGCAGGGGCACACGGTCGGTACTGTCAGTGGTTATGCTTCCGAAGAGATTCTGCGGCGACACTACCCCGAGCTTACATTGGACTATTACAAAACCACCCACGAGGGGCTCCGGGCGCTCGCAACCGGTGAAATCTACGCCTTTGTCGAAAACCTTGCCGTGGCCACCAGCATCATCAAATCCGAAGGCCTGGCCAACCTGAAAATTTCCGGACAAACGCCCTACTCCTTCGATTTGTCGTTTGCCGTGCGCAACGACTGGCCTTTACTGCAATCGGCCATCGACAAGGCACTGGTGTCCATGACACCCCAGCAACATGCTGCAATCCAGGACCGCTGGGTTCAGGTTACGCTCACATCCAGTGTTCCCTGGACAAAGCTGGCAACGTTTGCCGTACCCCTGCTGCTGGTCCTGGCCGCCATGGCAGGGTATCTGGTACACCTTCGCATCTTGAACCGGCGCATTGCCCAAACCAACAGCCGCCTTGAACTGGCTGAACGGGAACTTCGCGATAAAAACCGCATGTTGCAGGAACTGTCAATCACCGACAAGCTCACCCGGGTGTTCAACCGCCACCACCTTGATGCCGAACTGAACCAGCATTTTCTGACGGCTCAGCGGTACGGCCGGCCCCTGAGCCTTGTGCTTCTTGACCTGGATCACTTCAAACGCATCAACGACACGTACGGCCACCATACCGGCGATGAAGTGCTGGTACGCTTTGCCGAGGTGGTCAGCAAACGCCAGCGCAAAACCGATATTTTCGGGCGCTGGGGGGGTGAAGAATTTTTGCTCATTTGCCCTGAAACGCCGCTTGAAGGGGCAGTGAAAGTCGCTGACGCGATTCGCCAAACCTTGTCGGAACAAACGTTCGACCAAGGGTTCACACAAACGGTCAGTGCAGGGGTCATCGAGGTGGCCGGCTACAGTTCCGTTGAACAGGCCATTATTGCCGTTGATCAACAGCTGTACACGGCCAAGCAAACAGGGCGCAACCGGGTAGCTTTCACACAGTGACTTTTTTCTTTGCCTGCTCGTTCCAGAGCTGGGTGCGTTCATCGTGGATCCATTCACGCCACATGGCCACCAGCAACGCCATAAGCACCGGGCCAATGAAAAGCCCGACGATACCCATGGTTTTAACCCCACCCACCAGCCCGAAAAACGTGGGCAGGAAAGGCAGTTTGACCGGACCACCGACAAGGCGGGGCCTCAGGGTTTTATCAACGATGAACAGCTCGACCGTACCCCAAACGAACAAGCCCAAACCGGCAACGACATCGCCCGAACCAACCAGATACACTGAAACCAGGGTGAATGTAAGGGGCGCACCACCGGGAATCAGGGCCATGAAGGCAGTGACCACCCCAAGCAGCACGGGTGACGATACCCCGGCGATCCAGTAGGCAACCCCCAGCACAACCCCCTCGCCCAGGGCAATGAGGCCCATACCTGTAACGGTGGAATTCACCGTTGCAGGCACCACACGGGAAAACCGTTGCCAGCGCCCGGGCAAAATGCGTTCGCCCACGATATCAAGCTGGCCCACGATATGCAGCCCGTCTTTGTAGATGAAGAACAGGGTGATCAGCATGAACACCACCGCCAGAAAAAGCCGGAACAGATCACCTGTGGCGGTGACCATCATGCGATAGATGTTGCCCAGATGTTCACCGCTGACGGCTTCGACCAGGGTACCCAGTGCATGCGGCACCCCCAGATAGTTTTCCCAATGGCGTGCGAGCCATTCGCCCACCAGAGGCAAGGCCAGTAACCAGTCGGGCGGCGACACACCATCACGGTTAGCCGCAAGCGCCCAGGAAATGAAACTGCTGGCTTCCTTGATGGCATAGCTGAGCGCCAGTGACAACGGTATGACAAGCACCAGAATGACGATAACCAGTGCAATGGAAGCGGCCCAGGCGGTATTGCCGCCGCAACGACGCAGCAAACGCTGATAAAGCGGCCAACTGGCAAGGCAGATGATGAGGGCGGCAAGAACGGGAACAAGAAACCCGCTCAGGAAATACAGACCGGTGAGGACAACCAGAACCAACAACCACCGAGCCAGCAAATAAGCCGGCAAAACAGGCTGTCGAACACTGGGTGTGCTGGGTGTTTCAGGTGGCAAATTCATGGACATGCGGTCTGGAACCCGGAAAAAACAAGGCTATGACAATAGCATGAAAAATGAAACACCCCACACAACCTGAATTTGGTGTTCAATAGCGCACATGATACCGAATGTTGCTTCCCATGATACCGAACGTTGCCTCCCCTGAACTTGTTGAATCCCGCTACGCCTGGATGCGGCTTGTTGTCTCACTCATGATCATGACGATCGGTGGTGTGGGAATGTACTCCGTCACCGTGGTTCTACCCCAGATTCAGGCTGACTTTTCCATCAGCCGCTCCAGTGCCTCGTTGCCCTACACGCTCACCATGATCGGTTTTGGTCTCGGGGGCATTCTCATGGGACGCATTGCCGATCGTTTCGGTGTCATGGCGCCCATCATTCTGGGGGCACTGGCGCTTGGGGGCGGTTTCGTGGGCGCCGCCCATGCGGAGTCCATCACCACGTTCAACATCTGGCAAATGGTGCTGATCGGTTTCCTGGGTTCAGCAACCACATTTGCCCCGCTGGTCGCCGACAGTTCGCTCTGGTTCAACCGTAACCGGGGTATTGCCCTGGCCATCTGCATGAGCGGCAATTACCTGGCCGGTGCCGTCTGGCCACCGATCATCCAGCACTTCATCGATACGGCAGGCTGGCGTGCCACCTACCAGGGTATTGGTATTTTTTGTATGGTCAGCATGCTGTGCCTGGCCTACGTGTACCGCCTGCGCCCTCCAAACCAGGCACTGGCCGAAAAAACAGCCTCCAGGCGGCCCACGGCCCGTTTCACCCTTGAAGCCGCCCATTCCGATCCCGCCCGCCCGCTGGGTCTGAAACCGGGAACACTGCAAAATCTGTTGTGCATTGCCGGCGTGTCGTGCTGTGTTGCCATGGCAATGCCACAGGTGCACATTGTGGCCTACTGCGGCGACCTGGGGCTGGGTGCAGCGCGGGGTGCCGAAATGCTGGCGCTCATGCTGGGGCTGGGTGTCGTCAGCCGTCTTGTCTCTGGCTGGATTTCCGACCACATTGGCGGGCTGCGCACCCTGCTGCTGGGCTCACTGCTGCAGGGCGTTGCCCTGTTCATGTTCCTTGGCAGCGACTCTCTGGTTTCCCTGTACCTGGTTTCCGCCCTGTTCGGCCTGTTCCAGGGTGGTATCGTGCCTGCCTATGCCCTGATCGTACGCGAATTCTTCAGCACCAAAGAAGCCGGTGGCCGCGTGGGTACCGTGCTCATGTCCACCCTGCTGGGCATGGCACTGGGCGGCTGGCTTTCGGGCGCGCTCTACGACCTGACCGGTTCATACACGGCAGCATTCGTCAATGGTATTGCCTGGAATTTCCTGAATGTGGGAATCATGCTGTTTCTGTTACACCGGGCTCGGCGCGGCCTGCAACTCAAAGCGGCCGCACCGTATTAACCCGGCACGAAAACACCAGAACTAGAATTCTTTTAAAAAAACCTCGTAACCCACTAATATGCTTGTGGTTTTTTTGTTAGACTAAAGGCGTGTCATAACGGTTTCTGGTGATTTCATGCCTTTGCGCGCGCCTGCGGTCAACCTTTCCTGTTTCTTGTGGCGGTTCATGGCCGTTCTGGTTGCCTTGTTGTTAACCGTATTTTCGGGCCATGTACGTGCCGAACCCAGCCTGATTGCCGAAATTGCCTACGTCCAGGATCTTTCCTCGTCCAGCACCCTCTACGAAAAAAACAGTCAGGAAGTACGGCCCATCGCCTCCATCACCAAGCTCATGACAGCGCTGGTGGTCGCCGATGCACGCCAACCCCTGAACGAGATCCTCACCATTTCTGAAGACGACATCGACCGCATGCGCAATTCACGTTCACGCCTGCCGGTCGGTACCCAGCTTTCCCGGGCCGACATGCTCCATCTGGCGCTTATGTCATCGGAAAACCGGGCGGCCAACGCGCTGGGCAGGCATTACCCGGGCGGCTTGCCGGCCTTTGTTCGTGCCATGAACGACAAAGCCCGGGCATTAGGCATGCGGCAAAGCCACTTTACCGAGCCCACCGGTCTGTCAAGCCAGAATGTATCAAGCCCGCGCGACCTTGTGAAACTGATGCTTGCAGTCAACAAGCACCCGGTCATCCGGCGCTACAGCACCAACGACCACCACGTTGTTCAGTTGAATCGGGGCCGTCAGGTTATTTACAGAAACACCAATCGCCTGGTCACAAAAACCGACTGGAACATCAAGGTTTCCAAAACAGGTTTCATCAACGAAGCCGGGCAATGTCTGGTCATGCTTACCGAAATGAATAATCGGCAGGTCGCTGTTGTGCTGCTGAATGCCTCAGGCCGCTATTCCCGCATCGGTGATGCTGTCCGTGTGCGTTCGCTGGTCGAGCATCGGGGTCATCAACCCCGCATTGCACTGGCCTCGGCCGACAACGCCTCGCGCTGAAGCCGGTCCATGTGCATTGCGTATATTGCCATTGCAGCCCACCCCGACTGGCCGGTTTTCATTGCGGCCAATCGCGACGAATACCACGACCGGCCCGCCCGGGCCGCGCGCCCATGGCCTGATCACCCCCAGGTGATTGCCGGAATCGATGAACAGGCCAACGGCACCTGGCTGGGCGTCACGACCTCTGGCCGTTTTGCCCTGATCACCAATTTCCGCGATCCCTCGCACAAACTTGCCAACCCGCCCTCGCGGGGCGCACTGACCCGTCACTTCCTGACCACCACCGAACCTGCGCACGATTACGCAGTCGCTGTTTCACGTCGGGCGCACACATTCAACGGCTTTAATCTGATCCTCGGTGACACGCACGGCGTCTTTTATGTTGGAAATCGCCAGGAGCCCTGCTTGCCTGTGCGTCTTGAAGCGGGCCGGCACGTGGTATCGAACCACTTGCTCAACACCCCCTGGCCCAAAGCGCAGCGCCTTCGCCAGGCGCTCGATACCTACCCGCAGGCCGCCTTGTTTGAAAACCTTGATCCGGTTTTTGAGCTGCTCAAAGACGCCACGCCCGCCCCAGACCACACACTGCCTTCCACCGGTGTGTCACTGGAAATGGAACGCCTGCTCAGCAGCCCATTCATTATCAGCCCGGGCTACGGCACGCGCTGCTCAACCATTGTGGCCATTCATGCCAGCGGCAGGGCCATTTTCAGCGAAACAAGCTACGACCCCTCGGGTACAGCAATACGCCGTCACGATTGGCCTTTCAACGTATCACCCTGATGCTGCTCTGACAAACCGCTCAGGGCCTCTTTCCAGCTGCGCAGGGGAATCGTGGTTGTAAGCCTGACCACCGCCTGGTGCATGAGCGACTGATGCAGCTCGTGCCCCAACCCCTGAGCGATGTCCAGGGTGGCATCGCCCTGAAGTTCCGACAAATGATCCAGAGTGGCCTTGACGTGCGACAACTGAACGACGGAATCGTTTGATCCATGAAAAAAATGCAGCAATGTCGCCGGCGGAGCCTGCTCGGGCAACACCACGTAATTGCCCGAAAACGCCAGAATCCTTCCTGCAAGATCGGGTACCTGCCTGCCGGCTTCCAGCGCAAGCGCCGCCCCCTGGGAAAAACCGGCCAGCGCAGTCTGCTGCCCGGAAAGCCCGGCATACTGCTGCCATGAGCGGATCTGGTCTACAAGGCCGGACAGGGCGCCCTGCTGCAGTGTGGCATCGGGCGCAGACACCCAGTGCTCGCTTGCACCCCAATGGTAGCGCTGAATGCCCGTTGTTTTTTCCTGGCCCAACACCGGATCAGTCGCTTGAGCATGTTCGGGAAACCCGTAAGGCAACACTACCATGGCCTGGGCAAAGGCTTGTTTCAGGACATCGGCCAGAGGGAAAAGCTGAACCGGAGACGCTCCATTGCCATGAAACAACACAAAAAGCAGATTGGCCTTGCCTGTTCTTGGTACATAAACAACCGGTTCGCGAAACATGGGTAATAAAGACATAAGAATCAAAACCTTGCAAGTATGCGGCGACTCAGTGGCAAAATACAGTTTTTTGTTCAGGAAACACCGTGAGCCAAACGCTAAAAGCCGAACTGATGACTGCCGTAAAAGACGCCATGCGGGCCAAAGACAGTGCGCGCCTTGGAACCCTGCGCTTTCTGCAGGCCGCCATCAAGCAAAAAGAAATTGATGACCAGCGCGAACTGACCGATACAGAAATCACGGCCATCATTGAAAAACAGGTCAAACAGCGCCGGGAATCGATCACCGCGTTTGAACAGGCCGGGCGCACCGAGTCGGCTGACCAGGAAAAAGCCGAACTGGTGGTGCTTCAGGAATTCCTGCCTGCTGCGGCCAGTGCCGAAGAAGTGGCACTGGCGATTCAAAAGGCCCTGCAGGCTGTAGCGGCCGAAGGCGTTGCCGGGCCGGCCGCCATGGGAAAAATCATGGCCCTGCTGAAAACAGCCCTGGCAGGCCGCGCCGATATGTCGGCGGTATCGGCCCAGGTGAAACACGCGCTGGCCAATCACTGAAAAACCACGGCTACGCCAGAAGGTGATCAGCGATAAACCACACACACGGTCGTGTCGAGCAGCACGGATTCTCGCATGGCCTGTAATGCGCGGGCATCCCAGGGGCTATGGCCCCACACCGTGTGGGTGACCTGGGTATTCCGTGCATCAAGGGCCTTGAGTTCGGTTCGGGCCACTTCGCCGGCACCCACAGGCGTTTTCACAACCACACTGGCCTGGCGCCCGGGGGAATCGAGCTGGGCATACACGCCATACTGATGATGCCCCGTAAGGCATTCATTGGCCTGATGCTGAACGCGCAGATACACCGTTTCGAAATTGCGGGGCACGGTGTAACTGACCGAGGGCGAACCCGAGGACTGTATTCCGGCTGCACAGCCGGCAAGCACAAAGGCTGCACCCAGTGCCATCAACATCAATTTCACGAAATTCCCCCAGTCAGGTTAAACGCAGGCGTCTATGACTGAAGGTTTGAGTTCAGGCAACGACGGGTAATCAGTATAGCCTGCCGAACCTTCGGAATAGAATGTGTGGGCGTCCCAATCGTTCAATTCAGCCCCCTGCCGAATACGCGCAACCAGGTCGGGATTCGCGATGAACGATTTGCCAAACGCAACGGCATCGGCTTCACCGGCAGCAACAACCTGCCGGGCCGCTTCGGGTGTGTACCCTTCATTGACAATGACCGGGCCGCCGAACATGCGCCGGATCATGCCGGTCAGGCTGTCGGGGCCGGCATGTTCACGGGTAAACAAGAATGCCAGACCTCGCTCCCCCAAGGCCTGGGCCACCCACGCAAAAAGCGCGCGTGGATCGGAATCTTTCATGCCATGGGCATCACCCCGTGGTGCAAGATGCACACCAACACGCCCCGCCCCCCAGACTGAACAACATGCATCGACAATTTCCAGCAAAAACCGGGCACGGTTTTCAATGGAACCGCCGTACTGGTCGGTTCGGCGATTGCTGCCGTCATGCAGGAATTGGTCAATCAGATACCCGTTGGCTGCATGTACCTCAACACCATCGAAACCCGCTTCGCGGGCATGACGGGCTGCCGAAGCAAAATCGGCCACAATACCGGCGATTTCTTCAGTATGCAGGGCACGTGGAATGACATACGGGCGCTTGGGACGCAACAAACTGACGTGACCATCGAGGCCAAGGGCACTGGGCGCCACCGGAATTTCACCATTCAGGAACTCGGGGTCGGACACACGACCGACATGCCAGAGTTGCAGAATGATCTTTCCGCCACGGGCATGTACTGTTTGTGTGATTTTTTTCCAGCCATCGACCTGGGCCTGTGACCAGATACCCGGCGTGTGCGGGTAGCCCACCCCCTGAGGAGACACCGAGGTGGCTTCGGAAATGATCAGACCGGCTGACGAGCGCTGGCAGTAATAATTGCGCATCAGATCGTTCGGTACCCTACCTTCAGATGCCCGGTTCCGTGTCAAAGGAGCCATTACAATACGATTTTCGAGTTTGATGGCGCCGAGCTGGATCGGGTCGAACAATGATGTCATGGTGTGTGGTACCTGAGTTTCAATGGGTCGATAATCGTGTTGAAGCCCGAAAGGGCTCCGCAACGGTGAAGCTTCTTTACATAGCGCTGTGTCTATAGGGGTTTTTACCAGATTATGACCTCTTCATGCAATTCGTTAAGCATCACCGGCCTTAAAATTCAGTATCACAACCCCGGGGCTTTCTTTTGTCAGGCCTCTACCATCCCTCCAGGAAATCATCATGGGACAGTTTGCCGTTATTGGTCTGGGTCGCTTCGGTTCGGCCGCTTCGCTTGAACTCATGAAAATGGGGCATTCGGTGCTGGGTGTCGATACCAGCGGCAAAGTCGTCGACAAATTCGCAGATCGCCTCACGCATGCTGTCATCGCCGATGTCACCGACCCGGCCGCCCTGGAAGAGCTGGGGCTCGACAACTACGATGTGGTGCTGGTGGCCATTGGCGAAGAAGTGCAAGCGTGTCTTTTATGCGTGGTTCACCTGAAATCGCTGGGGGTCAAAACCATCTGGGTGAAGGCCACCTCGCATGCCCAGCACCTCATCCTCAGCAAACTGGGTGTGGAACGCATCATTCATCCGGAAGAAGAAATGGGCATCAGGGTGGCACAAGCCCTGAGCTACCCCATGGTGAACGACTACATTTCCATCGGCAATGGCGAATTCGTGGTCGAGATCGATGTCAGCGAACGCCTTGAAGGCACGCCACTGAGCCAGGTCTTGCCCAACGATCCCAACGCCATCCACGTGCTGCTGGTCAAACGAAAAACCCAGATCACCGTTCACCCGGCACGCGAGTTCACGCTTAAACCCAAAGATGTGCTGGTGTTGCTGGGGCAGCTCAGCGCCCTCAAGACCATCGCTCCAAAACTGGTCTGACCCCGTCACCTTCAGGCAGGGGTCATTTTTCCAAGCTCCCAACGTCCGGCGTAACACATGCGTAACTGGCTTCCCTCGTACTTGCATACCACCCAGGCCCGCATTCGCCGCACCGGTATGCTCCAGGCCAGCCCACCGGTTGTCCTGGCTGCGGGCTTCCTGGGGCTGATTATTATCGGCACCCTGTTGCTTGCCCTGCCCTTTTCCCAGGCCGAACCATTCAGCCTGTTCAGCGCATTTTTCATGGCAACGTCTGCCGTCACCATTACCGGTCTGGCCGTCATCGAGCCCGGCCTGAGCCTGACCACCTTCGGCCAGATCGTCCTCATACTGCTCATTCAGCTGGGCGGCCTGGGGTTCGTGACATTCGCGGTCATTTCCGCCATTACCTTGGGCAAGCGCATGAGCCTGCAGCACCAGGCCCTTGCGCTTGAAGCCTTCAACCAGACCAGCGTTTCAAAGGTACGACGTACAGCCTTCACAGTGCTGAAAGTTTCCCTGCTCATTGAACTGTGTGCCGCCATCATTCTCACGCTCTGGTGGTCACCCAACATGCCCTTGGGCAGCGCTTTGTACAACGCTGCTTTTCACGCCATTTCGGCATTCAACAATGCCGGTCTCACCCTGTTTCCAGGCAGCCTGGCAGCCTACCGTGACGATGTCGTGGTCATTTTGACCATTACAAGCTGCATTATCCTGGGCGGACTCGGCTTCAGCGTACTCAGTGAACTGCGTCACAAACGCAAGTGGGCCACCCTGATGCCCTACACCAAAGTGGTTCTGCTCGCCACGGCAGGGCTGAATCTGTTCGGCTTCATCATGATCTGGCTGCTTGAAATGAACAACCCGAAAACCCTGATGGGCCTGGCCTGGCATGATCAGGCGCTCACCTCCTGGTTGCACAGTGTCACCACCCGAACGGCCGGTTTCATCACCATCGACATCACCCAAATGCACGACAGCTCCACACTGATCATGATGATCCTCATGTTCATTGGCGGGGGGTCACTGAGTACTGCCAGCGGCATCAAGATCGGCACCTTCGTGGTGCTGATGGCGGCCGTGTATTCCTACGTGTTTCATCGCAAGGAAATCGTGTTGTTCAAGCGCTCCATTTCGCCTGACACCGTACAGAAATCGCTGGCCCTGCTGTTGGTCACCAGTGCCTTGATCCTGACCGGAACGCTGCTGATCACCATCTTCGAACAGGAGCGTACCCCCTTCATGAATATTCTGTTTGAGGTGGTTTCAGCGGCCACCACAACGGGCCTGAGCCGGGACACAACGCCTTATCTTTCAACGCCCAGCCAGGCTGTGCTTGCCTTGCTGATGTTTGCCGGGCGTTTGGGGCC
This sequence comes from Alcaligenaceae bacterium, assembly GCA_012727555.1. Lineage (GTDB taxonomy): Bacteria > Pseudomonadota > Gammaproteobacteria > Burkholderiales > Burkholderiaceae_B > JAAYGT01. The sequence goes on along the minus strand of JAAYGT010000113.1, from coordinate 3,840 downwards.
GCTGACACTAATCTACTCACTGGCCACCCAGAAACGCAGCCGGATCCGTTATCCGGAAACAGAATTCACCGTGGGCTGACCGCCTCAGGCCTTGATCGCAACGGTAACGCTTCATGCTCCACACTACATTCAGCCCATGACGGCTTAGGGAAAACAGCAAGCAATCTTGCACTGACAGCAATTGAAACATTTGTTATCATCGTCTGGATAAATCCGGTCTGTTGAACACGCAGCTTTTCATCAAAGGCACCCAACGCCCATGGCCAAACCAGCCCGCCTTGCCCAGGCCGCCAATTCCGACGTATTCGATCGCGCGGCGCTTGAACGGCGGATCCAGGAACTTGAAGAACTGCTGCACACCCAGAACACGGCCACCGCGCGCCTGCAACTGCAGTTCCAGATCGCAGAAATCCTGACCCATGCCCAGGCCATCATCCCGGCAATGCACGCCGTTCTTGCCGCGCTTGCTGCAACCGGCCTCTGGGATGTCGCTGTTGCCTGGCTCTCGAAAAAAACCCGGCTTGATACCCGGCTCGAATACGCCAACCCGGGCTTTGACACAACATTCCTGCAAGCCGACCCGGCCACCTTCGATGCCACCATTGCGGGCAGCCTTCCCGACAAATGCTACAACGCACAACAGGTACGCTGGCAAGACGACCCGCAGTTACCTGCCTTTGCAAGCCATGGATCAAACCCGGGCTTTCAGAACTACATAGCCTTTCCACTGACAGCAGGCCACACCAGTTACGGTGTGCTGCTGGTTGCACGGCAGTCTTACCAGCCCCTGAACCCTGATTTCCACGCCACCTGCCTGGCACTGGGCAGGTCGCTCGGCCATTTTATCCAGGCCAGGCGTTATCAGGCCGAACTGCACGATTCCAACGACCTGCTCTCGCAAGTACAGCGCATTGCCCAGATTGGCTATTGGGCATTGAACCCGGCCACAGGGGAAATGTTCTGCAACGATGGCGCGATCAACGCCCTGGGGCGTCCGCGCCACCGTTTGCCACGCACGCTGAATGAATACATTGCCATGCTGGCCGAAGAAGATCGTGAAACGGTCAGCAAGGCGTTCGGTACCGTGGCCCGCCCCCCCTATACGCCGCAGCATTTCGAGCACACCCTTGAAGACGCCACGGGCAGCGTTCGCACCTTTGAAATACGTTGCAAGGCCGAACTCGACAACCGTTCCGAACTTGTCCGCATTACCGGCAGCGTGCAGAACGTAAGCGACCAGCGCACCGTGCAAATGCGTCTGGCGTCCAGTGAAAAACTCTGGGAACTGGTGTTTCGCCATAGTCCGGTGCCCGGCGTGGTCAGTGATCGCGCCACCGGCGAACTGATTGCCGTAAATGATCAGTTCGCCGACTGGTTGAACCGGCCAAAAACTGCGCTGCTGGGGCTCACCACCATCGATATCGGCTTCTGGAACAACCTTGAAGAACGTGAAGAAATGATCCGTCTGGCCAATGCGCAAGGGCACCTTCGAAACCACGAAACCCGCCATCGGATCAATGGTGTTTTGCACACCGTACTGATCAGCCTCGAATTTTTTGACCTTGACCACCGCCCCTGCCTGTTCACCCAGTATGTTGACATTACCCGGCGCAAGGAACTGGAAAATGAACTGGCGCTGCGGGCAACCGCCATTGAACAGGCGGCCGATGCCATGCTGCTGCTCGACTCCAACGGCGTCATACGCTCGGTCAATCCGGCCTTCACGGCCATTACGGGCTACCTGCCCAACGAAGCACTGGGCCAGACCATGGAAAACTTGCTGAATCTGCCCAGCGGCAAACACGGCAATGAACTGTTTCGGTGGCTGGCCGCCAGCCTGAACGACAACGGTCACTGGAAAGGTGAATTGTGGGCAGCCCACAAGAACGGCAATGCGTTCTCGCAACTTCTGAGCATCAGTGCGGTACGCCATGAATCCGCCCGAACCACCAACTACGTTGTGGTGTTCAGCGACAACTCCGAACGCAAACACTACGAAAACAAACTGATCCACGATGCCTTGCACGACAGGCTTACCGGCTTGCCCAACCGCAGCCTGCTGCATGAACACCTTGAAAAAGCCCTGACCCGCGCCCAGCGCAACGAAAGCAAGGTGGCTGTGCTGTTTGCCGATCTTGATCACTTCAAACAGGTGAACGACGAGCACGGCCACGATGTCGGTGACGATCTTCTGCGTGAAGTGGCGCAGCGCATGCGCCGGGCGCTGCGTGAAAGCGATCTGGTGGCACGCCTGGGGGGTGACGAATTCGTCATGGTCATTGAAGGGGTGAATGGACCGTGTGATGCCCGCTGTGTTGCTGAAAAACTGATTGCAAGCCTCTGCCAACCCGTTCATGTGGCCGGCCATGCGCTTCATGTAGGCTCCAGCATCGGCATTGCCCTGTGGCCTGATCACGCAGGAACCGCAAGCATGCTTGTACGACGAGCCGATGAAGCGCTGTACCAGGCCAAAAACAACGGCCGAAACCGGTATGCATGCTGGGGCGCTGACGGAAGCTGATCCGCTCACACCATTTTTTTGAAGAAATACGTAAAAAAGTGCCGATTTAGTTGACACGCAGAAAAAAACAATGGTATTATCTTTTTCTACGTTGATCGCGGCAAAACCGCACAACACTTCGGGGCGTAGCGCAGCCTGGTAGCGCACTTGCATGGGGTGCAAGGGGTCGAGTGTTCGAATCACTCCGTCCCGACCAATAAAATCAAGGGGTTACAGCTTAATTGCTGTAACCCCTTGTTCTTTGTGCGCGTTTTTGCCCCACTTTTTGCCCCACCGCATGCGAACCATAGCCGTCGTTGATTCTTGAGTCTTGCCGTGCGTGTGCCTGCCGTTGCAGCGCAGATAAACACATAGGCTCCTTTGGTGACTAGCGGTAGGCGCTCCGGTAAAAAAATTGTTCCACATTCGGAAAGCCCCCCTCTCCTAACAAAGTCTATGGACAAAGACTGACACAGCCCTTTACGATCCGGTTTGATGGTGCAATGCCATCGGTTTAGTTGTTTTGAACCCTGCACTGGATGTTCACGCCAGTTCCTGGCTAATCAGGAAGTAATGCAGAAAGCCTACCTCTACTTTAAGCACATGCTCGGCTTGTGTACACCTTAGGGTGCTAGACCGGCCACTCTCTCAGACCAAACCGTATTCCTTACTAATGCTCTGCCAATCCTATCCGAGTTGGCAATTGCCGGTGAGTTTTGCCTTTTACTTAACGAATTAGGCACTCACTGGCCGAAAAAAAGGAATTTTCATGTCTGAACATGAAAAAACGCGTACACGCGTTATCCGCTTGCCTGAATGCCTCGCGATGATCGGTCTTGGCCGATCAACCCTGTTTGAATTATCAAACCCGCGATCCCCCCGTTACGACCCGACGTTCCCGAAAAAGCTGCGCATCGGGCAACGTGCTGTCGGCTGGCTTGAAACGGACATTTGCGCCTGGATCAGATCGAAACGATCCTCAAAGGGGGATTGATGCTTGAGAACCACCTTTGTTATGCCAGCCGACTCACTCATCGGGTCAAAGACCCATGCGGTCGGCCAGGCTTTGAACACCAAAAATGCGACAACTGCATGTGACTCAAGAGGAATACAAAATGAAAGTACACAAAATGCCCTTCCCAGAGCAGCACTTACCGCCTGATCTGAGAATGATCCTGAATGAATTGTTCATCAAGACCCAAAGCCCTCCGGAAATGCTTTATGCAAACGTACTGGTTGCACTTGCAACGGCAGCGCAACCACACTTCAAAGTTGAGCGCAAGGAAGGGTTGGGTGAGCTTTGACAAGATGTCACCGACAACAAAGGTATTTACTACAAC
>JAAYGT010000112.1 GCA_012727555.1 Alcaligenaceae bacterium | reverse complement strand
GTTCTGGCCCCGCCCCGGGCAAGGCAGCAACGGCGGGAAGCCCCGAAGGGGCCGCGTGATGCAGACACTACTCGCCTTGCACCCGTCAGAACCGTCTCAAGAAACCTGACACAGCCTATGCAAGCACATAGTGCGTCTCAAGAAACCTGACACAGCCTGTGCAAGAACCCCCACATCAGCGCGGTGTCATCCGGATCGCCCCATCCAGGCGAATCGTTTCGCCATTGAGCATGGCATTTTCAAGAATGTGTACCGCCATCATGCCGAACTCGTCTGGATGGCCCAGGCGGGCAGGGTGGGGCACGGACTTGCCCAGCGCATCACGCACATGATCGGGCAGACGCGCCAGCAGCGGCGTGTCAAAAATGCCCGGGGCAATAGTGCACACACGGATCAGGCGCTGGGCCAGATCGCGCGCAGCTACAAGTGTCATGCCCACAATACCGGCCTTGGCTGACGTGTAGGGGATCTGGCCGATCTGCCCTTCGTAGGCTGCGACCGACGCCGTCAGAACGCAGGCACCGCGCTCGCCATCAATGGGCTCGTTTTGTGCCATGCGTGCAGCGGCCAGACGCAAGGTGTTGTAGGTGCCCACCAGGTTGACATTCACGATTTCCTGGAATTTTTCCAGTGAACCAGGTTGACCGTCTTTTTCGACCAGACGAACCGCCGCACCATACCCCGCGCAATGCACCAAAGCCCGCAACGGCGCAAGATTCACCGCCGCGTCAAATACCGCATTCATGGCCTCGGTATCGCACACATTGGCTTTGACAAAGACGCACGAGTCTCCCAGCACCTGCATGGCATTGGCGCCACGCTCTTCGTTCATGTCGGCAATCACCACACGTACACCACGGTCGCGCAGTTGCACTGCTGTGGCCAGACCCAGGCCCGAGGCGCCGCCCGTCACGACGGCGGACATATTCTGCAATTTCATGAAAACGCTTCCTTTTGAATTGTCTGATTGAGTTGTGAATGCCTGTCAGAGGCGTTCGATGATCGTGGCATTGGCCATGCCGCCGGCCTCGCACATGGATTGCAGGCCGAAGCGCTGGTTGTTGTCTTCCAGGGCGTGCAACAGGGTGGTCATCAGGCGTACACCGGATGCGCCCAGTGGGTGACCCAGCGCAATTGCACCCCCGCGCGGGTTCAGACGCGAAAGATCGGCGCCCAGGCTGCGCTGCCAGGCCAGCGGTACTGAGGCAAAGGCTTCATTGATTTCATAGTGATCAATGTCTTCGATTTTCATGCCGGATTTGGCCAGCACACGCTGAGTGGCGGGAATCGGTGCGGTCAGCATCATCAGGGGGCTGTCACCGCAAACATCGAAACCGGCAAAGCGGGCGCGCGGACGCAGATTCAGTTTGTTGGCCATGCGCTCGCTCATGATCAGCATGGCCGATGCGCCATCGGTGGTTTGTGACGCGTTGCCGGCGGTGGTGTGCCAGCCCAGCTCCGGAAAGCGGGCACTCAATTCATCGGTACGGAAAACGGCCTTGAGCTGTGCCAGACCTTCAACGGTTGTGCCCGGACGGATGGTCTGGTCAGTATCGACCACGCCGTTCGGTGTGGTGATGGGCAGAATTTCACGTTTGAACAAACCCGCCTGGCTTGCTGCGTGGGCACGCTGGTGCGATTGTGCGGCGTAGCTGTCAAGGGCGTTGCGGTCAAGGCCCCATTTCGCAGCGACCAGATCGGCCGAGACCCCCTGGGACACCAGGCCGGGTGCATAACGTGCTTCGAATTCGGTGCCAAACGGGTTCTGGTTCATGCGCGCCACACCCATACGCACACGGCTCATGGATTCCACGCCGCAGGCAATGATGATGTCGGCTGCGCCGGCCATGATGGTGTGTGCTGCAAAATGAACCGCTTGCTGGCTGGAGCCGCATTTGCGATCAATGGTCGTGGACGGGACGTGTTCCGGGAAACCGGCGGCCAGCCAGGCGATGCGGCCGGGTGTGCCCGATTGTTCACCCACCTGGCTGACACAGCCTGTGATTACATCGTCGACCGTTGCCGGGTCAATGCCATTGCGTTCAACCAGGCCTTTAAGCACCTGTGCCAGCAGATCAGTGGGGTGCAGGCCGGCCAGGATTCCGTCTTCCTTGGCGCGTCCCATCGGTGAGCGGATGGCATCGACAATGACAGCGTGATTCATACGGGTCTCCAGAATAATGAGATTTGAATTTCAAAAAATTGAATTTTTCAGGTTATTACTGACTATAGTTTATTAAAAATGGCCTTGCCAATCAATTTAATATTTGCTAACTTAGCTTTAATGAGATCAAAATTCCGAATTAATCTAGATGGTTGTCCGCTTCATGAAACCTGACCCCCACAAGACGGCCCTGATTTTTCCCGCACACGGTGTGCAGCTTACGTATCAGGAACTGGATAGCCAGGCTGACCACGCTGCCGCCTGGTTGTTGTCACAAGGGCTGAACGAAGGCGACGGCATTGCCTTGCTGCTGGAAAATCGCCCCGAATTCATTGTGCTGGCACGAGCTGCCAGCACAATCGGCGTGTATTTCACGGGTATCAGCACCCACCTTGCCGCCGCCGAGGTCCAGCATATTCTGGTCGACAGCGGTGCCAAAGTCTTCATTGCATCCAATTACACTCTTGAACGTGCTCGCCAGTTGGCCCACGCCAACCCGCAGGCCGTGCAGCAGGTAGCCTGCTTCACGGTTGACCAGGCCACCGACGGTTTTGCATCGTGCGCCGATGCCCTGCATAACTGGCCCTTGCCGGCGGCATTCCCCGAACGTGCGGTGGGTCGTGAAATGCTGTATTCGTCCGGTACCACCGGCAAGCCCAAGGGCATTCGCAAGCCACTGGTGCCCTTTGCCGACCGCCACAAGCCTGAACCGGGTTTCGAGCAATGGGCTCGCCTGTTCCAGGCCGACGAAACCATGGTCTATTTATCACCGGCACCGCTCTATCATGCTGCACCGTTGCGTTACACCTTGCGGGTGCTGGCTGCGGGGGGGACGGCGGTCATCCTGCCCAAATTCGATCCCGTTACCTGTCTGCAGGCCATTCAGGATCACAAAGTCACGCATTCGCAGTGGGTGCCGACCATGTTTGTGCGCTTGCTCGAATTGCCCGAAAGTACACGTCGTGCCTTTGACCTGTCATCCATGCGGGCGGCAGTCCATGCGGCTGCCCCGTGTCCGGTGCACGTCAAGCAGGCCATGCTCGACTGGTGGGGCGACATCATTCACGAATACTATGCGGGTTCCGAGGTGGCTGGCACTACCTGGATCACCCCCCGGGAATGGCGTCAGCGTCCCGGCTCGGTTGGGCGTGCCACCATGGGCATTGTGCATATTCTCGACGACAACGGGCACGAACTCCCCCCCGGTGAAGTTGGCAAAGTCTATTTCGAAGGCGCAGCCACGTTCACCTACCTGAATGATCCGGAAAAAACCGGTTCGGCCTACAACGCCCAGGGCTGGGCCACCTACGGTGATGTTGGCTATGTCGATGCCGATGGTTTCTTGTTCCTCAGCGACCGTCGCGATGACCTGATTCTTTCCGGCGGTGTGAACATTTACCCCTTCGAGATCGAAAGTGTCATTTCCCGGCATCCCGATGTTCAGGATGTCGCTGTGGTTGGCGTGCCCGATCCCGTGTTCGGTGAATTGCCCAAAGCCATTGTGTCCCTGAAACCGGGCATCGAGCCCGACCAGGAAACAGCCAACCGCCTTGTGGCGTTTGCCAGTGCCGACCTGGCGCGTATCAAGTTGCCCCGTACATTGGTGTTCGAAGACGAACTACCCCGCCTTGAAACCGGCAAGTTGTTGCGTCGCAAGCTCAAAGAGCATTACCGCGCACACCCCGAAGCCGGTTTTCCGGTTTCTGCATCAGGGCGTTGATTCCTCTGTGCCGGCCATCATGCTCCGCTGGCTTTGTCAGGTTTGCTGCATGCTTCAGACACCCATGGTCCCGGCACACCTTTGTCTTAACGTTTCAGGCCGCTTTTGTGTGCACCGGCCGTCGTGCGCCAACTGCCGGCAATGCTCCGTGTTTTTTACAGGATTTTTTTCATCATGACCCGTACCGTTTTCCGTGACGACCACGAGCTCTTTCGCCAGCAGGTGCGCCGCTTTTTCGAAAAAGAAGTCATTCCTTTCTACCAGGACTGGGAAGAGCAGGGCATCATTCCAAAGTCGGTGTGGTTGCGTGCCGGTCAGGAAGGCCTGCTGAACTGCACCCTGCCCGAGCCTTACGGCGGCGGGGGTGATTTTGGCCATTCCGCAGTGCTCATCGAGGAACTGGCGCGTGCCAACGCGGCCAGTATCGGCTTTCAGCTGCACTCCGACATCGTGGCGCCGTACTTGAATAGCTATGGCACCACAGAACAGAAAGACCGCTGGCTGCCACCCATGACGCGCGGCGAAGTGATCGGGGCCATTGCCATGACCGAACCCGGTACAGGCAGTGATCTCAAGGCCGTGCGCACCACCGCCCGCCGTGAAGGTGACCACTACGTTCTGAATGGCCAGAAAACCTTCATCACGAATGGCCAGAACGCCGGTCTGGTCATTGTGGTGGCCAAGACCGACCCCGAACTCGGTGCCAAGGGCATTTCCCTGCTGGTGGTCGAAGAGGGCATGGACGGTTTTTCCAAAGGGCGCAAACTCAAGAAGATCGGTCTGCGCGGCCAGGACACGTCCGAATTGTTCTTCGACAACGTGCGTGTTCCCGCCAACAACCTGCTGGGCAATGAAAACGAAGGTTTCAAATACCTGATGCATGAACTGGCCCAGGAGCGTCTGGTCATTGCCGTGCGTGCCGCCGCTTCGCTTGAAACCCACTTGATGCGTACCATCGAATACACCCGTGACCGCAAAACATTCGGTCAAAGTGTCTTGTCATTCCAGAATACCCGTTTCAAACTGGCCGAGGCCAAGGCCCAGATCGCCATGTTGCGTTCGTTTGTCGACGACTGCCTGGCCCAGCATCTGCGCCGCGAACTCACCCCCGAACGTGCTGCCATGGCCAAGCTCAACGCCACCGCATTGCAGAACCGCTGGCTCGATGAATTCCTGCAATTGCATGGCGGCTATGGCTACATGACCGAATACATGATCGGTACCGCCTGGACAGATGCGCGAATTGGACGTATATACGGAGGCAGCGATGAAATCATGAAGGAAATCATCGCCCGTGGACTCGAAAAAGGACTTGAATAACATTATGAATGCAGCTTCCCAAACGCCCTCTGGTGCCGATATCGGCGAAACCCTGGTTGAACGCGATGGTCCCGTTACCATCCTCAAACTGAATTACCCCAAGCGTCGCAATGCGCTGTCATTGCCTTTGCGTGCCAGTCTCATCGACGCGCTCACGGCTGCCCTGGCCGATGACACCTGCCGTGTCATCGTGCTCACCGGCGAAGGCGGTCATTTCTGCTCGGGGGGTGATATCAGCAGTTTCGAAGGCATTACACCGGCCGCAGGGCGTTCGCGCATGCGCCGCGCCCATGGCCTGATCCGTCTGATCACCCAAAGCGACAAACCCGTCATTGCGGCGGTTGAAGGCCATGCTGCCGGTGCCGGTATGTGCATCGCGGCCGACTGCGACATCGTGGTTTCGGCCGCCGATGCCAAGTTTTCCTGCACATTCAACAAAATTGGTCTGTTGCCCGACCTTGGGGGCTTGTGGTCCATTCCATTGCGTGTGGGCATCGGTCAGGCCAAGAAACTGATGTTCACCGGTCGCATGATCGACGGCAACCAGGCCCTGGCCCTGGGGCTGGCCGACGAGGTCTGCGAATCCGGCAAGGCACTTGAAACAGCGGTTGCCATGGGCCATGAAATTGCCCGTGTTTCGCCCATTTCCAATGGCATGGTGAAGGCCGCCTTGTCTCAGGCGCCTTTGTCGCTGGAAGACGTGCTGGCCACCGAAGTGAACGGTCAAGGCCTGCTGTATGGCACCGAGGATTTCCAGGAAGGTAAAAAAGCCTTCTTTGAAAAACGTCCACCTCAATTCAAAGGAAACTGACGCATGTCATTGAATGTACCTGATCTGGCCGAAAGCGCCTTCCGTCCTGATCTTCTGAAAGGTCGCACCGCGTTTGTGGCCGGTGGCACCAGCGGTATCAACCTGGGTATCGCAGCCCGGTTTGTGCAACTGGGTGCCCGTGTGGTTGTGGTCGGGCGCGATGCTGAAAAAGCCCGTGCGGCAGCGGCTAGTCTCGGTGCTCCTGAACAGGCCCTGGGCTTATCGGCCGATGTTCGCAACTACGAGGCCGTACACACTGCCTTGCGCCAGGCTGTCGAGGCCTTCGGGCCGCTCGATATCGTGGTTTCCGGCGCAGCCGGCAACTTCGTTGCGCCGGTGCTGGGTATGTCGGCCAATGGCTTTCGCACGGTGGTCGATATCGATCTCATGGGTACATTCAATGTGTTCCGGGCCAGTCACGAATTCGTGCGTCGGCCCGGAGCATCGCTGATCGCCATTAGTGCGGGCCAGGCCGATCACCCCAAAACACTGCAGGCCCACGCCTGCGCCGCCAAGGCCGGGGTGAACCAGTTGGTGCGTGTTCTGGCCATGGAGTGGGGGCGTGAAGGCATTCGTGTCAATGCCATCACGCCGGGCCCGATTGCCAATACCGAAGGTATGGCGCGTCTTGCGCCTACGCCCGAAGCCAATGCACGGCGCATTGAGCGCCTGGCGCTGCGCCGTTACGGCGAGGCCTCCGAGGTCGCCGAGTGTGCGGTTTTTCTGTCCAGCGCTTCGGCGTCCTACGTAACGGGGGCGGTTCTGTATTGCGATGGCGGTTCAGGTCTGGGCGATGCCAGCGACCGGGCACTGTCCGACGGCATTGCCTGATTTCTTCAATTCACAGCGAGACACACCATGGCTGGCCCATTGGAAGGTTTGAAAGTCATTGAAATGGCCGGTCTTGGCCCAGCCCCTTTCTGCGCCATGTTGCTGGCCGACATGGGGGCTCAGGTGGTGCGCATCGAACGCCCCGGCAAGGGTGGGGCGGCCGATCCGGTCAATGTCACGGTCCGCGGTCGGGAAATCATCGAACTTGATCTGCGTGATTCGGCCCGGGTCGGTGACCTGCTCGACCTGGTGGCGCAGGCCGATGTACTGATCGAAGGCTTTCGTCCGGGCGTCATGGAGCGTCTGGGCCTGGGGCCCGAGGTCTGTCATGCACGTAATCCGGCGCTGGTGTATGGCCGCATGACGGGCTGGGGGCAAACCGGCCCGTTGGCCCAGGCGGCGGGTCACGATATCAATTATGTGGCCATCAGCGGTGTGCTCAACGCCATCGGAACCGCCGGTGGTCCACCTGTGGTGCCCCTGAATCTGGTGGGCGACTTCGGTGGCGGTGGCATGCTGCTGGCCTTTGGTGTGCTCGCTGCCGTGCTGCGTGCCCGCCAGACAGGCCAGGGGCAAGTGGTTGATGCCGCCATGACCGATGGTACTGCGTTGTTGTCCAGCATGATGTGGGGCTTTCGCGCGGCAGGGCACTGGTCCGATGCGCGCGGTACCAATCTGCTCGATGGTGGCGCACATTTTTACGGCGTGTACGAATGTGCCGATGGCAAGTACCTGGCACTCGGGTCCATTGAGCCTCAGTTTTATGCCGAACTGCTGCAGCGCTGTGGCCTGACTGACAACGATTTAATCACGCATCAGCGCAACCCTGCCTGCTGGAACGATTACCGGCAGCGTTTCGGTGCCCTGTTCCGTACGCGCACGCGAGACGCCTGGTGCGCGCTGCTGGAAGGCACCGATGCCTGTGTTTCGCCTGTTCTGGCGTGGGATGAGGCTGTACAGCACCCCCATAACCAGGCGCGTGGTACGTTTGTGCGGCACGATGGCGTAACCCAGCCTGCGCCCGCCCCGCGCTTCAGTGCCACACCCGGCAGCATCCAGCCAGGCCGTGCGGCATCGCTGGATCAGGTGCGGGCGCGCTGGTCCTGATCCGCTGTGCTCACGGTCTCCGGCGCCAGCGTGCCGGCTTTGGCCAGCAGAAAATCAATGCAGGTGCGCAGAGCCCGGGTCGGGTGCCGTGTGGGCAGGTACAACAAGTACATGTGGGTGCCAAAAATGCTCAATCGGTAGTCGTCCAGGGTCGTGACGATTTCTCCGCTGTTGATTTTGTCCTGCACCACGTAGTCCGGCACAATACCCACCCCCAGGCCGGCCAGTATGCCTTTGCGCAAGAACGGGAAGTGTTCGGAAATCAGCGTCGGTTCCAGCGTCACTTCCTGACGCTCGGCGCCCTTGTAAGCGCGCAGTCGCAGCTGTTTTCCGGCCACGACTGCCGTGATCAGCGGGGCGTTGCCCAGTTCGTCAAGCGTGCGTGGCAGGCCGTGGCGCGCTGCATACTGCGCCGATGCGCACGCCAGGTAGCGTACGGTGCCCAAGCTGCGTGCCACCAGGGATTCCGGCGGCTCCGGCATCACGCGGATCGCGATATCCACTTCGTCTCGCAGGTTGTCGGCACGGTTCTCGAACAGAACGTCCAGCACAATGCCCGGATACCGTTCTTTGAATTCGATCAGCCAGTCGCTCATGATGATCTGGCCGTAGCCGCTGGGTACGCTGATGCCGATCCGGCCCCGCAGTTCCTGGCCCAGGCTCGTCACGGTTTCGCGCGCCGCCCGCATCTCGTTCATGATGGTGCGGCCGTGCTGGTACAGGCGCAGCCCCACTTCGGTCGGCTCAACCCGTCGCGTGGTGCGCCGCACCAGCTGCAGCCCCAGCGATTTTTCCAGTTTGGTCAGGTGGTAACTTACGTTGGCACGACTGGTTTTCAGTTTGCGCGCCGCCTGGCTCAGGTTGCCGCTGTCAATGATTTCAACCAGCAAGGTCAACGATTGAAGGTCCATGTCAAAAACCTTTTGACAGTCTGTCAATTAAACATGGGATTGTAAAGTTTCATTGAAATGGCAACAATGACATGTTTTTGATTCAATCGGTTCTTTGTGCCTGTTGCGCACATGCCTGTTCATTTCCGGAGATTCAAGTATGAATTCTGAAGCAAGCACACCCGTGGTGCATACCCGCCTCGACGGTTCCGTTCTTGTCGTCACCATCGACAACCCACCGGTCAACGCGCTGGGCGTTGCGGTGCGCAGCGGTCTGCTGCAGGCCGTGGAGCTGGCTCACAACAGCCCCGATATCCAGGCCGTTCTGCTGGTGGGCAAGGGTAAAGCATTCATTGCCGGGGCCGACATCCGCGAGTTTGGCAAGCCGCCCATGCCGCCGTCCTTGCCTCAGGTGCTCGAACTGATGGAAACCGGTTCCAAGCTGGTGGTGGCTGCGATTCATGGTCCTGCGCTGGGGGGCGGGCTGGAAGTTGCCCTGGCGGCCCATTACCGTCTGGCCTTGCCTGCAGCCAAACTGGGGCTGCCTGAAGTAAACCTGGGCCTGTTGCCCGGCGCAGGGGGCACGCAACGCGCGCCGCGTGTCATGGGGGTCAAGGCCGCCACAGAACTCATGCTCAGCGGCAAGCACATCAGCGCCGCCGAGGCCCTGGAAAGCGGTCTGGTCGATCGCGTGGCCGAAGGCAGTGATCCGGAACAGGCCGGCCTGGCGTATGTCAACGAACTGCTCGCTGCCAAGGCGCCCATTCGTCGCACACGTGATATCGCTATTGCCGACAAGGCCGCTGCGCTGGCCGAGCTCGATGCCCTGCAGGCCGCAACCGCCAAAAAGGCCCGTGGTCTGTTTTCCCCGCTCAAAATCATCGAGTGTGTGCGTCATGCCGTTGAGCTGCCGCTCGAAGAGGGCTTGCCGCGTGAACGCGCCGCTTTCCTGGAGTGCCTGGAAAGCCCGCAGCGCACCGGCCTGATTCATGCCTTCTTTGCCGAGCGTGAAGTGGTCAAGATCCCCGAAGCCAAGGCGGCCGGCCCACGTGCGCTCAACACCCTGGCCGTGATCGGTGGCGGCACCATGGGTGCGGGCATCACCGTGGCGGCTCTCGATGCCGGATTGCCGGTCATCATGATCGAACGCGACGCTGAATCCATTGCCCGTGGCCGGGCCAATGTTGAAAAAGTGTACGATGGCTTGATCGCCAAGGGCCGCCTGACGGCTGAAGGTAAAGCCGCCATCATGGCCCGTTACACCGGCAGCACCCGCTACGATGATATCGCCGCTGTTGATCTGGTCATTGAGGCCGTCTTTGAAGACATCGATGTCAAAAAGGCCGTGTTCAAGGAACTCGACCGTGTCTGCAAGCCCGGTGCCGTGCTGGCCACCAATACCTCGTACCTCGACATCAACGCCATCGCCGACAGCATTTCCCGTCCTCAAGACGTCATTGGCCTGCACTTTTTCAGCCCGGCCAACATCATGAAGCTGCTTGAAATTGTGGTGCCGGCCAAGGTCAGCCCCGATGTCGTGGCCACTGCCTTCGACCTAGCCCGCAAACTCAAGAAAGTACCGGTGCGCGCCGGTGTGTGCGATGGTTTCATCGGCAACCGTATTCTGGCCGTGTACAAGCAGGCGGCCGATTACATCATGGAAGATGGTGCGTCCCCCTACGAAATCGACGAAGCGGTACGCGGCTTTGGCTACCCCATGGGGCCTTTCCAGGTAACAGACCTGGCCGGTGGCGATATCGGCTGGGCCACGCGCAAGCGCAAGGCCGCCACGCGCGACCCCAATGCCCGCTACGTTGAAGTGGCTGACCGCGTCTGCGAACGCGGCTGGTTCGGCCAGAAAACCGGTCGTGGTTTTTACCTGTACCCGCAAGGCGCCCGTGTGGGTCAACCCGACCCCGAAGTGCTGGCCATTGTCGATGCCGAGCGCGCCCGCAAAGGCATCACGCCGCGCACCTTCACACCGGAAGAAATCATGCGCCGCTACATGGCCGCCATGATCAACGAAGGGGCCAATGTGCTGAACGAAGGCATTGCCTTGCGCCCCCTCGATATCGATGTCACTTTCCTGTACGGTTACGGTTTCCCGCGTCATCGTGGCGGCCCCATGAAGTATGCCGACATGGTGGGTCTTGAAACCATACTGAACGACATCACCACCTTCGCCCAAGAGGATCCCCTGTTCTGGAAGCCTTCACCTCTGCTGGTCAAGCTGGTTCAGGAAGGCAAGAATTTTGACAGCCTCAATACGCTTGCCTGATCCCCATTTCTACTAGGAACCTCGTCATGGACCTTCAATTCACCCCCCAAGAGCTCGCCTTCCGCGATGAAGTGCGCGCATTCCTGAAGGAAAAACTGCCGGCTGACCTGGCCTTCAAAGTGCGTGAAGGCAAGCATTTGTCGAAGCAGGATCTTGAGCACTGGCATGCCACCGTCAATGAACGCGGCTGGCTCGCCAACCATTGGCCCGTCGAATACGGCGGTACCGGCTGGTCGCCCGTTGAAAAATACATTTTTGAAAACGAATGTGCGCTGGCCGGTGCCCCCCGCCTGGTGGCGTTCGGGCTCAGCATGCTGGGCCCCGTGCTGATCAAGTACGGCAACGAGCAGCAGAAACGCTACTGGTTGCCCCGTATTCTGAATGGTCAGGATTTCTGGTGCCAGGGCTATTCGGAACCCGGTTCGGGGTCTGACCTGGCTTCTGTCAAAACCACCGCCGTGCGCGATGGCGATCACTACATTGTGAACGGGCAAAAAACCTGGACCACGCTGGGGCACTATGCCAACATGATCTTCTGCCTGGTGCGCACCAACAAAGAAGCCAAGGCCCAGAGCGGCATCAGCTTCCTGCTGGTCGACATGAACACCCCGGGCATTGAAGTGCGCCCCATCATCACGCTCGACGGCGAGCATGAAGTCAACGAAGTGTTCTTCACCGATGTGCGGGTACCGGTTGAAAACCTGGTGGGCGAAGAAAACAAGGGCTGGACCTACGCCAAGTACCTGCTTACCTACGAACGCACCAACATTGCCGGTGTGGGTTTTTCGGCGGCCGGCCTTGATCGTCTCAAGCACATTGCCCGTCGCGTCAAGCGCAACGGCAAGCCGCTCATCGAAGATCCCCGCTTTGCGGCCCGTGTTGCCAAGGTCGAGATCGACCTGGAAAACATGCGCACCACCAACCTGCGCGTTATTGCGGCCGTGGCCGGTGGCGGCGTGCCGGGGGCAGAAAGCTCCATGCTGAAAATTCGCGGCACACAAATTCGCCAGGAAATCCTGTCGCTCACGCGCCGTGCCATGGGGGTTTACGGTTCGCCGTTCATCGCCGATGCCCTGAGCGCCGAGTTCGACCAGGACCCCGTTGGTCCGGCTGAAGCCGCAACCGCCGCCGCCATGTACTTCAACTACCGCAAGCTGTCGATTTTCGGCGGCTCGAACGAAATCCAGAAGAACATCATCTCCAAGATGATCCTCGGACTCTAAGGACACCGTCATGAACTTCGAACATACCGAAGACCGTCGCATGCTGGCGGATACCCTGAACCGTTTCATTGCCGAGCAATACGGCATCGAGCACCGTAACGCCATCGCCTACGGCGATCAGGGCCACAGCCCTGAACTCTACGCCCGGTTCGCCGATCTCGGTGCCATCGGCGCACTGTTCCCTGAATCCGTTGGTGGCTTTGGCGGCGAAGGGTTCGACACCGCTGTCGTGTTTGAAAGCCTGGGCCGCGGTCTGGTGGTCGAGCCCCTGCTGGGTGCCCTGATGGTGGGCCGCGCACTGGTGGCTTTTGGCTCGGATGCACAAAAAGCCCATCTGGAAAACATCATGGCAGGCACGGCTGTTGCCGCCCTGGCACACGACGAACCCGGCAGTTTTTACGAACTGAACAACGTGGGTCTCACTGCCCGCAAACAAGGCGATGGCTGGGTGCTGAACGGCACCAAAGGCGTGGTGGCCTTCGGTGACACCGCCGATCTGCTGCTGGTTTCTGCGCGCACCTCTGGCGACACCTTCGACGAGCAAGGTATCAGCCTGTTCCTCGTGCCCGGCAAGGCCGCCGGCGTCAGTGCCCGTGGTTATGGCCGCATCGATGGCGGTCATGCCGCAGAAGTCACGTTTACCGATGTAACGGTGGCGGGCGATGCCTTGGTGGGTACCGAAGGTGCGGGGCTGGCCGTGCTCGAGCACATCACAGGCTGGGGTGTTCTGGCCCTGAGTGCCGAAGCCCTGGGTGCCATGGAAGTGGCCAAGCAGAACACGCTTGAGTACCTGCAGACCCGCAAGCAGTTCGGTGTGCCGATCGGCAGTTTCCAGGCCCTGCAGCACCGCATGGCCGACCTGCTGCTGGAAGTCGAACAGGCGCGTTCGGCGGTCATCAACCTGGCTGCCGCTATCGACAACCCCGATCGCGTAGCCCGTGAGCGCGTGGTTTCTGCCACCAAATACAGCATCGGGCGCATCGGCACCCTGGTGGCCGAAGAAAGCATCCAGATGCACGGCGGTATTGGCATGACCTGGGAACTGCCCTTGTCGCACTTCGCCAAGCGCCTGGTCATGGTCGACCACCAGCTGGGCGATGAAGACCACCACCTGGGTCGGTATATTGCACTTGCGTAGTAACCGGGGCTGATCAGCCCTTCGGTGATTGCTCCGCGTCCGGGGCAATCACCGCCCGTCTGTGCGGTATCCAGGAATTTGGTGATTTACTTTGTCAATGCCTGCGCCTTTCACACTACATTACAAAGCCCTGCCCACAACGCCTGCCGCTCCCCTCACAATACGGTTCATTGCACAATGACTCATTCTGAAAGGGAGACCGGCCATGCCGTCATTTCGATACGCAGCGTCACAAATCATTATTCACTGGCTGGTTGCGGCCGCCATTTTTTTCCTGTTGATCACAGGTACGTTCATTCTGGCCGAATTGCCTAATACCCCTGAAAAAATCGGCAATTTGCGTATTCACATGCTGGTCGGGGCGGTTGTGGCACTGCTGGTCATTACCCGTATTGTGCTCAAACGCAGCAAACCCGCTGCGCCACCGGTCAAGGGGCAGGCATTGGCGCGTATTGGTCATGTGGCCCTGAACCTGGTGGTGCTGCTGCTGGCCGTCAGTGGCATGGTGCTGGCGTTGCAGAGTGGTGCATTGCAGGCCGTGTTCGGTTCCGGCGCATTGCCCGCCGATTTCATGGAATTCACCCCGCGTATCGTTCATGGCCTGGCGTCCAAAGTGCTGATCGCCCTGGTGGCGGTGCATGTGCTGGCTGCGTTGTACCATCAGTTCATCGTCAAAGACCGTCTGCTGGCCCGCATGGGGCTTGGGTCAAAACAGTAATGTTTCTTTGTGCCGGTTGCGTGTCATACAGGCAGCCGGTTTTGGTCTTTTTCCTGTGGAACACCTTATGGCAGAGCACACAGAGCATATCGTTGTGGTGGATGATGACAGAGAGATCCGGCGACTGCTTGAAGATTACCTGACACAATCGGGGTATCGCGTCACCAGTGTGGCTGACGGCAAGGCAATGCGCAAGGTGCTTGGGCTGTCCCGCATCGATATGGTTATCCTTGATCTCATGCTGCCCGGTGAAGACGGCCTTTCCCTGTGCCGAGGCCTGCGCGACCAATCCAATCTGCCGGTACTCATGCTCACCGCCAAGGGCGATGAAATCGACCGCATCATCGGGCTCGAGATGGGGGCCGACGACTACCTGGCCAAGCCGTTCAACCCGCGTGAACTGCTCGCGCGTGTCAAAACTATTTTGCGTCGGGCCAACTCGCTTCCTCCGCACCCCGACAGCCCTGATGTCCTGGCCTACCGTTTCACCACCTGGACGCTCGATCTGGTCACGCGTAATCTGGTCGCTGCCGATGGCCTTGTCGTGCCGTTGTCGGGTGCCGAGTTTCGTTTGCTCAGGGTTTTGCTCGAACACCCGCAACGCGTGCTTACGCGCGACCAACTGCTGGAACTGGTTGCCGGGCGTGAGGCATTGCCGTTCGATCGCAGTGTGGATGTACTGATCGGGCGCTTGCGCAAGCGTTTGAACGATGACGGCAAAGAACCCGTTTTGATCAAAACGGTACGCGGTGAGGGCTATGTGCTGGCTGCCGCAGTCGAGGCGCTGTAATGCGTTTCCTGCCGCGCTCCTTGTTCGGTCGTATTGCGCTTTTACTGATTGCTGGTCTGGTGGTGGCGCAGGGCGCGGGTACCGCCATTCATTGGCAGGAACGCCAGCGTGTGCTGGGGCAAACGCTCAGTCGTGAAATCGGTCAGCAAATTGCGGCCGTCTACCGGGCCGTGCAGGCACAACCCGTCAGTCAACGTGCCGAACTTGTCCATTTGCTGACCACGCCGCGTTTTGCCCTCAGTTTGCAGGATCACTCTGTGCCAGATCATTCGCCTGGACCGGGTGTCCCGGTACCGCAGCAAGGCCTGGTGGCCGAACTGCGCAAGGCCCTTGCCACGTATGATCCGGTTGTTCCCGTGCAGGTCGCTGCCTGGCCACAGCCTCCACTGCTGGCATTCGATATTTCCTTACAGCTCGATGATGGCCAGTGGTTACGCGTTCGGGGCCAAGCCCCCGAGGCTATTTTCGCGCAAGCCTGGCATGCCCTGATCAACCTTGGCAGTATGCTATTAGTGGTTATTGTGCTGGTTGTTGTGGCTGCCCGAAGTACCGTGCGCCCGTTAACTCAACTGGCTGCGGCCGCTCACAGTCTGTCAGCTGATCTGAATCATCCGCCGTTGCCCGAGACCGGGCCGCTTGAAGTGCGCGAAGCGATCAGTGCGTTCAACACCATGCAGCAGCGCATTCGTTCGGGTATCGAAGAACGCGAACGTTTTCTGGCGGCGGTTTCGCATGATCTTAAAACCCCGGTCACACGGTTGCAGTTGCGGGCAGAACTGCTGAAAGATCCGCAGTTGTCTTCCGACATTCGCCGCGATGTGAATGCCATGCAGCAGTTGATCAATGATGCACTTGACTTTCTGCGTGGTCGTTCTGTGCAGGAGGCCATTCAGCCGGTCGATCTCGTTGCCTTGGTGGAAAGTATTGCCGATGACTCCGCCGGCAAGGGTGAGATCACCCTGGATCTGCCCGATGCCCTGCGTTTTCAGGGGCGTCCCAAAGCGCTGCAGCGTGCGGTGCAAAACCTGCTGGAAAACGCACTTAAATATGCGGGCAATGCGCACATTGCCTTGTACGAAAACGCGGGCAGGGTTCGGCTTGCAGTCGAAGATGACGGTGAGGGAATCGAACCTGAGCATCTTGAGCGTGTCTTCGAGCCGTTTTATCGCATCGAGGGTTCACGTTCACGCGATACAGGTGGAACAGGATTGGGTCTGGCTATTGTCAGGCAAGTGGCACGTAGTCACGGGGGGGAGGCCTGGTTCGAAAACCGTGAGGGCGGTGGCTTGCGTGCGGTACTTGAATTGCCTGTGATCATTCCCTCGCAGCCCATGGTGAAGGCGGGTGCGTAATGTCGTGTTTTAGTCGCTGTTCTCCTGTGCTGGTGCGCGGGTTTGATCTCATGAATCTTAAGTCTTCCGGAGTCTGTCAATGAAAGCCTTGTCCCAATTTTTTTCACGCAAAGGCCGAACGTTGGCGCTGATCGTGATTCTGGTTCCGTTGCTGGCTCTTTTTGTTTATGTGGCGCTGCGATCCGGCCCCCTGGCGCCTGTTGCCATTACCGTCACCCAGGTGGCCTCAAAAGCCTTGAAGCCTGCAGTTTTCGGGATTGGCACTGTTGAAGCGCGCTACCACCATGCCATCGGCCCAACGGCGGCGGGTCGACTCGCACGTCTTGATGTTGATGTGGGCGACCCTGTGCGTAAAGGCCAGGTGCTTGGCGAAATGGATCCAGTCGATCTGAACGACCGTCTTCTGGCACAAGAGGCTGCCGTCGAGCGCGCGCGGTCTGGTCTGGCCGAAGCGCAGGCACGGCTCGATTTTGCCCGGGTGCAGGCTCAGCGCTACGAGAAACTCTGGGCCGTGAAATCAACGAGTCAGGAAGCGCACGCCATAAAACGCCAGGAATTGCGTCTGGCTGAGGTCGGCCTCACGACGGCCAGTCGAGAGCTTGATCGCCTGGTTGCCGAGCGTCAGGCCCTGATATCCCAGCGACAGAACCTGCGCCTGGTTGCGCCGGTTAACGGTGTGGTGGTCAAGCGTGATATCGACCCCGGCACAACCGTCGTTGCGGGTCAGGCGGTGCTTGAAATCGTCGATCCCCAGCATGTCTGGGTCAATGCCCGTTTCGATCAAATCAGTGCTACCGGGTTGCAACAAGGCTTGTTCGCCCGGGTGCAACTGCGATCCCGGCGCGACCAGGCGCTTGAGGCAAAGGTTGTCCGTGTCGAAATGCTGGCTGATTCGGTTACCGAGGAACTGCTGGCCAAACTGTCGTTCGTGCAAACCCTTGAGCCTTTGCCAGCCCTGGGCGAGCTTGCCGAAGTGACCGTTGATCTCGCACCTTTGCCGGTTGCACCGGTCATTCCCAATGCGGCAGTACGGCGCGATGGCAACCAGTCAATCGTCTGGAAGATAGCCAATGGCGCGCAACAGCGTGTGCCTGTCACTCTTGGGGTCATTGATCTTGACGGCAATGTTCAGGTGATTGACGGCCTGGCCGATGGTGATGTCGTGGTGGTGTACAGCGACGGGGCCATTACGGCACAAAGTCCTGTGCGTATTGTTGATCGCATCCCCGGGGTGTCGCCATGATCAGTCTGGCCGGTCGTGACATTCTTCATTCCTGGGGAAAGTTCGTGTTCACGGGTATGGGGCTGGGTTTGCTGATCGGCGTGACCCTGGTTATGGCGGGCGTATATCGCGGTATGGTGTCCGATGGCAAAGCACTGCTCGACAACACCGGGGCCGATATGTGGGTTGTACAGCAGGATACCCTCGGGCCCTATGCTGAATCTTCAAGTCTTAACGATGATCTCTACCGAGGCATTGCGGCCATGCCGGGCGTTGCCCAGGCCGCCAACATAACCTACCTGACCATGCAAGTGCGCAAGGAAGATGCGGATGATGTGCGTGCCATGGTTGTTGGCATTGCGTCCGGCGTGCCCGGCACACTGGCCGGCTGGCCACCCTACCTGGTCGCGGGTCGCCACATTACGCGCGGCCACTACGAGGCAGTGGCAGACCTGGCAACCGGTTTCAAGATCGGTGATCGTCTCAAGATCCGCAGAAACTACTACACCGTGGTCGGTCTAACCCGCCGTATGGTGTCCTCCGGTGGTGACCCTATGGTGTTCATTCCGCTCAAAGATGCCCAGGAGGCCCAGTTTCTGAAAGACAACGATGCCATCTGGCAAAGTCGTCGTCGCACCGAATTGAATCCGGCATTCAACCGGCCCGCTGTGCCGGGTTTGCTCGATGCTGTCATTGCATCGCAGAGCACAAATGCTTTTGTCAATACCGTGCTGGTCACCTTGAAGCCAGGCCATTCACCTGATGCGGTCGCCCGTGACATTGAACGCTTCAAGCGTTTGACCGTTTATACCCGTGCCGAAATGGAAGACATTCTGATCGGCAAGCTGATCGCAACATCGTCCCGGCAAATCGGCATGTTTCTGGTCATTCTGGCTATCGTCAGTGCCGCCATCGTGGCCTTCATCATCTATTCCCTGACCATGGACAAAATACGCGAAATTGCGGTGCTCAAACTGATCGGCACGCGTAATACCACCATTGCCTCCATGATCCTGCAGCAGGCTATTGCGCTGGGTGTTATCGGGTTTATTGTCGGGAAAATCACGGCCTCGCTGGCGGCCCCCCTGTTCCCCAAGTATGTGCTCTTGTTGCCGCTCGATGCCGTCATCGGTTTTGCATCCGTACTGATCATTTGCGCATTAACCAGCCTGGTCGCGATCCGCATTGCCCTGAAAGTGGATCCGGCTGAAGCCATTGGAGGCTGACATGAACGACAAGGGAATACGTATTGAAGCTCTGACCAAGCGCTACGGGCAAGGTGACACCGCTGTTTTTGCTCTGAAAGATGTCAATATGTCGGTCGCGCCGGGTGAGGTGGTCGGGCTGATCGGGCCATCGGGTTCCGGTAAAAGCACTTTGCTGAAGTGTCTTGGCGCTGTCATCGACCCCACGTCCGGCCGCATGACACTGGGCGACGACGTTATTTTTGATCAAGGCTGGAAAGTGCGCGACCTGCGTGCATTGCGGCGCGACAAAATCGGCTTTGTCTTTCAGGCGCCCTATCTCATCCCGTTTCTCGATGTTACTGATAACGTGGCCCTTTTGCGCATGCTGGCTGGTGTGCCCAACGCCGAGGCACGTCGCCAGGCTCTTGATCTGCTGACCGCCCTGGATGTGCAGCATCGTGCCAAAGCCATGCCATCGCAGTTGTCGGGCGGTGAGCAGCAGCGTGTGGCTATTGCCCGTGGCCTGGTGAACCGTCCGCCAGTGATTCTGGCCGATGAGCCCACCGCGCCACTTGATTCCGAACGGGCCATGGCTGTCATCCGTATTCTTAACGATATGGCCGCCCGTTTCGAGACAGCCATCATTGTGGTCACCCACGATGAAAAAATCATTCCTACGTTCAAGCGCATTTACCATATTCGCGATGGTGTCACGTATGAAGAGGCCGGGGAGGGGCGGGCGCTTGATTAGTCGCCAAGCTTGCTCCTTGGCCGACTCGCCCTGCCAGATCGGCTGAACCTTGCCGATAAAGATAGCTGATCTGCTAAGATGCGCTGTAGAAAGTTTTGGGGACCAGGGCGATGTTCGTTGTTGTCAGCCGTTTCGCCATCGCGAATGACATGCTTGATTCGGTCAGGCAGGCCTTTAAGAGCCGCCCCCATCGTGTTGACCAGGAACCTGGCTTCATTCGCATGGAAGTGCTCAGCCCAACCGACAAACCCGAAGAAATCTGGTTGTAAACCTATTGGCAAGACGAGGCCAGTTTCAACCAGTGGCATCACAGCGAGGCTTATCGCGAATCGCACAAGGGAATCCCCCGGGGGCTTAAATTGCACCCCGGGCGCACAGAAATTATCCGCTTTGAAGTCATCGCGGAGTAGCTCATGGAAGAACTGCAATTACCGATGGATCAGGCACTTCAAACGCTTGATGCAGATGCTTTGATGCGTTTCCAGCGTTTGCAGACAGCGGCTGTGAGTGCAGTGACGGAGCGGTTTTACGCTGTCCATAGCGCGGCCTACGAACGCTTCGGCGAGACCGGGCGCGATGCCTGTCGTAGCGATCTGGCCTTTCATCTCGAGTTCTTGCGGCCCGTTCTTCAGTTCGGGATGCTCAAGTCCATGGTTGATTATCTCCGTTGGCTGAATCAGGTGCTCGCTGCGCGGGGTATTCCAACACAACACCTGCCGCAGTCTCTTGATTGGCTTGCCGGGTTTTTCGCCGAACATCTGCCGCCGAACGAGGGGAGCGTGGTGGCAGCGGCGGTGCATGCAGGCCAATCAGGTCTCGGTTGCCCAAGAGCATATGGCATCAGCCATTGTCCAGTCGTTAATGACCTGGGGGCTGCTGAATTCAACGCCTCCTCCCCCGATCGGCAAACGTATCCTTTTGGCGTGTGTTGAAGGCAACAACCATGCCATCGGGCTGCGCATGGTTGCCGATGCCTTTCTGCTGGCAGGGTGGGATATTCAATACC
>JAAYGT010000013.1 GCA_012727555.1 Alcaligenaceae bacterium | reverse complement strand
TGGTGGCATCACTGGAATGCGTCTCGCTCGTCACCTGGTTTGACGAAGACACGCCGCTTGAATTGATCGAGTTTTTGCGCCCCGACCTGATCGTGAAAGGCGGTGACTACACTATGGAGGCCCTGCCGGAAACTGCGCGGGTGCGCAGTTGGGGTGGTAATGCCCTGGCCATTCCCTTCGAGTTCCAGCGATCCACCACCACCCTCGTGGGCCGTATCCGGGGTGGCAGTACCTGACAGGTACGTTTGACGCTGTTGCTTCTGGCGCCTTCACCCTGTGTGTTGGCCGGTGTATTTGGCGGTGTATCAGGCGCAGTCCAGTGCTTTGCCGTTATGATTCGGTGGTTCGAACGATCAGTTCTTTTTTTATCACCCTCCATCATTTACGGAAGTCACCCATGTTTGCCTCTCGTTTCGTTTCCAGGGGTCTTGCCGCCCTGGCGCTCTCTGCTGTTTCAACCGGCGTGCTTGCTGCGTATCCCGAGCGTCCGATCACCATGATCGTGCCGTTTCCCCCGGGGCAGGCAACCGATATTTTTGCTCGCATCATTGCTGATGAGCTCGCCACACAGGTGGGGCAGCCTGTCGTGGTGGAAAACAAGGCCGGTGCCGGCAGCAATATCGGCATGCAGTTTGTGGCCAAGGCCAAACCCGATGGCTATACCCTGGTGGTTGGTGGCAGTGCAGCTGCCGTCAACCAAACGCTGTACGCCAATCCGGGCTATTCACTGAAATCCGATTTCCAGCCAGTGGGTGGCGTATTCACTGTGCCCCTCATTTTCCTGGCCAATCCGGCAACGGGTATCACTACGTTGTCACAGGTTGTCGAGCAGTCCAGGGCCAAGCCCGACGACCTGGCCTACGCCAGCGCGGGTATCGGGGGTACGCAGCACTTGTCCGCCGAAATGTTCAAGGCAGCCGCCAGCATCCAGATCCGCCATATCCCCTACAAGGGCAGTGGTCCCGCCCAGGCGGATTTCCTGGGTAATCATGTGCCTTTAATGGTGGATTCAGTGACTGCTGCCCTGCCGCATGTCACGTCCAAAGCGGCCACGCCGCTGGCTGTGACAACCCGCGAGCGCGTGGCCCAGTTACCCGATGTGCCTACAGTCGCCGAGTTGGGTTACCCTGGCTTCGAGGCCGTGGGCTGGGCCATGATCATGGCACCTGCGGCCACGCCAACAGATGTCGTCGGGTTCCTGAATGGCAAGATCAACCAGATCCTGGGCTCCGACGCCATGCAAAAAGCCCTGAAAGAGCGTGGTGCGTATCCGTTGGTCTATACCCCAGCGGAAGGCCGTGCATTTGTCGATACTGAAATCGAGAAATGGGGCAAGGCCGTCAAGCAGTCAGGCGCGTCCATCGACTGATCCATACGGGCCGGTTCCGCAGGCATGATTCCATCCGTGCTGAAGGCCGGCCCTTACGGGGTGTTCGGGTGTACGTGACGGCTGGCGTGCATGGCTGTGCGAACTTAACGTGCCGGTTCGGTGTTTTCCAGAAGGCTGTTCACGGCCACGATATCGCGCTCCGACAGCGTGCCGGTGGCAGCCTTGAGCCGCAGGCTGTTCATCAGGGTGGTATAGCGGGCTTGTGCCAGGTTGCGTTGGGTTTCGAACAGTTGCTGCTGTGCATTCAGAACGTCGATATTAACGCGCACGCCCACGGAATACCCGGTCTGGTTCGCCTTGACCGAGGCCAGGCTGGAACGCTCGGCCGCTTGCAGTACGGCAATCTGGGCCAGGCCTGTCGTTACCCCTGAAAAGTATTGCCGGGTGTCTTGTTCGGCCTGGCGTTTGGCATTTTCCAGTTCGTAACGGGCTTGCTGCAGGCGCGAGGTCTGTTCGCGGATCAGTGATGATATTTCGCCGCCGGTGTACAGGGGAATGGACAACTGCACACCCACGGTGGTGTCGAGTGACCGGGGTGCGCCGCCGGTACCCAGGGTGTACAGCCCGCGGTCGGATGCGCTGCCGGTTTGTGCCTGCAGTTCAATGCGCGGGTAGCGTTCGCTTTTGGCGATTTCGATCTGTTTTTCAACGATACGGGTACTGAGGCTGGCTTGCGCCACCGCCAGGTTGGCCGAACTTGCCTGCGTGGTCCAGGCGTCGAGCCGGTTGGGTTCAGGGGAGGGCAGGGCCGTACCGGGTGACAGTTCAGCCAGTTGGGCCGGGCGTTCGTTGATGATGCGGGCAAGTTTGTCGTGATTGATCTGCAGCGTATTGCGCAGTTGCAGTTCGCCGGCGTTGATCAGGTCGAGGCGTGATTGTGCTTCGTAGGTGTCGGCAATCGTGGTGCTGCCCAGTTCAAAACCGCGTTCAGCCGCCCGTAACTGGGTTTCGATGGCACTTTTTTCGGCCAGCAAAGCCCGCAGTGTGTCTTGGGAGGCCAGGATGTCGAAGTAGGCCTGGGCAACCCGCAGGATAAGATCCTGGTAGGCCCGGGTTTGGGCCACTGTGGCCGATTCGGCCACAAATTCGGCACGTTCATAGTTGCGCCAGGCACCAAGATCAAAAAGCGGCTGGCTAAGCGTGAGCGCCCACACGGAGCGGCTTTTGCTGGATCCGTTGCCCAGGGTGCCGACACGGCGGTTGTCGTCGATTTCGCCCAGTGCATTGCCCTGGACGTAGGGGAGCAAACGGGCTCGTGCCTGCGGCACGACTTCTTGCTCGGCGCTTGTGAACGCCTGGCTGGCGGAGTAGATGGGGTCGCGCACCAGCGCTTTGTTCCAGGCCTGCAGCAGATTCAGTGTGCCGATGCCGGGCGCGGGGTCTGTGGGCCGGGTTGCCGGGGAAAGCAGCGAGGGCGGGGCAAGATCGGGCTTGGCCGCTTGCGCCACGGTGCAACAGGCCGCCAGGGCGACTGCCGCAAGCGTGCTGCAGGCACGAAATGCAGAACCGGCTGTTGTGCCCGTGCGGTAGCACACGGGCACAACAGCCGGTTCGGTACGGTGTGCCGGGTAACCCGAGCCCATTCAGAACTTGAATTTGGGTGTTGATGTGCCGCGCAACGGTTTGATCAAGGTATCGAACAATTCCTTGGTTTCAAACGTGGCCGCATTGATGCGTGTGACACGGCAGGCGGTCATGACGGGGCTTTGGCCCACAACAGCCACCAGGCGGCCACCTACACGCAACTGGTATTTCAGGGCATCGGGGATAACCGGAACGGAGCCGGTCAGCAGAATGGCATCGAATTCGGTGGTGCCCCAGCCTGCATGCGCATCGCCGGTTTCAACCTTGACGTTTTCAACCTGGTTGCGTTTCAGGTTTTCGTTGGCAAACGCCACCAGGCGGCTTTCGATTTCAACGGTGGTGACATGCCGGCAGAGCGCGGCCAGCAGGGCCGCCTGATAGCCGGAGCCTGTGCCGATTTCAAGGGCGCAATCGGTGGGCTTCAGTTGCAGTTCCTGGGCCAGACGGGCTTCCACCTTGGGAAACAGCATGGTTTCGTGGGTGTCGACGGCGTTGACCACCAGCGGCAGTTCGATATCGGAGAACGCCAGACCCTGCATGGGAGCAGGCACGTAGCGTTCGCGGGGAACATCGAACAAAGCCTGGAGGACACGGGTATCCAGGACGTCCCAGGGACGGATTTGCTGCTCAACCATGTTGAAGCGGGCTCGTTCGATATCAGAGAGCTCGGTCACGTTCATAACTTCCAGGTAATGTTGTACTTGTTTCGGTGCGCTACAGCATTCAACTTTTATCTAACTGCTTACTATAGCGTACTTTGCAGTGGCTTAGGGTGCGCTGCCGGTGAATACCGCCAGGTCAGCGTTCGGCCCGGGGCCACCAGGGGTGCGCATGGTGAACGGGTCCGTGCCCCTTGCCCACGGTCAGTTCGCCGGAGCGGGCAATGGCGCGCACCAGATAGTCTTTGGCCCGGCGCGCGGCTTCGGGTGTGTCGTTCACCTGGGGCAGCAGGGCCGCCAGCGCGGCCGACAATGTGCACCCGGTGCCGTGCGTGTTACGGGTTTCAATGCGTGTGCCGGGCAGTTCGATCATGCGGTCGCCATCGTGAAGCAGGTCGATGGTGTCGTTGCCGGGCAGGTGACCGCCTTTCAGGAATACCCAGCGGTGCCCGTTGTCGTTCATCAGGCGTCGCAGGCGTTCGGCCACCCGGCGCATGTCCTTCACGCTGTCGACCGGGGTCATTTCAAGTAGTACACCGGCCTCAGGCAGGTTGGGGGTGAGTAGGGTGGCCAGTGGCAGCAGCGCTTCGCGCAGTGCATGGACGGCGCTGCGCTCCAGCAGGTGGTCGCCGCTTTTGGCCACCATGACCGGATCCAGCACGATGTGTGCAGGTTTCCAGTGCGCCAGGCGTTCGGCCACGACGTGGGTAACCCCAACCTGGCCGAGCATGCCGATTTTCACGGCATCGATGCGCACATCGCTGAACAGGGTGTCGATCTGGTGGGCCACAAATTCAGGGGGCACGGGGCAGATGTCGGTGACTGCGCAGGTGTTCTGGGCCGTCAGGGCGGCAACGACGGCGGTACCGTAGGCCCCCAGCGCCATCATGGTTTTGATGTCGGCCAGAATGCCGGCTCCCCCGGAAGGGTCAACGCCGGCGATGGTCAGGGTGTTGGGAATCATGGTGTTTCCGGAAAGCTGAAAGGACGTGAAGGCGCAGGGTTAATGCGTTTTGTAGCCAGAAGGTTGAAAAGACGTTGTCATGAAAATACGCAATTGTGATTGTATTCAGGTTTGGGATGGCACAGGGTGCTGACGGTCTGTTCTGGTCACGGTTACAGGCCTTGCCGAATCCGCCGTTCATTCGGTGGGTGATGCATGGCTGTGTCTTACTTTCTCTGCAGCCAGACAAACAGCTTCCAGCGCCTGAAGTAGCCTGGGGCCGGGCCTGAACAAGGCATCGGGGTTTATGCCCGCTACGTGGCCTTGTTGCGCGGCACGCACGCCCAGCGTTGTCCAGTAGCGGGTGATTTCCTGTACCCGTGCCGGGTCGGTGGTGGGGGCCAGGATCAACTCGGGTTGACGCAGCATGACGTCTTCCGGATTCACCTGAGGGGCCGCCTGCCGCGCCTGGGCGTAGGCATTGCGAACCTTGCATTCGGCCAGAGCGCTGTTGAGCAATGGGTCGTTGCCAATGGTGTACAACGGGTTGGAGCCAACCTCGATCAGGGCGGTGACCCAGGGGCGCTGCGCGTAGCGTGTGTGAAGTTGTTTTTGTTGTGCCCGCAGTGCTTCGGCCTGTTCCCGGGCCAGGGTCGGGTCGCCGTACAGCGTTCCCAGGTGTTCCACGCTGTCAATAATGTCGGCAAGCGAGGCCGGCGTGCTGTACGCCAGCGCAAACCCGGCCGCCTTCGCCCAGGGCTCCAGCAGGCTTGATGCACCGCCGGGTCGCCAGAGCATCACCACCGTCGGCTGCAGGGCAATGATCTGCTCCAGGTTGATGTTCAGACCATCGCCTACGCGGGGCAACTGGCGAGCCTGGGGTGGGTAATCGCTGCGTGTCACGGTGGCCACGATGCGATCGCCTGCACCGGCAGCGTACAGCAACTCGGTAATGTGCGGTGCCAGGCTGATGATGCGTGCCCGGGCAGCAGGCTGGCCGATCGATGCAGGTTTGGGCGACTGCGTAGCCTGAGTTGCCTGGGTTACCTGCGTCACCTGCGTCACCTGCATGACGTCCGCTGCCTGCACCTCCTGCATGACGTTCGCTGCCTGCATCTCCTGCATGACGTCAGCGACCTGAACCGCCTGCGCTGCCGGCATGAGAAAGCCGGCCATCACGCACACCAGCCAGGCCGGCCTGGGCAGTTGCATCTGCAGCGCTGGTCTGGGGGCGCCAGACATTCGTCTGCCCGTCGTGCAGTCTGCAGATGCCTGTTTTGCCGGCGCTTGGGCCGGCCGGTAGCGCAGTTCTGTTTCGCGCAGGCTCATGGGCATTCCGTCTTACATGCGCAATGACAAATTCACGAACACGTTTGAACCGGGTGCGTTGTAGCCATAGGCCGTGGTGTACTGCTTGTTGAATACGTTATCCCAGCGTACCTGAACGCCAACCGATTTATTGATGTCGTATGCCATGGTCAGGTTGGTCAGGCCGTAGCCCCCCAGCTGAATCCGGTTGGCCGCGTCATCGAAACGCTTGCCGACAAACAGGTATTCGGCGCCCAGTACCAGCGCATCCAGACGGTGCTGGGCGTTGATGCGGTAGATCTGCTTGGCACGGCGCTGCAGCTGGTTGCCGGCCAGATTCGGGCGGGGTGATTCGTTGCGCGGGTCCATCAGGTCGACACTGGCTTTCAGGGTGGTGTTGTCCCAGGTGCGTCCGGCGCTGAGCGTCAGGCCGCGAATGCGCGCTTCATCGATGTTTTTGGCCGTGCTTTTACCCAGCGCAGGATCAAACACATAGCCCACGATCATGTCGCGGATGGTGTTCTGGTACAGCACGGCACCCAGTTCGGTTGTGTCGGTGCTGTAGCGCAGGCTGGCCTCAAAGTTACGGGATCTTTCCGGTTTCAGGTTCGGGTTGCCGACATTGCCGTAAATGTCGGGGGCGTACAGGTCGGCAAAAGTGGGGGCGCGAAAACCTGTGTTGGCCGACAGCCCGGCGGTCAGGGTGTCGGTCAGGTCGTAGCTGTACGACAGGCCGCCGGTGGCCTGGTTGCCATAGCCCGAAATGTTGTCGTTACGCACGCTGGCCTGCACGTGGTGGCGGTTGAAGTCGCCCCGGTACACCAGACCGGCCGAATTGGTGTTGCGGTTGTTGATGGTGTAGTTCGTTGATCCGGTGGACGCACGTTCTTCAAGGCGCTCAAGCAGTACCGACAAGGTCTGGTTCGCATCCAGGGCCAGGTTGTTCTGCCACAAGTACGAACGCTGCAGGTTGCCGAATACAAATGAACTGCCGTAGCTGCGGCTGTCGGCCGATTCCTGGGTGAAACCGAAGCGCAGCACGCTTTGCCACCTATCGGTGATCTGGTTGGTGCTGGTCAGGGCATACACTTGCTGGCGGGTCAGGGCGTAGGTGTCGCCGGCCCATTCGCCAGCATCGAACTGCCCATTCATGTAGCCGTTGTACATGTTCAGGTCGATGCGCTGGCCCTTTGCCCACTGGTAGCCCAGTGCGCCGGTGAAACTGTGCTGTGTGTAGCCGTCGTTGTCGGCGTGGTATTCCCCGAAGGTGTTCAGGCGGTTGGTGGCGCTGAAGCCATCACTGCTGCTGACGCTGCCCGACAAAGCGTAATCAAAGCCGCCTTCGCTGCCCGAAATACCGGCGCTGCTCTTGAACGTATCGTAGCGACCCACGCCCATGTTGGCCCACAGGCTGGCAGGTTTGTCGCCACCGCCCTTGCGTGTGATGACATTGATGACGCCGCCGATGGCGTTCGAGCCGTACAGGCTGCTGGCGGCCCCGCGCACGATTTCAATACGCTCAATGCTGGTCGGGTCCAGGGCATTCCAGTTTACGGCCCCCGAGGTCAGGCTGTTGATGCGGATGCCATCGACCAGCACCAGGGTTTGTTGCGGATTGGTACCGCGCAAAAACACACTGGTCTGGGTTTGCGGGCCGCCGCTGGTCGAGATTTCAATGCCGTTCTGGCGTGACAGAATGTCGGCTACGCTGTCTTGGCCGGCTGCACGCAGTTCCTGTTCGCTCACCACCGAGACATCGCCGGGTACATTGCCCAGCGGGGTGGGCGTGCGCGTGGGCGTCACGACAATCGTTTCCAGGGTTGTGGCGGGAGTTGGGTAGGTTTGTGCCGCAGCGAGTGCAGGTGCGGCCGCGCACAGTGCCAGGCACAGGCGGTTCAGGGAATGGCTTTTCATGGATGAAGATGGGGCCTTGATCGGCCTGCGTCCCCGCAGGCCTGTGATAGTGAACCCTGCAGGCAGGGGCCAAGGTGTGATCAGGGCCGGTGTCGGGCTGGCGTGTGCCAGAGGCACAGGCTTACCGTTGCGGGGGCAGCACAGTTTGGCGGTGTCAGGGTGGGCACGGTACACGTCATTTTGAAGGCGTGCACGGCCGCAAAACACCGGCTGTTTCCCATTTAACGCCCGCAGAATGCCCGTTTGGCAGCTGTTTTCGGCCCGCGGCCGTGAACAGTGAAAAGCGGGTCAAACCGGGCGCACCCTGGTCAAGGGCTGCACTGTAACATGACAGGGTGGTGGACGATACAATAACCCCTTGGTGCGCAAGCAGAATCAGTGTTTCATTTGCCGCCAGATTGTTGTTGTTGTTGTTGTTGTTGTTGTTGTTGTTGTTGTTGTTGTTGTCTGTTTCCTGCCATTGTTTTTTCATCGCCCTCTCTTTCAGGTAAATCCGTGTCCTATCCGTCGTTGCCCTATCCCTTGTCCGCTTTTACCCGTGGTTCCGAATTTGCCCGTTTGCTGGGCGAGCGCATCCTGATTCTGGACGGCGCCATGGGAACCATGATCCAGCAGTACAAACTGGGCGAATTCGACTTCCGTGGCGAGCGTTTTGCCGAGCACATCAAAGACCTGAAAGGCAACAACGAACTGTTGTCGCTGGTGCGGCCCGACATCATTCTGGAAATTCATCGCCAGTACCTGCAGGCCGGCGCCGATGTCATTGAGACCAATACCTTCGGGGCAACATCGATTGCCCAGGGCGACTATGAACTGCCCGAACTGGCCTATGAGCTGAACCTGGAATCGGCCCGCCTGGCGCGCCAGGCCTGCAACGAATTCTCAACATCTGAGCGTCCCCGTTTCGTGGCGGGCGCCCTGGGGCCCCAGCCCAAAACGGCCTCCATTTCCCCCGACGTGAACGATCCGGGCGCACGCAATGTCACCTTCGAGCAATTGCGTGATGCCTATACCGAACAATTGAATGGTTTGCTCGACGGCGGTGTCGATATCATCCTGATCGAAACCATTTTCGATACGCTCAATGCCAAGGCTGCCATTTTTGCGGTCGAATCTGTGTTCGAGGCCCGTGGCGAACGTCTGCCTGTCATGATTTCCGGTACGGTCACCGATGCCTCCGGTCGCATTCTGTCGGGTCAAACCGTCGAGGCCTTCTGGAACTCGGTGCGTCACGCCCGCCCGGTCACCATCGGTTTGAACTGCGCCCTGGGTGCTGCACTCATGCGGCCTTACATCGCTGAACTGGCCAAGATCTGCGACACCTATGTGTGCGTGTATCCGAACGCCGGCCTGCCCAACCCCATGGCCGAAACCGGTTTCGATGAAACACCGCAAGACACCTCGTCGTTGCTGGAAGAGTTCGCCCGTGCCGGTCTGGTGAACATGGCAGGCGGTTGCTGCGGCACTACACCGGCCCATATCAAGGCCATTGCCGACAAGGTCGCTGTGTTGCCCGTGCGACAGGTGCCCGTCATACCGGTCAAGACACGGTTGTCCGGTCTTGAGGCATTGAACTTCGACCGCGACTCCCTGTTCATCAACGTGGGCGAGCGCACCAACGTCACCGGCAGCAAAATGTTCCTGCGCCTCATTCGCGAGGAAAAATACGACGAAGCCTTGTCGGTGGCACGCCAGCAGGTGGAAAACGGTGCCCAGATCATCGATGTGAACATGGACGAAGCCATGCTGGATTCGGCTGCCTGCATGCGTCGTTTTCTGAATCTGATTGCGTCTGAACCCGATATTGCCCGTGTACCCATCATGATCGACAGTTCCAAATGGGACGTCATCGAACAGGGTTTGCGCTGTGTGCAGGGCAAGGCGGTGGTCAACTCCATTTCCTTGAAAGAGGGCGAAGAGGCCTTCCTGCACCACGCCCGTCTGTGCCGCAAATACGGTGCGGCAGCGGTGGTCATGGCCTTCGATGAAAAAGGCCAGGCCGACAACCTTGAGCGCCGCAAGGAAATTTGCGAACGCGCCTACCGTTTGCTGGTCGATCAGGTCGGTTTCCCGCCTGAAGACATCATTTTTGATCCTAATGTGTTCGCCATCGCCACGGGTATTGAAGAGCACAATCACTATGCGGTCGATTTTATCGAGGGTACGCGTTGGATCACTGAAAACCTGCCGCACGCGCGGATATCGGGCGGTATTTCCAATGTCAGTTTCTCGTTCCGTGGCAATGAGGCCATGCGCGAGGCCATTCACACCGTCTTCTTGTACTACGCCATTCGCGAAGGCTTGACCATGGGCATTGTGAATGCCGGTCAGTTGGGTGTGTACCAAGACATCGAAAAGAACGTGCTCACGCTGGTGGAAGATGTTGTGCTGGACCGGGCCGAGCCCCTGGGGTGTACCGGTCCGGACGACACCCGCACCCCGACCGAGCGTCTGGTGGAACTGGCCGAAACCGTGAAGGGGTCAGGTGCCCGCAAGGAAGAAGACTTGTCGTGGCGTCAGCAGCCTGTTGAAAAACGGCTCACGCACGCGCTGGTGCATGGCATCACCACCTTCATCGTGGAAGACACCGAAGAGGTGCGCCAGAAAATCGCCGATCAGGGGGGGCGGCCGATTCAGGTCATTGAAGGCCCGCTCATGGATGGCATGAATGTGGTGGGCGACCTTTTTGGCGAGGGCAAAATGTTCCTGCCCCAGGTTGTCAAATCGGCGCGGGTCATGAAGCAGGCGGTGGCGCATCTGGTGCCGTTCATCGAGGAAGAAAAGAAGCAGATCGCTGCAGCGGGTGGCGACGTCCGACCCAAGGGCAAGATCCTGATTGCCACGGTGAAGGGCGATGTACACGATATTGGCAAGAATATTGTCACGGTTGTGTTGCAATGCAATAACTTTGAAGTGGTGAACATGGGGGTGATGGTGCCGTGCGCCGAGATCCTGGCTCGCGCCAAAGAAGAACAGTGCGACATCATTGGTTTGTCCGGCTTGATCACGCCCAGTCTGGAAGAAATGGCGTATGTTGCTTCGGAAATGCAGCGCGATGACTATTTCCGCTTACGTAAAATGCCGTTGCTGGTGGGGGGCGCCACCACAAGCCGTGTGCATACAGCCGTGAAGATTGCCCCCAACTACGAAGGGCCGGTCATTTATGTGCCGGATGCCAGTCGTTCAGTCGGGGTGGCGACCAACCTGATGTCAGAAAACTCGGCCGTCTATTTGAAAGAACTGGCTGAGGAGTACGAAGTTGTGCGTACCCGTCATGCCAACCGCAAGGCCACGCCTTTGATCCCGATTTCGGAGGCCCGTGCCGGTAAACCCGTTATTGACTGGTCTTCTTACACGCCGCCACGCCCCAAGTTCCTGGGCCGCAGGACCTTCAAGAACTACGATTTGTCGGATATTGCGAACTACATTGACTGGACGCCCTTTTTCCAGACCTGGAGTCTGTTCGGCCAGTTTCCGGCCATTCTGGACGATGCCGTGGTGGGTGAGCAGGCGCGCAGTCTGTATGCCGACGGGCAGGCCATGTTGCGCAAAATTATTGATGGCCGTTGGCTGACTGCCAGTGGGGTGGTGGGTTTTTATCCAGCCAATACGGTGAACGAGGACGATATCGAGGTGTATCGCGATGAGTCGCGTACCGAGGTCCTGTTCACCTGGCGTAATCTGCGCCAGCAGACGGCCAAGCGTGAAGGCGTTGACAATAAATGCCTGGCCGATTTCATTGCGCCCAAAGAGTCCGGTGTTGCCGACTATATTGGTCTGTTTGCGGTTACGGGTGGGTTGGGCATTGAAAAGTACGAGAACCTGTTCCTGGATGCGCAGGATGACTATTCGAACATCATGATCAAGGCCTTGGCCGATCGCTTTGCCGAAGGTTTTGCCGAATGCCTGCATGCGCGGGTGCGTCGTGACCTGTGGGGCTATGTGCCTGACGAGGCCATCGACAATGCCGCCATGATTGCTGAAAAATACCAGGGCATCCGTCCGGCACCCGGGTATCCTGCGTGTCCGGAGCACGTTGTCAAGCAGGCTATGTTCCAGGTGCTCGATTGTGCCGAAATTGGCATGCAGCTGACCGAAAGTTTCGCCATGTATCCAGCGTCCAGCGTGTCGGGTTTTTACTTCAGCCACCCGCAGGCGCAGTATTTCAGCGTGGGGTCGATTGGCGATGATCAGGTGGCCGATTATGTGCAGCGCAGCGGGCGTTCGGAAGAGGATGTGCGCAGGTCTCTGGCCCCGTTGTTGCGGTGATCGGGGTTCTTTTGTGATGTGTGTTCTTGCGAAGGGTGTGGGTATTCTTTGACGGTTCTGTCAGGGGGTGCATGCGCTCCAGGTGCATCGCACGGCCCTGCGGGCTGCCCGGTGTTGTGGCCCTGGCCGGGGCGGGTCCAGAACTCGCGCGGGCGATCCGGTGGATCGACAAGCGTCGCGCTCAAACAGCCGGGGCCTTGCACCCCCATTCAACAGGCCGTCGCCGGCGTACTCAAGCAACCCACCATCGCCCGACACCCCCACACAGACCTGGACAGTTCATGAACTCTCCCTCCGCTAAACGCTTTGCGTCGTTGTAGCGGGGGTTTCGCGGATCACGGACGCAGTTCTTCGGTAGCGATCACCCCACACGTCTGAAGGATTTACCCGCCTTGCGATACGCCTCGATGCGCTCCTGGAGTGCCGCGTTGTACAGAGCGCAACGCTGGAAACAGCGCGGGCATGTGTTCAAGCGGGTACTTCGGGGTCAAACCTTCTTATAGACTTCTTTTCGGTTGCCCAGTCGCACGACAAGAATGCGCCGCGCCGCTTGCGGGTCGATCTTGTCGAGTTCCCGCTCAGCGACTCGGTCTAGCTCAACCTTCCATGCCATAGCGTTTCATCACTTCTTCGAGCGGCACGGTTTGGCTTCGTCCTGCACGAATGTCGAGCAGACGCTGTTCAGCCAGATATAAATCCTCAAGGTCGTCCAAGTGCTCAAGGATGGCTTCGCGTACATAAAAGGTCTTGGTGCGGCCTGTGGCTTTTGCCAAGGCTTCCAGACGGGATTCGATTTCGCTGGGTAGTCGGATTGCGAGCATGGTATGGGCCCCTTGTGTCTTTGCTATACATGTATAGCACTGTTGCCACTTCTGCTCAAGCCTGTTTATTTCCCGCTTCCACCCCGACAGGTATTCAACTGTATTTGACCAAATGCCAAAGCGTCTCAATGTCCAGGTCGTTGCAGGGTGCAGGGGCGCAGCGGGTGCTTGAACACGCCGGTGCTGGCCGCCGGAATGGGGAAACAAGGGCCCGGCTGTCTGAGCCCACTCGATCCAGCGGATCGAGTGGGCGAGTTCCGGGCCCGCCCCATTCCGGTGGCCAGCGCCGGGAAGCCCGACAGGGCCGTGTGATGCACCCGCTGCGCCCCTGCACCCTGCAACGACCGGGTTAAAACCTGCCGCAACACGGACCCTGCAACACCAGAGACAACCACCAACCCGCACCAAAAAAAACCCCTGCCCGGCAAAAACACCGAACAGGGGCAGACGGACTTTTTTCAAGCCAGAAGAACAACCCGTTCAACTGGCCATTCTACGTTCAGAAAAACGCTTGCAGACCGGTTTGTGCACGGCCCAGAATCAGGGCATGAACGTCGTGTGTACCTTCGTACGTGTTGACCACTTCCAGGTTCACCAGATGGCGCGCTACGCCGAATTCGTCGGAAATACCGTTACCGCCCAGCATATCGCGGGCCATGCGGGCAACATCAAGCGCTTTGCCGCAAGAATTGCGTTTCATGATGGACGTAATTTCAACCGCAGCCGTGCCTTCGTCTTTCATGCGACCCAGGCGCAGGCAGCCTTGCAGTGCCAGCGCGATTTCGGTTTGCATGTCAGCCAGTTTTTTCTGAATCAGCTGGTTAGCTGCCAGGGGGCGACCAAACTGTTTACGGTCGAGCGTGTACTGACGCGCCATGTGCCAGCAAAATTCAGCGGCACCCAGCGCGCCCCAGGCAATGCCATAACGGGCGGAATTCAGGCAAGTGAACGGACCGCGCAGCCCGGTTACGCCAGGCATCATTTGCTCTTCACTGATCTCGACGTTGTCCATGACGATTTCACCCGTGATGGACGCACGCAGACCCACTTTACCGTGAATGGCCGGGGCGCTCAGACCCTTCATTCCTTTTTCAAGGATGAAACCACGGATTTTGCCGTCGTCGTCGCCGCCCACAACCTTGGCCCACACCACGAAGACATCGGCGATGGGCGAGTTGGAGATCCACATTTTGTTACCGGTCAGGCTGTAGCCATCGGCGGTTTTGACAGCACGGGTTTCCATGCTGCCGGGATCGGAACCGTGGTTGGGCTCGGTCAGACCGAAGCAGCCGATCCATTCGCCACGAGCCAGCTTGGGCAGGTACTTCTGCTTCTGGGCTTCTGTGCCGAATTCATTGATGGGCACCATGACCAGAGAAGACTGTACGCTCATCATGGAACGATAGCCGGAGTCAACGCGTTCGACTTCACGGGCGATCAGACCGTAGCTGACGTAGTTCAGGCCGGCACCACCGTATTGCTCGGGAATGGTGGGGCCGAGCAGGCCCAGTTCGCCCATTTCCGAGAAAATGGCGGGATCGGTGTGTTCGTTGCGGAATCCATGCAAAACACGGGTTGCCAGCTTTTCCTGGGAATAGGCATGGGCCGCATCGCGTACCATGCGCTCTTCCTGGGTCAGTTGGGAATCGAGCAACAGGGGGTCTTCCCAGTTGAAAGAAGGGGCTGCAGACATAGTAGGCTCCGTTATGGTTTGTTCGATTGTTGATGTATTGATTGCAGGAAAAAGTATCAGGCTTTGCCGGCATTGGCCAGCGCCTGTTCGCGCAGTTTCTGCAACGTGGTGCTGGGGGTGATGGTTTCCGGGTCAATCAGGCAGTGCAGAATGGCAGGCTTGCCGCTGGCCAGGGCACGTTCAAGTGCTGGGGCAAACTGCTCGGTGGTTTCCACACGTTCACCGTGGCCACCAAAGGCTTGGGCATAGGCGGCAAAATCAGGGTTTTGCAGCGTGGTAGCCGACAAGCGGGCCGGGTAGGTACGTTCCTGGTGCATGCGGATGGTACCGTACATGCCGTTATCGATGATCAGCACCACGATGGGCAGGTTGTACTGCACGGCGGTTGCGAATTCCTGGCCATGCATCATGAAGCAGCCATCGCCAGCAAAGCAGACAACGGTGCGTTCAGGATGCAGACGCTTGGCACCCACGGCCGCCGGCAAACCGTACCCCATGGAACCCGACGTAGGCGCCAGTTGGGTACCGTAGCGGGTAAAGCGATGAAAACGGTGCAGCCAGGTGGCGTAGTTGCCAGCACCATTGCACATAATGGCGTCGTCGGGCAACACAGTGCGCAAGTGCGCCATGACCTGACCCATTTGCAGCGCCCCCGGGTGTGTGATGCTGTCAGGGTTGGTCCAGCGCAGATAACTTTCACGCAGGCGGGCGGCTTCAGCAACCCAGGGCGTTTGGGCGGGCGCCGGCAGGCTGGCCAAGACAGCCGTGAAGTCGGTGGGGGCGGTCTGGATCGGCAGGTCGGCCACATACACACGGTTCAGCTCTGCTGAATCAGGATGCACATGAACGAGGGTCTGGCTGGGTACAGGGATATCGAGCAAGGTGTAGCTTTGGCTGGCGATTTCCGACATGCGCCCGCCGACCAGCAGGATCAGATCGGCTTCTTTGGCGTAGTTCAGCAGTTCGGGGTTGCTACCCAGCCCGATGTCACCGACAAAACAGTTGTTGGCGGTGGAAAACAGCATTTGACGGCGGAATTGCACAGCCACCGGCAGCTGATAACGCTCGGCAAACCGGGTGAATTCATCAACAGCCGCCTGGTTCCAGCGTGTTCCCCCAAGAATGGCCAGCGGT
This sequence comes from Alcaligenaceae bacterium, assembly GCA_012727555.1. Classification (GTDB taxonomy): domain Bacteria; phylum Pseudomonadota; class Gammaproteobacteria; order Burkholderiales; family Burkholderiaceae_B; genus JAAYGT01. The sequence goes on along the minus strand of JAAYGT010000013.1, from coordinate 8,825 downwards.
TTGCGGGCCTGGGCAAGCAAACCAGCCAATTCCTGCACTTGCTGTTGGGTAGGCGCGGTTGACACCACTTTGTAGCGTGGTGCGTCAATTACTTCGGCATATTCAACCAGCATGTCTTCGGGCAGCGCAATGACAACCGGCCCAGGGCGACCCGAGGTGGCAATATGGAAGGCGCGCGAAACGATTTCGGGAATACGCTCAACCTGATCGATTTCAGTGACCCACTTCGCCTGGGTACCGAAAACAGCACGGTAATCCATTTCCTGGAAGGCTTCACGTTCGCGCATGCCGCGTTCAATCTGGCCCACGAACAGGATCATGGGGGAGGAATCCTGATTGGCGATGTGCACGCCGGCGTAGGCATTGGTGGCACCCGGGCCACGTGTGACCATGCAGATGCCCGGCTGGCCCGTGAGTTTGCCGTGCGCATCGGCCATCATGGCCGCCCCGCCTTCCTGGCGGCAAACAGTGACCTGGATATTGGCATCGTGCAGACCGTCGAGCACGGCCAGGTAACTTTCGCCCGGCACACAGAACACGTGTTCTACGCCGTGAGCAACCAGTTGATCAACAAGGATGTGTCCACCCATACGGGCAGACTGGGAAGCAGGTTTGGTTTTCATGGTGGGCAATGTGTGGGCGTCAGGTAGAGAGCGCAATTGCAGAAGGATAATGTGCGCCTTATGCACAACGCAATTGATAAAATTGCACAATGTTTTGAGCATTGTGCAAGACAGCGTGTTTAAAGTACAGGGTGCCGGCGATAAGCACAGGTCAGATGATTCTACCCGTGCAAGCCGGGTTCGTGAATCAATGGAGTGATGATGCGTCATGGCATTCCCAATCTGGGTGCTCTTCAAGCCTTCGAGGCCACGGCACGCCTGGGCTCGTTTTCCCGCGCGGCGGAAGAACTGTCCCTGACGCACAGTGCGGTGTACCGCCAGGTTACCGGTCTGGAAGAACGCCTGGGTGTGCAATTGCTGACACGTGTGCGGCGCCGCGTAGGGCTTACGCCCGCCGGCATCGAATACGCGGCACGTGTGCGGCACCACCTGGAACAACTGGAAAAGGACACCTTCGGGCTGATTTCCCGCTCCGCCTTGGGGCGCAGTCTGCATATTGCTGTGCTGCCCACGCTGGCAACAACCTGGCTGGTACCCAAACTGGCTGATTTCCAGCAGGCCCATCCCGACATCACCGTCAGTTTGTCGGTGCGAACCTTGCCGTTCCAGTTCGCAGACCACCCGTTCGATGCTGCGATCTATCATGCAACCCAGCTGTGGTCGCAAACGGCCGGCATCAAACTGTTCGATGAACGGGAAATGGTGCCGGTGTGTCTGCCAGCCTTGCTGGATGAGTCACAAACGCCGGGCAAAACCGCGAAAGCCGCAAGCGAGACAAGCACGGCAGCCATGCACGGCGCGGCGCCAGGACACACAGGTACCGGCGCAGCACTTGATCACATGCTGCATCTGCACATGTCGTCACGGCCGGATGCCTGGCGGCGCTGGTATCAGACACAAGGGCTGGACTACACCCCGGCCATCCACGCCGGGCCCCGCTATGAATTGTTTTCCATGACGCTGGCTGCCGTACGTGCCGGCATGGGTATTGCCTTGTGCCCGCGTTTTCTGGTGGCCGACGACCTGGCATCGGGCGCACTGATTACCCCCCACCCCGGGGTCCTGCCGGTTCGCGAAGCGTACTTTTTCAGTTACCCTGTGCTGACCGAACCTTCAGAACCTGTGCTGGCCTTTCAGGCCTGGCTGCAAACCATCAGCCGGCCGTATGCCGCTCAGTGATCGTATTTTCAAGGAAACCCTGCATGCTCCGGACTCGCCTTTCCTTACTGTTGATTCTGGTCGCTCTGGGCAGCGGCTGTGCCAGCATTGACACTGAAAAGGCTTCAGGTGCGAACCTGGTTTCAGGCCAGCCCGTGTCGGCAGCCTTGCTCAACCCGGAATCGGCCACGGGCCGTGCAGAACGGGCTGGGGTCTATGCCGATCAGTTCATGGTGGTCAGCGCCAACCCCTGGGCCAGTCGGGCGGGGCAACGCATACTGGCCCAGGGTGGGTCTGCAGTGGATGCCGCCATTGCCATGCAATGGGTATTGGGCCTGGTTGAACCGCAATCTTCGGGCTTGGGGGGCGGGGCCTTCGCGATCAGTTACAACGCGCAAAACGGCCAGATGCAGGCCTACGATGGCCGGGAAACAGCCCCCGCCGCCGCCGGGCCGGATCGCTTCCTTGATCACGGCAAGCCCCTGCCCTTCAACCAGGCGGTCCACGCCGGCCTGTCGGTGGGTGTTCCCGGCATGGTCGCCATGCTGGGCCTGATGCACCGGCAACAAGGCCGGTTGCCCTGGGCCACCCTGTTCGAGCCCGCCATTGAAGTGGCCGAACAGGGCTTTCCGGTCTCGCCACGCTTGCACCAACTGCTGGCGCAGAACCGCGAACTACGGGAAGCCCCGGCCGCCGCCGCCTATTTTTACGATGCAAATCTGAATCCGTGGCCCATCGGGCATGTGTTACGTAATCCGGCCCAGGCACGTGTGCTGCGCCTGCTTGCCACACAAGGATCACAGGCCTTTTATCAGGGCGAACTGGCCCAGGCCATGGTCGATGCAGTGCGCAACCATCCGGTACCGGGCGATCTGGGCCTGAAGGATCTGGCCACCTACACGGCACGCACCCATGAACCCCTGTGCGCCCCCTACCGGCAGTATCGCCTGTGCGGCCCTCCCCCGCCCAGTTCAGGGCCGCTGGCCGTGATGCAGATGCTGGGCATGCTGGCACATACGCCGGTTGCCGCCCTGGCGCCCGACAGCCCCGCAGCGGTTCATTATCTGGCCGAGACCGGACGCCTTGCGTTTGCCGACCGTAACCGTTACGTGGCCGATCCGGCCTTTGTGCCCGTGCCGGTAATGGGTATGCTGAACCCGCAGTATCTGGCCCGCCGGGCGGAACTGATCAACCCTGATCGTTCCATGGGACACGCCGAGCCCGGGATACCCCCTGGCGCTGGAACACGGACGGGCAACGACGCCACGCCTGAACTGGCCGCCACAACGCATCTGGTCGCAGCTGACGCCCAGGGTAATGTCGTTTCCATGACCAGTTCCATTGAAACGGCCTTTGGCAGCAAAATTCTGGTGAATGGCTACCTGCTGAACAACCAGCTGACGGATTTCTCACTGGCCCCCCGCGACGCGCAGGGCCACTGGGCGGCGAATCGCGTGGAACCCGGCAAACGGCCGCGCAGTTCCATGGCCCCCATGCTGGTAATGCAGGGTACACAACCGTATCTGGCTGTAGGGTCGCCCGGGGGGTCCGCCATCATCAACTATGTGGCCAAAACGCTGGTGGGTGTGCTCGACTGGAACCTGACACTGCAGCAGGCCATCGACCTGCCCAACCACGGCAGTCGCAATCAGGATACCGAACTTGAACGGGGTTTTGTCACGCCGCCACTGAAAGCCGGCCTGGAAGCGCGCGGCCATACTGTGCGTGAACTGGATTTTCCCAGCGGCGTGCATGGCATTCGCTTTCTGTCGGGCAAACTGGAAGGCGGGGCTGACCCGCGCCGGGAAGGCCTGGCACTGGGAAGGTGAATATGCAAGCGGGACCAGACCTTGCGCGATCGAGGCATTTTACTGTGCTGATGCGAGTCGTGGTGTTCATGGGTCACCTTCCTGCCCAGAAAAACCTAGTCCGGTTTGCTCCAATCCTGCTCGCATGCCTGTACCAATGCGTTCCATTCGTCCGGCGGGTTACCGCGTCCGAGCATTTTCTCGAACACGGCATACGGGTCTGATCGGCTGCCCGAAGACCGCAGTGTTTGCTCATCGTTTACCCAGGCATACACAATGACTTTCGCCTTCGAGTCGTAGCGAAAGAACAGCCGGTATCGCCTTCCGAGCTTGGCCCGCCGCCAATGGCGATAGGCCGGCCCCATGGTGTTGCCTTGACGGTACTCATCGCGCGACGGATCACTCGGCACCACCTCGTAAATCAACTGAATCAAGGCCCGGAAGAACTTGACGTTGGCGTTCGATTCAAACCCTTCCGGGTCGTTGTCTTGAGCGCGCTGCACGGCCGTGCGCAGCTTCATCATCTGCTGGATCAGGTTGTCGTGGAACAGCAGTGTCCAGCCATGCTGCTGCATCAGATGGCTACGTCCTCATTGAAATCATCGCCCAGGTCCACCTTGTGCCCCGCGTGTTCCAGTATCGTGCGCGCCAGATCATCGGGCAGGCCACGCACATTTCGGCCCGCTTCAATGTCGCGGGCCAGCAGGGTCAGAAACGCGGTAATGGCAGGATCCTCGTGCTCGGCATCAGCGCGGGTCACGATCACTTCAGAGCCCCGAAGCTCGAACGCGAGCTTGCTGCCGGTATCGGCCCCCAGTGCCTGCCGGATGGACTTGGGCAGTGTGATCTGGCCTTTGGAGGTCAGTGTGGCAACTTCGTGAATAGCAGACATGGTAGTTCTCTTGACCAGAATGCAGGCATTGTAAGGAAATATCCTTACTTTGTCACCGACCTAGGCTTTTACCGGAACACCACCGTGCGTTGGCCGTTCAGCAAAATGCGGTGTTCTACATGGGAACGCACTGCCCGTGCCAGTACCAGCGATTCCACGTCGCTGCCCACCTGGGTCAGGTCGGCGGCGCTCATGGCGTGGTCCACACGTTCGATGTCCTGCTCGATGATGGGGCCTTCATCGAGGTCGGCCGTGACATAGTGCGCCGTCGCACCGATGATTTTGACACCGCGCGTGTGCGCCTGATGATAAGGCCGTGCCCCCTTGAAACTGGGCAGGAAGCTGTGGTGAATGTTGATGGCACGACCTTCCAGTGCCCGGCACAAGGAATCGGAAAGGATCTGCATGTAACGCGCCAGCACCACCAGATCCACACTCTCCCGTTCCACGATCTCGAGAATCCTGGCTTCCTGTTCGGCCTTGGTGTCGGGCGTAACGGGCAGATGGTGGAAGGGAATGCCATAGGCGCGTGCCATGGCTTCGAAGTCGGTGTGGTTGGATACGATACCGGCCACTTCAACCGGCAGTTGCTTGCTGTGCACCCGAAACAGCAGATCGTTCAGGCAGTGGCCCTGACGACTGACCAGAATAAGTACCCGGGACTTCTGTCGCGCATCGTACAGGCGGGCGTCCATGGTGAAACGAGCGGCAATGCGGGTGAAGTCGTTACGCAGGTCGTTCAACGGCTGCGCCTGGGGCAGTGCAAAGTGAATGCGCAGGAAAAAACGCTGCGTTTCTTCATCGCCAAACTGCTGGGCGTCAAGAATATTTCCCTGCTTTTCCAGCAACCAGCCTGTTACGTTGTGCACAATGCCGGTTTGGTCGGGGCAAGACAAGGTAAGAATATAGTCATTCATAAAGTGTATATGTTTCAGTCGTAATGAACCGACCCGGCGTTCAAGCCGCGTTCAGTTCCTTCAAGGTTTCCTGCGCCACGGCCAAGCAGGCGGTCAGGCCGGGGGATTCAATGCCGAACAAGTTCACCAGACCGGGCACACCATGCGTGGCAGGACCGGCAATGACAAAATCGGCGGCCGCTTGATCAGGACCGACAATTTTGGGACGAATACCCGTATAACCCGGGTTCAAGGCGCCATCGGGCAAGGCAGGCCAGTAGCTGCGAACCGCGTCATAGAAGACATCCGCCCGACGAGGGTCCAGGGTGTAGTCTTCGCTGCCGATCCATTCGGTATCAGGGCCGAATTTAGCCTGGCCACCCAGATCGACCGTAACGTGCACGCCCAGACCAGCATGGTTCGGCATGGGGTAAATGAGCCGCGTAAAGGGTGAACGCCCCGACAACGTGAAATAGCTGCCCTTGCAATAGTACGCTTGGGGGATCAGGTGTTCGGGCTGGCCTTTCAAGGCCCGCGCAACGGCTGGTGCGCTCAAGCCGGCGGCATTGATCACACAATGGGCGGTGAGTGTCATGGGTTCGGCGCCGTCAAAGCTCAGCTCGAACAGACCGGAATCGAGCACACGCCCCTGCACGAATTCAGTGTGAAACACGCACTGGGCACCCTGATTTTCTGCATCGCCTTGCAGGGCCAGCATCAGACCATGGCTGTCAACAATACCGGTGGACGGGGACATCAGCGCCGCATCGCAGACAAGCGCAGGCTCAAGTTCGCGCGCTTCCTGGGCAGTAAGTGCGTACAGGTCATCGACCCCGTTCAGGCGGGCCTGTTCGGCGATGGCGCCCAGTCGGGCAGACTGTTCCGGCGTGGCGGCCACGATCAGTTTACCCAGCCGTTTGAAGGCAATGCCACGCTCTTCGCAATAGGCATACAGCCTGTGCTTGCCGCTGACACAGAGCCGGGCCTTCAGACTGCCTTGCGGGTAATAAATACCGGCGTGGATGACTTCCGAGTTGCGTGAACTGGTGCCGGTGCCAATGGCCTCGGTTTTTTCGATGATCATGACATCGCGGCCCGCCAGGGCCAGTTCACGGGCAACGGCAAGGCCAACAACGCCGGCCCCAAGGACAACGCAGTCAATATCGGCGGTCATGGATTCAACCCTGTGCTAGAGGTTCAGTGGACGGAGTGAGATCGAAATCGCCGGCGTGATAAACCAGCGGTTGGAGTAACTGGCGGCTGCAATGCTCAACCTGGCCAATGAACACGATATGGTCGCCCGCTTCGTGCCGTGCCACGCATCGGCAGTCGAACCAGGCCGCAAAATGGGCATCGTCGAGCATGAGCGCACCAGCAGGCGATGTTGTGGGGGTACACCCCTGAAAACGTTGCGGCTGTGAGCCATAGGCGAATTGTTTGGCCAAGGCCAGTTGCTGCGCCGACAATACGTGAATGACGTATCGATCAGTCTGCATGAAATGCGACAGAGACGAGGACGTTTTCGAGAGGGACCACAACACCATGGGCGGGTTGAGCGACACCGAGTTGAACGAGCTGACGGTGAGCCCGACCGGTTCGTTGCTGATGGCGGAGCGTGTGGTGACAACCGTAACGCCGGTGGGAAAACGCCCCAGGGCCGACCGGAAGTAGTCTTGCGTAAAACCGGTATCTTGGGGAGATGTGTACGAAACAGCGGTATCAGTATGCATCAAGGTGCCAGTCGTGTACGTGCCCAGTCGGCACCGCTTACCCGGCTATATACCAGGCGGTCATGCAGACGCGATGGGCGCCCTTGCCAGAATTCGATCAGGGAAGGCACCAGGCGGTAGCCCCCCCAGTGGTCGGGGCGTGGCGGGTTCTCGCCCAGCGATACGGTCAGTTCCTGGGTGCGGGCTTCCAGCGCATCGCGGGTGATGGGCTGGCTTTGCGGAGACACCCAGGCCCCGATACGCGACCCAAGCGGCCTGCTTTGATAGTAGGCATCGGATTCGGCCGCATCCACTTTTTCAAGGGTACCTTCAATGCGCACCTGACGTTCCAGTGCAGCCCAGAAAAACAACAGCGTGGCACGCGGGTTATCGGCAATTTCCTTGCCTTTGCGCGAAAGGTAGTTCGTGAAAAAAGTGAAACCGCGATCATCGAAGCCCTTGAGCAATACAACGCGGGCCGTGGGCTGACCGTTGGACGGGCAGGTGGCGAGTGTCATGGCATTGACTTCAGCGACCTGCGCGCTGACGGCATCGTTGAACCAGCGCCCGAATTGCTCGAAGGGGTCGTTCGACGCATTGGATTCAAGCAGTTCGAATTTTTCGTAACTTTGACGGATATCGGCTATGGACATGGCAACCACGCGAACGAGGCAGGGCGAACCCCGCGCTGTTAAGAGTAAACCCCTAGTTTAATGCTTACTGCATCCCTGTGCGCGGATTAACCTGGTGCAAATGATCGACAAGCACCTGCAAACGACGGTCCTGAATATTGGAATGTTTCAGCGCCCGGGCCGTTTCCAGCACATATTCCGTGCAGGGCCCGTAGCGACCATGCGCCGAGCACACGATATTGACCAGCTGTTCCATGCTGAGGCCACGTACATACCCTTCGGTATTGCGGTTCATGACAAACGCCAGCGCCTTGACCACACCATGCTGCGTTGTACAGGCCAGCCATCTGGGATGGTAGGCCCCTGTGGACATTTCACGTTTCCACAGTGCTTCCATGGTTGAAGGCACGTGCTGGCCCGGAATACGGAACGCCATGCCGCGGCACGACCCACCGGCATCAAGACCGAAGACCAGACCGGGATTTTCGGGCGTACCGCGATTGACGCGGGACCACAGACACAACGACCGGTGATAACCCCGAACCAGACCCAGGCGCTGTTCCGCGTAGTCGAATTCAGGACGCCAGATGAGCGATGCGTAGCCAAAGACCCAGATGTCCTGGCCTTTTTGCCAGTGTGTGAGGGACTGCTGCATGGACGCATGGCGTTCATCGTCGGTGAGCAGACGAAAATTGGCCGCCGAAGGGGCATTCGATAAGTGGGGGTGTGCAGCAGAGTTCACGGCGTGGATGCAGGTGCGTTCAGGGGCTGGGAGGATGGGCGATGTCAGGCTTGAGGCAAAACCGGGGTTTTGAAAAACATGCACACGTTGAAGAAACACAGAGCGGTCATGAAAGCGTATCAAACGCGCTCAGGGAGCACGAAATGATTCAAGAAACCTTATAACTAACCGGGATTAATTTTAAGACAATCAGATCCTGCCGAAGGTTCCGTATTACAAAAGTGTTGCACGTTTGCACAGGCAGACAAGAACAGTTCCGCACTGACAACTCAACCGCCGTGATGATCACGGGAAGGGCGAGGATTCCCGGGCCACAACCGCCGGAGTTCCACCTGCGGGAATGCGCCTGGCCACGGTAAACTGTT
>JAAYGT010000111.1 GCA_012727555.1 Alcaligenaceae bacterium | reverse complement strand
CGCGCGCACCTCCGAGGCGACCACGGCAAAACCCTTGCCCTGCTCGCCGGCACGGGCAGCTTCCACCGCCGCATTCAAGGCCAGGATATTGGTCTGGAATGCAATACTGTCAATGATGGCCACGATCTCGCTGATACGCTCGGACGATTCGTTGATCTTCTGCATGGTTTCAACCACGTTGCCTACAGCCACCCCACCGCTGCGTGCGACATCGGTCGCCTTGTGGGCCATTTCTTCAGCCGCTTTGGCGTTTGAGGCATTCTGCTGCACCGTGGCGGTGAGCTCTTCGGTGGCGGCCGAGGTTTCAACCAGCGCGGCGGCCTGCTGCTCGGTACGCTCGGACAGCTTGACGGTTTCCTGGGCCACGGTGGCCGATTCCGAGGCGATCAGGTCGGCCCCATCGACAATGCGGGTAATAAGCGAACGCAAATTGCCCTGCATGAGCGCCAATTGCTGCATGAGGCTTGCCACTTCATCGGCACCGGTTGGTTTGATGCTGAGCGTGAGATCGCCCTGGGCAATGTACTGCGCGGTTGTATTGGCCGCTTTCAGACCACTTTGCATGCGACGCACGGTCAGCACCATGAACAGGGTCATGGGAATGGCACCCAGAACAATAATGGCCACGAACAGCATGAGCGCATTATTGACCCGTTCTTCGGCCAACTGAGCCTCGTAGGCACCGCGATCAGCCTGGTAGTCCTGCAAGGCCTCAAGCGCTTTCAAGTTCGCTGCACCTTCTGTGCGCCCGGCCACCAGAAACTGCTGCATGGCTTGAGGCGTGAACTCACCATTCTTGAGAGCAGCCATGGTTTGCTGAAGTTTGTCGAGCCAGGCGGCCTGGGTTCGTTTGGCTTCGGCCACCAGAGCACGCTCTTTTTCGTCGAGTTCGCGATTATCGAGGTGCTGCCAGGCTGCCGCACTGCGCTTCTGGTTATTGGCAATTTCGTCGAGGTGCATGTCGAGGGGATGCCCATGCAACGAATACAGCTCGCTTTTCGGATCGTGCTGGAAACTGAGCAACACATTCAAGCGGGTATCGTAGAAATTTTGCATGATCAGGCTGATGCCTTCGGCCGCGACCATGCGGTTGGCATGCACCGTTTCCAGGCTGTCGCGCGCTTTGACCAGGCCAAGGGCACCGGTAGCCATTGCGATAATGAAAATAAGCCAGTAAACACCGACCACCACCCACATGCGCAGGCTGAGACTGAACCGATCAAGCATTGTCGTACGCCGTATTCCAAGTTATTACAGACACAAAAAACCAACTACTTTGCAGCAAGACGAGTATTTTGTATCAGTGTATCTTGAATAAGGAGACGGGCGCAGCAAAAATGCAACACCCGGGTAACATGACCGTTGTGAAAGCGCTGCTAAGTGCCCTGTGCCATAACAGGCCGGTGCAAAATCTGACCAGCGTGAGAATAGCAGATATCAAAATGAGGGCACAAGCCGGTCACTTGGTCAGCTGAACATCGAAGTCTGAGGGTCAGGCTGGCAGGCAAGCTGCGACTTGCATGCCACCTGAACTTACTTCACAACTTTTTGTGCAGTGGTGATGTACTTTTGGCCTTGTTTGATCACGTCATCGCGCTTCATGACTTCGGATGCATTATGAAGATTTTCAAGGGTGTCGGCGAGATCATCAAGCTCGTTGCGAATCTTTTCCAGGGCATTCTCGAGCGAGTAGGTCAACTCGTGAATTTTGGCCATATCTGTTTCATTGACTTCGCCATTAAGAAGCTTGGCAACTTCTTTGTTGTTGCTGGAAAAGTTTTCCAGCGCCTGTTCAAGCGTTGCCGATTGAGCGCCAGCAAAATGCCGAACCTCATTGGCGCCCGACGCGTTGGCGTTGAAACTGGCAATCAGTGTGGCTGAAGCGATTACAAAGAGGATATTTTTCATTGCTCGTCCTTGGTCTGTCGAGGAAAGCTAATTACAAAACTCAGTGATGCTGCAAGCGGGTGTTCCGACCAAAAAAAGTACTAGCCCTCCCACCCTGAAGCCAATACCGGCAAAACTTACTTGGCAGGCGCTTTGGTAAAGCGCAGGTATGGAAGCCTGATGTCGATGGCGCCAAATTTTTCTTTGGCTTGGTCGTCGGTGAGGCTCAGACCGACGATAACATCCTGGCCGGGAACCCAGTCGGCCGGTGTTGCCAGGGGCACACCATCGGTGGCTTGAATGGCGTCAAGAGCACGCAGGATTTCAGCAAAATTACGGCCCACGGACATGGGGTAGGACATGGTCAGACGGATTTTTTTATCGGGACCAATGATGAACACGGTACGGACGGTGGCGCTGTCGGCAGGTGTACGGCCGTCAGGCAAATAGGCGTCAGCAGGAAGCATGTTGTAGAGTTTGGCCACTTGCAACGAGGTGTCATCGATGATGGGGAAATCAGCCGGGCAACCTGCAAATGCGGCAATGTCACTCTTCCATTTGTGGTGTTCTTCAACGCTATCGACCGAAACACCCATTACTTTGGTATTGCGCTTGGCGAATTCGCCTGCAAGGCGCGCAACGGCACCGAATTCGGTGGTGCACACCGGAGTGAAGTCTTTGGGGTGCGAGAACAGAATGGCGTAGCTGTCACCCATCCAGTCATGCAGTGTCAGGGTGCCGGCAGTTGAATCAGTTTTGAAGTTGGGGGCGATATCGTTGATACGCAGTGACATGGTGAGATTCCTTGGTTTAGTGCATTGAATCAGTGATGACTGAAACTTGGGTTATGTGCGTTTGCCGATGTAGCGGGTTACGCACGCAAGCCCTTGATGACCCGGACCTTCGTCCAGGGTGATTTCACACTCAGTTCCGTACGTTTCAGTCAGAAGACCACTGAAATCGCCACGGATGAGATCAAGTGAATACAATAATTCGGGTTTTTTGGGCCCGCCACTTGTTTTGACCAGCTGGCTGGAGTTGAACGCTTCAAGTATCAGGATACCCCCCCGGACGCAATGCGCTGGCCAAGTTCATGTGAATGACTTTACGGCATTCGGCTGGCAAGTGAACATAGGTAAGGATCATGGCATCGTAGGGTTTCGAGGGAACCCAATGTTGCAGGTCAGCATGTTCGGTTTCAAGGGTCACACCGCACTCGGTGGCTAATTTCCTGGCCTTTGAAAGGCCGACCGCAGATGCATCGACAGCGCGTACCCGGTGACCTTGCCGCGCGAGCCAGACGCTATTGCGCCCTTCACCATCACCCGGAACCAGAATGTTGGCACAGGGAGCAATGAGACCGGCCTGCTCGACAACGAATGCATTCGGCTGTTTGCCGTATTTGAACTCGTCCGATGCAAATTGTTGATCCCAGAAATTCATCGTGCAGCCTTTGGAAACGTTTGCCGGCACAACAACGTGCCTGATGAGTTCATTATAGAACTAAATAAAATGTAAATCAATAAAATATAAATAAATATAATATAAAGATTTAGATAGTCTAAGCCTATTGACAAGGCCGTGCACAGCGGGCACCTTATACACTGGTTTTCCTTGCGTTCAGACGAGCTCAGAATCGTGCGCGACCAAGGCAAGAAGCCAAAATGCTGCTGCCAATGGTCGCGATCTTGGCTGGGTTTACTCTTCGAGCAAGCTACGCAGCATCCAGGCTGTTTTCTGGTGGACGTCGATACGCTGGGTCAAAATATCGGCAGTGGGCTGGTCGTTGGCTTCCTCCGCAATGGGGAAGACTTTGCGCGCAGTGCGCGCGGTGGCCTCTTGCGCCATCACCAGATAGCGGATCATGTCGGTTGCCTTGGGCACGCCTTCGACCTCCTGAATGGAGGCCAGTTTGGTGAACTCTTTGTAGGTGCCCGGAGCTGGAAAACCCAAAGAGCGGATACGCTCGGCAATGGTGTCCAGAGCGTTCCATTGTTCAGTGTACTGGATCATGAACATGTTGTGCAGGCTGTTGAACTGAGGCCCAGTCACGTTCCAGTGGAAGTTGTGTGTCATCAGATACAGTGCATAACTGTCAGCCAGTAGCGCCGATAAGCCTTCGGCGATCTTCTTGCGGTCAGCCTCAGGAATGCCGATATCGATTTCCTGCAATTTGACTTTGTTTTCTTTCATGATGATTTCCTGATTATGGGATAAAGTTACTTTGAACTGTAATTACTTGTAATGACTTTCGGCCTTTCAGTCTTTCTGTCTGGGCAAAAAAACACCGTATCCAGTCTATAGTAATCCGCGTAATGTACGTAACTGCCCAAACCAAGGAGAGAAGACAAAGCCCGTCACTTGCTCTGGCCCATCAAGAAAAAATATGGCAACAAACTGAGCTGGGCCGACTCGAGAAAGATACCTACTGGGGCTCTGAAAAAGAGTGGCTGGCGCCCAGCGGCAGCACGGGCAGTCGCTACTCCGGTGAACGCGATCTGGAAAACCCGCTTGCTGCGGTGATGATGGGCCTGATTTATGTGAACCCTGAAGGGGTGGACGGAAAGCCCGACCCGCTCAAGACGGCTCACGATGTACGTGTCACGTTCGCCCGCATGGCCATGAACGATGAAGAGACCGTGGCGCTGACGGCTGGCGGTCACACTGTGGGCAAGTGCCACGGCAACGGCAACGCAGCTAATCTTGGTCCGGCTCCGGAGGGCGCCGAACTTGAAGAACAAGGCCTAGGCTGGCAGAACCACACCACGCGTGGGGTTGGTCGCGATACGGTCACCAGCGGCATTGAGGGTGCCTGGACAACTCACCCGACACAATGGGACAACGGCTACTTCGATCTGCTTTTGGGCTATGACTGGGAGTTGAAGAAGAGCCCCGCAGGCGCCTGGCAGTGGGAGCCCATCAACATCAAGGAAGAAGACAAGCCTGTTGATGTTGAGGACCCTTCCATTCGCTACAACCCCATCATGACCGACGCCGATATGGCGATGAAGATGGATCCCGAGTACCGCAAGATCTCGGAGCGTTTTCACAAGGACCCTGCTTACTTCTCGGAAGTCTTCGCCCGTGCCTGGTTCAAACTGACGCACCGTGACATGGGGCCGAAGTCGCGCTACATCGGCCCGGATGCACCGGCTGAAGACCTGATCTGGCAAGACCCGGTACCCGCAGGCCGCAAGGACTACGATGTCGCCACGGTGAAGGCGAAGATCGCCGCCTGTAATCTGAGCATTGCAGAAATGGTCAGTACTGCATGGGACAGCGCCCGCACGTTCCGTGGCTCAGACAAGCGTGGTGGGGCCAATGGCGCCCGTATCCGCCTTGCGCCGCAAAAAGACTGGGAAGGCAATGAGCCCGCACGGTTGACCAAGGTTCTGGCGGTTCTGGAAAAAATCGCCGCTGAGGCGGGCGCAAGTGTAGCCGATGTGATCGTGCTGGCGGGCAATGTGGGTATTGAACAGGCCGCCAAGGCGGCAGGGGTAGCGGTAACCGTTCCGTTTGCGCCCGGTCGTGGTGATGCAACAGCCGAAATGACTGATGCGGAATCGTTCGATGTGCTGGAGCCGCTGGCTGATGGTTTCCGCAATTGGCTCAAGAAGGACTATGTGGTCAGCGCGGAAGAATTGCTACTTGATCGTGCACAGCTGATGCGTCTGACGGCTTGCGAAATGACCGCTTTAGTTGGCGGTATGCGTGTACTCGGCACCAACTACGGCGGCAGTCAGCACGGCGTGTTTACAGACCGTGTCAGCGCGTTGACCAACGACTTCTTCGTTAACCTGACTGACATGGCCTATAGCTGGAAGCCGACTGGGCGCAACAGCTACGCCATCGTGGACCGCAAGACAGGGGCTACCAAGTGGACGGCGACTCGTGTCGATCTGGTGTTCGGCTCGAACTCAGTCTTGCGTGCCTATGCCGAGGTCTATGCTCAGGATGACAACCTCGAGAAGTTCGTCAACGACTTCGTGGCGGCCTGGGCCAAGGTGATGAATGCCGACCGTTTCGATCTGATCTGATTTTTTTGCACAAAACAGATCAATAAAAAATTGGGCTGCTCTTTTGGCAGCCCCTTTTTCTTATTGCCTCATCACCCTGTGAAGTCTCTGAAAGCGTCAGCATCACCAGACTATCAGGCCCTATCCGACTTTAAAAAAGTGTCTTTTTGATCATGCAGGTCATGACCTATTGTGCTGACGCAATAACGGCCGGCTTGTGGCGTAAAAGCCGACTGGTCAAACGAAGTAATGCCAGAACAGTCGCCGTTTGCGCTAACGCCAGAACCAGAATCCCCAACCAGTAAACTGCACCGAAGGGGTCGACAATACCCGTGTTTACCCAGGCCAGATGCCACCAGAACATTCCCATAACAACAATTGCCACGCCAGGGCATATCAAACCGAAACTGACAGGGCTGTGTTGGTCACCGACCAGATGCGCCCTTAAATAACCGTTGAGAATCATGACGCGATACCCTATGGCAAGAATCAGCAGTTGCAGCATGAAAATGGCGGTGATGGTGGTAAATAGCACGCCGGAAAGAATGGGCGTTTGAAAGTGATGGGCCAACCCGTGCTGCATTCGAACCCACTCAATCCCCAGAAGTGTCAAAATGGGCACCATCATCCAGATACTTGGCGTTGCCTGGGATTGCAGCCCGAACTGCATCATGGCCTGCGCACCCGATACAAGGACCAAAAAGGCCACAATGATTGCGATCACCATAAAAAGAATAGAAAAGGTACCCGCAATTGCAGATACGGCCTTGATGTGTGACATGGCCGCTGGTGCCGCAAAACCGACCGACAGCATCGAAAACGTAAACACTGCCATCAGGCCGGACAAGTGGTTGTGCTCTTGCGGTTTGAAGCCGCCTTGAACGAGGTAACGCGCCAGATAACGCCCATACATGCGTAAAGACCAAACACCCAACATCCCAAAGGCCAGCAAAGCCAGCGGGAACAGGTACTCAACCACCGACCACAATCCGGGAACAAACAAGGCACCACAGGCAAAACATACGTTCACTGTCATGGCCAGTGTAAGCGGTTGCGCCATGAACTGTATTTCAGCGGGGCTATTTTTTAACTTTACATAAGCTTCGGTGGGTTTTGCCCGTTGATGCTCACGAAAATTCCATACCAGCAAAACCAGATGCAAAAGCGCCAGAAACACCATGAACAGCGTGGCTGATACAGCAACAAAATGCACCCCAGGCGCCAAGGGTAGTTCCCCCTGAACAGCAAGGACCAGATCTGACCATACCGGCATAGGATGATCGGGATGTGGAACCATCCACATCAAATACATAAAAAACGAGATGGACAGACCGCCTGCGCCAAGCGAAGCAAGCCAGAAAGCGGGATGCCAGGGTTGAGCAGGGTCACGTCTGATCGGGCGCATAAACTGCCTTTATTAAAGAAGCAAAACAAACATAGAACGTTAGTGCCATTACGCCATGTTTCACTAAAAGGAACCGGCTCCCCGTTGAATCACTTGGGTGCGCCCGCCATGATCCAGTCAACGACAAGTTTCAGGTCAGCATCACTGATACGAGCGTTTGGTGTCATTGGCACAGGGCCCCAAACCCCGCTGCTACCCTTTTTGATACGGGAAGCAATGGTGTCGGCAACCGCCTGATCCCCGCCTTTGTACTTGGCAGCGACGTCTTTGTAGGCAGGACCAATGACTTTTTTATCGAGCTGGTGACAGGCAAGGCAGGCATTTGCCTTCAGGATGGGATCGACCTGGGCGAATGTAGGCGCCGCCTGGGCAAACGAAGCAACAGATACAAGCGAAACTGCCGCAGCAACTTTGACAAAATGAGCTGTTTTCATAATTCAACTTCCTTTATGGTTAATCTGACCAATTATTCATAGTCAGATAGGGTGTCGCATGCAGCGATTCGCTATGATCAGCCCAACTTGAAAGTGGCGACCATATCACGAAGTTCGACTGCCTGCTGACGCAAGCTTTCAGACGCCGCCGAAGTATCGGCCACCAGCGCCACGTTGCGCTGGATCATTTCATCCATGGCGGAAATGGCCTGGTTGATTTCGGCCAAACCAATCGACTGCTCTTGACTGGCGTTGGAAATTTCTTTAACCAACGAGGTCATTTCATCGTTGTTGGCCACGATTTGTGTCATGGTTTCACCAGCCTCGGCCACTTGGCCGTTTCCGCTGCTGACCTTGTCAACCGATTCCAGAATAAGCGCCTTGACCTCGTTTGCGGCCGATGACGAGCGTTGGGCCAGCGCGCGCACCTCTGAGGCCACCACGGCAAAACCCTTGCCTTGCTCGCCGGCACGAGCAGCTTCCACCGCCGCATTCAAGGCCAGGATATTGGTCTGGAATGCAATACTGTCAATGATGGCCACGATCTCGCTGATACGCTCGGACGACTCATTGATCTTCTGCATGGTATCGACCACATTGCCCACGGCAACACCACCACTGTGGGCAACCTGCGTTGCCTTCTGAGCCATGTCTTCGGCGGCCTTGGCATTGGACGCATTCTGCTGCACTGTAGCGGTGAGCTCTTCGGTAGCGGCTGAAGTTTCAACCAGCGCGGCCGCCTGCTGTTCGGTACGTTCGGACAACTTCACGGTTTCCTGCGCCACCGTAGTCGATTCGGATGCAATCAGATCAGCGCCATCAACTATGCGTGTAATGAGCGATCGCAAATTATCTTGCATGATGGATAGTTGCTGCATGAGATGGGCAACTTCATCGGCACCGGTTGGCTGGATGCTGAGGGTAAGGTCACCCTTGGCAATGTGCTGGGCCGTGTCATTGGCCGCCTGCAAACCACTTTGCAGGCGACGTACAGTGAGCACCATAAACAAAGTCATGGGAATAGCACCCAAAACAATGATAGCCACAAACAACATGAGTGTACTGTTGACACGACTTTCGGCCAGATGCGCTTCGAACTCACCACGCTCAGCCTGGAAGTTTTGCAATGCATCAAGCGTTTTCAAGGCTTCGACACCTTCTGTGCGCCCGGCCACAAGAAACTGCTGCATGGCATTGGCCGAGACATCGTTTTTGCGCAAACCCTCGACCGTAAGTTGCAGTTTCTGTTGCCAGGCGGCATCCGCACGACGAGCCGCATCAAGCAGGGTTTGCTCATTCGCATCAAGGGAGCGGGCCTGCAATTTGGCCCAATGCGCCTGACTGGCTTTCAAGTTTTCGGCAATGGCATCAAGGTGAAGATCCATGGGATGGTCGTGCAGGGCGTACAAAGCCCCGTTGGGATCGTGCTGAAACCCCAACAGAACATTCAGGCGCGAATCATAAAACTGCTGCACAAGATCTCCGACCAGTTCAGCCGCCACCATGCGATTGGCATGCACGGTTTCAAGGCTGTCTCGGGCCTTGGTGAGTCCGACCGCTCCACTCGCCATGGCAATGGCAAAAATGAACCAGTAAACGCCCATGACGACCCACATTCGCACGCTTAAACTGAATTTATCAAGCATTAATACGCTTCTTTGAAAGATTGAATTAAAAGGGTAAAAACCTGCCTGACCACTGCTCGAACACTTTCAGACAGGCATAGGCAATGAATAACAACGATACCTGCTCTTTACTTGGGTATTACTTATTTTCATATGTTTATAACCTATGATTGTATTGATCCCGCCATTAACATGTAAGAAACACAACGGACCACCCCGTTACGTTTTGATATTGATCAATGCCTGAAGGCGGAACCCACACCCATAATGTGGCTGTTAACCCACAGAAGGAGTCATCATGAAGATGCGTTTGGTACCTGCCGTACTTGCTGCTGCGTTGGTTGGAGCATCCGCTCCCGCGCTGGCTGCCGACCCCGATCCAGCCCAGTTGCGCGAGATATCAAAACAACTGTTCCAACCCATCCCTGAAGCCAGTGTTGTAATTGCCGAGAAAAAAATCTCGCCTGATCAAATTGAGCTGGGTAAATGGTTGTTTTTCGAACCGCGCTTATCAGCCAGCCACATCATCAGTTGCAACACCTGTCACAGCGTGGGCACCGGTGGTTCCGACAACATCCCAACGTCCGTAGGGCACGGTTGGCAAAAGGGTCCCCGGAACTCACCCACAGTACTTAACGCTGTATTTAATATCGCCCAGTTCTGGGATGGGCGTGCGGCCGACCTGAAGGAACAGGCCAAGGGCCCCGTGCAGGCCAGCGTCGAGATGAACGCAACGCCCCAGCATGTTGAAACCACATTGCGCAGCATTCCTGAATACGTTCAGATGTTCAGCACTGCCTTCCCGGGTCAGAAAGAACCTGTCACATTCGACAACATGGCCACAGCCATCGAAGCCTTCGAAGTAACGCTCACGACTCCAAACTCCAAGTTTGACCAGTTCCTGGCCGGCAAAGATAGCCTGAACGGTACCGAACTGAAAGGGCTTGACCTGTTCGTAAATAAAGGCTGTGTCGCCTGTCATGCAGGCATCAACCTGGGTGGCCAGGGCTATTTCCCGTTCGGCGTGGTGAAAAAACCCGGCGCAGAAATTCTGCCTGAAAGTGACCGTGGCCGCTTCATGGTTACCAACACTGCCACCGATGACTACGTGTTCCGTGCCGGCCCGCTTCGCAACATCGCGCTGACAGCACCCTACTTCCACAGCGGTGAAGTATGGGATCTTGAAGAAGCCGTTGCCATCATGGGGGTAAGCCAACTGGGCGCAGAATTATCAACCGAGGAAGTCAAAGCCATAACAGCCTTCCTGCATACACTGACAGGCGACCAGCCCAAGGTGGAATACCCGATTCTGCCGCGCAGTACCAAAGACACACCTAAGCCCAGCATGTAATACAGAACCCAGGCAACTGGCCTTTGCGCTGGTTGCTTGCTACGTCTTCATGATCACTTCTGCCCCGCCGTGCGGGGTTTTAAAATGGATTCAAACAGATCGGAGTAAATGCTGTTGCTCGAAGTCAGCGGCGGACACGGGGCGGCCAAGCAGGAAACCCTGCAATTGATCGCACCCTTCCTGCACAAGAAATGCCTGTTGTCCCGGCGTTTCCACACCCTCGGCAATCACGGACAAACGCAAATTGTGCGCCAGGCCAATGATGGCGCGCACAATCGCCGCCTGACTTTCATCGTGAACGATATCCTGAATGAAAGACCTGTCGATCTTCAACTCATGAATGGGAAAAACACGTAAATAACTCAGGCTGGAATAACCGGTCCCAAAATCATCAATCGACAAATGCACACCAAGATCAGACAAAGCTCGCAGCTTTGATGTGATGGCCTCGGGCGATTCGATGAGAATACTTTCCGTGATTTCAAGATCAAGGGCATCGGCGGGGCACTGCGTTGCCCGCAAGGCCGAAGCAACGGTCTGGACGATATCGTGATTCTTGAAGTGGCACCCTGACAGGTTGACAGCCACCCGCAAATGGCTGTAACCCAAGGCGCGCCAGGCCACCACCTGCCGGCATGCCTGACGCAGCACCCAGTCACCGATCGGAATGATGAGCCCGGTATCTTCAGCAACCGGGATGAAGTCAGCCGGACTGACCAGCGGCTGATCGGCAGGCTGCCAACGCACCAGAGCTTCCATGCCGACCAGTTTTGCGCTGGCCGCATTGAATTTGGGCTGGTAGTGCACACGCAATTCATCGCGTTCAAGCGCCTGTCGCAAACCATTGGCGACCCGCAGGCGCAGCGCACTGCGCTCGTTCATGGCCTGGGTATAAAACTGGAAACTGTTTCGACCCAGTTCCTTGGCACGGTACATGGCTGCGTCAGCATTCTTGAGCAATGTTTCGGCCTCAAGGCCATCTTTCGGATAGAGCGCCAGGCCCACACTGCCCCCCGTGAAGAGGTCATGCCCCTGAACCACGACAGGCCGCGAAAGAACATCGAGAATGGCCCGCGCCCGCTTGCCGACCACATATTCGCTGGTGGGCCCGTCAAGGACAATGACGAATTCGTCGCCCCCCAGGCGGGCAACGGTGTCGGCGGTGCGCACCACCGACACAAGACGCCGGGAAACCTCGATCAGGACGGCATCGCCGGCCGCATGACCCAGGCTGTCATTGATCTGCTTGAAACGGTCAAGATCAATGTAAATGACGGCCACCTGACCATTGGCACGACGCGCCTTGGCCAGGGACTGTGACAAACGATCCATGAGCAGCATGCGATTCGGCAAACCGGTCAGGACATCGTGCCCTGCCAGACGTGCCAATTCATTTTCCATGGTTTTGCGCTGGGAGATGTCTTCCATGACCACCACCAGACCCATGCTGTCGTTAATCTGTCGCAAACATGATACGGTAACGTTTGTCCAGATGACGCGACCGTCTTTGTGCATGTAGCGGCGTTCGCAATTATAGTTTTCAAGCTCCCCTTCAAGAACCAGAGCAACCATCGACGCAGCACTGGCACGGTCGTCGGGATGCGCCAACTGAGGGAAGGTTTTTCCCAACAACTCCTGGCGCTCGAATCCAAGAATGCTGCACATCTTGTTATTGATGCGCACAATACGGCCATCAGGCGCCGTATGGGAAAGGCCCACCGCCGCATGATCGAAGGTCAGACGGTACAGGGCCTCGTTGTCAGCCAAACGCTGCTCTGCCTGAAACCGCCGGGTATTATCCTGGGCCAGAACAAGCAACAAAGGCTTGCCCCGGTGCACGGTCGACACAAGGGTGAACTCAATGCGATGCCGCGTCTGATCACGCCAGACGTCAAGTGTGGTTTCACGACGGCATTCAGGCTGCGCAACAACCTGACGGGCCAGCTGCACGAGCTCCGAGGAGCGCAACACAGACGCCAGAACCTCGCCGACCACCTCCTCTGAGGAACCAAGGCGCAGCATGTCGCGCATGGCGGGATTCAGCGATATGACCCTGAGACCCGCACTGACCACCATAAGCCCGCTGGGCATACTGGACACGAGTCGTTCCGCGTAATCGCGATGGTGGCGAATTTCTTCAAGGTCGGCCTGAAAATAGGTATCCAGGGCCAGTGAAATGTCGAAATTGACCACCTTGAGCAAGGCATCACAGGTTTTGAGAAACTCGGATGGATCATGCTGCAGGTGCTTCCAGATCAGGGCTTGCATCTCGCTGACATATTTGCGATAGGCGCCCAGATACCAGAACGGCTCAAGACCGATACGCTGGTGCACCAGACCCACGCGCAGCCGATTATGAACGTATTCGTCACCGTACTCGCCAGCGGTCAGACTGCGAAAGTAAACGCCTTGAACCTGTTTCAGATGCGCCAGCGTTGCCGGATCCGCAAGCAGCGGACGAAGATCATCGAAATCAAGCAAATGATCGTAAAAGCGATCCGCGAACTCCGGATATTCAAGGTCAAGCAGCGCATGAACGCGCTGCAAACGCCCGACATCATCGGAGGCAAGCTCAAGGAATCTTTTGCGTTGACCAAGCTGAACCCGGTCGAGCCCGATATCATTGGCCAGTTTCTGCAAATAGGGCTCCACGCTCACACTCCTTCGTATTCTTCAGCCCACGCCCATAATGCGTGCATCCGCGCTCTACACGCATTACCCTGGACTGTTCTGTCTCTTTAAAAGTCCCGCATGGTAACCCAGACGCACAGAATCGTTGGCAACACAATGCTTTTCAGGCTTCAGACATGGGGTAATTCCTGAGTACCTCGGCAAATTGTTCCCCGACTTCCGGATGCTTCAGGGCAAGTGCCAGCGTGGCCTTGAGATACCCTATTTTGGAGCCGCAATCGTAGCGTGTGCCCTGGTAACGATAGGCAAGCACCTGCTCTTCAGCCAACAGGGCCGCTATACCATCGGTTAACTGGATTTCGCCACCAGCCCCCTTGCCCAAGCGGCTCAGGTGATGAAAAATGCGCGGAGTGAGCACATAACGGCCAACGACCGCCAGGGTGGAAGGCGCATCTTCAGGCCGGGGTTTTTCAACGATACGCTGCACAGCATCGAGACGCTCATTGATTGAACGGCTATCGACAATGCCGTAGCTTTTCGTTTCAGCCAAGGGCACATTCTGAACGCCCAGCACTGAACAATTGTAGTAGTCATGAACCTCGACCATCTGGCGCATGACCGGGGGGTCCGCGTCGAGCAGGTCGTCGGCCAGCAGCACGGCAAATGGTTCGTTGCCGACAATCGGCTGGGCACACAAAACGGCATGCCCAAGGCCAAGAGCTTCGGCCTGGCGGATGTAAATACACTTGATTTCAGGAGGAATCATTGAGCGCACGAAATTCAGCATTTCGGTCTTGCCACGCAATTCGAGCTCGCTTTCAAGTTCGTAGGCCTTGTCAAAGTGATCTTCGATGGTTCGCTTGGTACGCCCTGTCACGAAAACCATTTCGGTGATACCGGCCGACATGGCTTCTTCAACGGCATACTGAATGAGTGGTTTATCAACCACGGGGAGCATTTCCTTGGGACTGGCTTTGGTGGCCGGTAGAAATCGCGTTCCAAGACCTGCCACGGGGAAAACAGCTTTTTTTATTTTCATCACCAAACCACCAAAAACGTTAAAAAAACCACAACAAAAAATCGAGTGCAAACGCACTTTAACAGGACCGGCGGCATCCCGAACGCTCAGAGTACCACCGCACCACAGGAACCCGGCAGATTACAGGCAAGCCATCGCGGTTCAGCGACGCCCGCCAAAGTGCCCACCACCGAAACCGCCCTCACGACCATGCGCCGTAAACAACCGCAGGATTGTACTGAGGCACATAGACGACCTGGAAGTTGGCCGGCTGAATAATGATGCTCGATTGCTCGGATGACACCGCGACGTGCTGGTTGGACGAAAGATTCCCGGCCGCCTTGGCACGAGCACGCAATGCCTGCACAGCCGCCATCAGGTCTTTCGGCTGCGACAGGTAGGCATCGCCCAGTTGCTGAACCCATGACAATTTGCCTGCCATCATGCTTAAAACGTCAGGGAACATGACCAGCGACTGCAACTGAGCGGATGACAGCGTGGTCGCCGGCGCGGTCTGGGCATGGGCAACACCGGCGGCGGTCAGGCCGGGCACACCGCCGATAGCACCCATGCCGAGCACAAGCGCAGCCGTTACGACAGATAAACGAAATGTGGACATGCAAGGTCTTCTGAGGTGCGGTAATCGCGTGACCATGATAGTCGCACATGGAAAGCAACACCACAGGCGCCCTTTGATCTGCCGCAAGCACAGCCCACTAATCGGGCACCTTGCGTGCCGCATGCAACACTTCCAGTGCACGCCTGGCCAAACCTGCCCCTGCCTCGGAATACATATTGAACGAAGGAATCTCAAGTTCGCTCAACTCGCCAACTTCGGCACCATACTTGGCCACAGCGACAATGACACCCTTGATACCCACGTTGCGAATCTGGTGCGCTGCGTACACATTGGTATGGTGACTGGGCATGGCCAGCACGATGAGTTCCATAGCACGCCCCGTACTGAGCTTGAGCCAGAAATCGGAGTCTGAGGCATCGCCCAGCAAAACATTACGCCCCTGTGCGCGATGCCAGTCAACCCGCGCCGGATCGTGCTCAATGCCCAGCACATGCCCATCGAAAAAAGGAGCGAGGTCGTCGTAGGCACCGGAACCGACCCGCCCCATACCCACCACCAGAACGCGGGCTGAGCCTGTATCCATGAGCGTATCACGTGGATTCGTTCTGCGTGCCTGGCAGAGTGCCCAGAAAGGCTTCAAGCGTGTGTAAACCCGTTCGGACTGCCTGTTGAAGGGCGCCGCAACTGCAAAACTGAGACTGATACACAAAGCCATGATGAGCAGCCACTCGATGGGCAACCACCCCTGTTCGACCCCCAAGGCGGCCACAATCAGACCAAATTCGGAGTAACTGCCCAGGCTGAGCGACACCATGACGGATGTGCGCGTACGCAAACCAAAACGGCTGATGACCGCGTAGTACAAGAATGTCTTCAGGGGCAGCAGGAGGCAGATGATGGCAGCCACCCACAACAGCTCGATCGTGGGTAAACCCTCCATGCCCACCGATAGAAAAAAACCGACCAGCATCAGTTCCTTGAAACTGAACAAGGATTTTGACAGCTCAGCCGCCTTGGGATGACTGGCCAGCAGTGCGCCCAGCACCAACGCCCCCAGATCGCCTTTAAGCCCGACCAACGTGAATAACTCGTAGCCGACACCCAGTGCAAAAAAGAGACCGCTGAGCACAAGCAGCTCACCATGGCCGGCGGCCTCAAGAAGCTTGAACAGCGGTTTGCGCAAGAACGGCAGGAAAAGTACAAGTGGTGCCCAGGCTGAAGGGTATTTCCCCTCGGCAATGGCAAGAAAAATAACGGCAAAGATATCCTGCATGACCAGGATGCCAATGGCCACCTTGCCATAGAAGGTGGTGAGATCGCCCTTGTCTTCGAAGGTTTTCACCGCAAAAACCGTGCTGGAAAACGACAACACAAACGCCACGATCAGCATGGCCAGTGGGGAGATATCGAGAATGCCGACCGGGAAGATTTCGTGCGCCAGCCAGAGCACACCGGCAAACAAAGCCGTTGAAAACACAATATGTGCCAGCGAAGCTCCCCAGACCTCGGCATTGACCAGGGCTTTGATATCGAGCTTCAGACCGATGGTGAACAGCAACAGCGTGACGCCAAGATCGGCAATCGTGGACAGTTCTGCCGGGTGCTCAAGCCCTGCCATGTTGTAAGCAAAGCCTGCCAGCAAAAAACCTACCATGGGCGGCAACCCGATTCGATTCAGGGCAAGCCCGAACAAGAAGGCAAAACCCACAAGGGTCACGACCATGACAAACTCTCGAAAAAAATTTCAAGGTATCACAGCCGATGACTGGAACCAATACACTAAAAAATCGTTTTTTGGCATGCATCAAAGACAGGCAAGACGCTGAACGGGATCTTGCCGGTAATAGCGGCGCAGCATGTCGTACCAATCAGGCAACGCCTCGGCAAGAGGCGCCGGATGAACGAAAAACACCTCGGAACTGACCGCAAAAAACTCGGCAGTGTCTGTGGCTGCATACGGATCCATCGGCAACGCCTCAAACCAGGCCTGGCCCTGCGGGGACTCTGGATCAACCGTGTCAGGAATGGCCTGTTCAATGGCATCGAGTGCCTGGCAAAACGCCGCATAGCTGGCCTCGAGACAGTCACACCAGGCTGCCTGCGAGATGCCGGGGTGTTGTGACAACGCAGGAACGCCAGCATAATCGCCACCGTACCCGTCCAGTTTATGTACGAACTCGTGAATCACCACGTTGCACTCGTCTGCCTGGCCTGGCCGGGCATCTTCCCACGAAAGCACAACGGGTCCACCTTCCCAGGCTTCACCCGATGCTTCCTGCATGTATTCATGAACAACACCCGCCTCATCGACCTCAATGCGGGGAATCAGGAAGCCCCCCGGGTAAAGGATGATCTCGGTCCAGCCGGCATACAGGCCAACATCAAGGTGCATGATCGGTAAAGCGGCCTGAACAGCCACCGACTGCCTGACATAGTCTGTAACCTGAAGCCCCTGCACCCCGGTGAACGCCTTGCTGGCCAGCACCCAGGCGGTTCGCTGGCGCAACGCTTCCGACTCTGCAGATGACAACCCCGCCAGAAAAACATGCTCAGCCAGCACGGACTGCCAGCGCACCGGCGTCAACCCGGCCAGCTCTCGCTCCAAGGCACTGCGTGATGCACCCCGGGGGAAAAGCCACTTGAACATTGGAACCTCCGTTGAGCAGGGCCTGGCAGCCATGGAAAAAGGATGCATTTCTTTAAAAGAAATGCATCCTCGGGAAGTTTGGCGGAACAGCGGAATAAACGCCTGTCGGGCCTGGGAGTCGTCGGCTGCAAACCGGACTCAGGACATTATCCCGGTGTTTATTTTGGCATGATTACCGTATCGATGACATGAATGACCCCATTGGAAGTTTCAATGTCTGTCTGGGTGACCGTGGCATTGTCAACTTTGACGCTTCCACCTTCGACAGCGACCGTAATTTCGCCACCCTGTACGGTTTTCACATTACCCGGCTTGACCTGAGCTGCCATGACCTTACCCGGCACGACGTGATAAGTCAGTACAGCCGTCAGTTTATCTTTATCGGCCAGCAACGCATCAAGATCGGCCTTGGGTACTTTGGCAAACGCAGCATCGGTGGGTGCAAATACGGTGAAGGGTCCCGGCCCCTTGAGGGTATCGACCAGTCCGGCCGCCTTCACGGCAGTGACCAACGTGTTGAAGTTACCCGCACCGGCAGCCGTATCAACGATATCAGAGGCGGCCCATGCGCCCGGCGCGACAAATGCGGTGGCCAATGCAACTGCGGACAATAAACGCTTCATTTGAATCTCCTGGGATTTGAGTACGAACACCGGATACTGCGAGTTGCTTTGAATCCGGCTGTGGCGGCTGGCCTTGACGGCAACTGACCAGCACTTAGATTAACACCGCAGAATCAATAAATCTACCAATCAGTACATATTTTTCTTTTAAGGTAGATTTAAGCCAGTTCAACCTGTTCCAAAAAACGGGACACGCCAGGGAAACGAGGTTTTATCGAATGAACCCTCCCGCGCATCATGCTGCACATTGATGCGGGGATCCAGGCCCTGACCCCCAAAAAAAACGGGGCCTTCCGGCCCCGTTGGCAAACACGCGCCTGAAAATTACTGCAACGTGCGCGAAAACACGAATTGGTCCTCAACCCAGTCAACCGGCACGACGTCTTTGGGACCAAAGCGCCCTTCAAGAATGAGACGAGCCACCGGGTTTTCAATATGCTGCTGGATGGCACGCTTGAGCGGACGCGCACCGAACACAGGATCAAAACCTGAACGCGCCAGTTGCGCCAGAGCAGCATCAGAGACATCGAGTTGCATGTCTTTCTGGGCCAGGCGCGCGGCAAGGCGCTGCAGTTGAATACGCGCAATCGATTCAATATGCTTGGCATCCAGACCATGAAAGACAACAACCTCGTCGATCCGGTTCAGGAATTCGGGGCGGAACGACTGCTTGAGCTCGTCCCATACCACCGCCTTGACCACCTCGTAAGGCTGCCCCGTCATGCTCTGGATATGCTGTGACCCCAGATTGGACGTCATGATGATCACGGTATTACGGAAATCGACCGTACGGCCCTGACCATCCGTCAGACGACCATCATCGAGCACCTGCAACAACACGTTGAAAACGTCGGGGTGCGCTTTTTCAACTTCATCGAGCAACACCACACTATAGGGTTTGCGGCGCACAGCCTCGGTCAGGTAACCGCCCTCTTCATAGCCCACATACCCCGGCGGCGCGCCGATCAACCGGGCCACCGAGTGTTTTTCCATGAACTCGCTCATGTCGATGCGGATCATGTGATCTTCAGAATCGAACAGGAAATTCGCCAGTGCCTTGGTCAGTTCAGTCTTGCCAACGCCCGTGGGCCCCAGGAACAGGAACGAACCGTAAGGCCTTGACGGATCCGACAACCCCGCACGCGAGCGCCGGATGGCATCTGCCACCAGACTGACGGCTTCATCCTGCCCTACAACACGCTTGTGCAGATAGTCTTCCATGTTCAGCAGTTTTTCACGCTCACCCTGCATCATCTTGGCGACCGGAATACCGGTTGCCCGTGAAACGACTTCGGCAATTTCTTCGGCACCCACTTCGGTACGCAGCAAACGGGGTTGACGTGCGGGTTCATCGGCCTGGCTGGACTCAGCCGCTTTCAGCCGTCCTTCCAGCTCAGGCAGCTTGCCGTACTGAAGTTCGGCAAGCTTGTCGAATTGACCCTTGCGCTGTAATTCAGCCATCTCGGCACGTACGCGTTCGATCTCTTCCTTGATCGCCTGAGCACCTTGAACAGAGGCTTTCTCGGCCTTCCAGATTTCCTCGTAATCGTTGTATTCGCGCTGCAAACGCTCAAGCTCGTCCTCAATGGCCTTGAGACGACGCTGCGAGGCCTCGTCACTTTCTTTCTTGACGGCTTCACGCTCGATCTTGAGCTGGATGATGCGACGATCAAGACGATCCATGACTTCCGGCTTGGAGTCGATTTCCATACGAATACGTGCAGCCGCTTCGTCGATCAGGTCGATGGCCTTGTCGGGAAGAAAGCGATCCGTGATGTAACGATTCGACAACTCGGCTGCGGCAACAATCGCAGGGTCCGTAATAGCTACCCCATGGTGAAGTTCGTAGCGTTCCTGCAGACCGCGCAAGATGGCAATGGTGGACTCGACGTCCGGCTCATTCACCAGCACTTTCTGGAAACGACGCTCAAGCGCAGCATCTTTTTCAATGTATTTGCGGTATTCATCGAGCGTAGTGGCGCCAATACAATGCAACTCACCCCGCGACAGGGCCGGTTTGAGCATGTTACCGGCATCCATGGCACCCTCGGCCTTGCCGGCCCCCACCATGGTGTGAATTTCGTCGATGAACACGATCGACTGACCTGCATCCTGTGACAGCTCCTTGAGAACCGCCTTCAGGCGCTCCTCGAATTCACCACGGTATTTGGCACCGGCCAGCAAAGCCGCCATATCAAGGGACAAGACCCGCTTGCCGCGCAAGGTTTCCGGCACCTCGTCGTTCACGATACGCTGGGCCAGACCTTCAACGATCGCGGTCTTGCCCACGCCGGGCTCACCGATCAGGACAGGGTTGTTCTTGGTGCGACGCTGCAGAATCTGGATGGCACGGCGAATCTCGTCATCGCGCCCGATGACGGGATCCAGTTTGCCCTGTCGGGCACGCTCGGTCAGGTCAAGGGTATATTTGGCAAGGGCCTGACGGTTCGATTCACCTTCGGCATCGGCCACGCTGGATCCGCCCCGCACCGCCTCGATGGCGGCTTCCAGCGCCTTGCGCTGCAGGCCGGCTTCACGCAGCACACGACCGGTATCGCCTTTGTCGTCGGCCAACGCCAGCAAAAACAGTTCGCTGGCAATATAGGCATCATTGCGCCTGGCGGCTTCTTTGTCGGTACGTGCCAGGGCGCCCTGCAGATCACGGCTGAGCTGAATGTTGCCATCGCCACCGGCCACCTGCGGATAACCGGAAATAAGGGTATTCAATGACGCAGACAACCGGTTCACGGCAACGCCCGCGCGTGCCAGCAAACTGGATGTTCCACTGTCGGTATCAGCCAGCAAGGCGCTGAGCACATGGGCCGATTCAATGTAGGGATTATCGTTACGCAAAGCCAGACTCTGGGCATCACCCAGAGCTTGCTGGAATTTGGTGGTGAGCTTGTCGAATCGCATGGTTATTCACTTGAAAAAGGTTGGGGACAGCCCCGGATGAACAGTATGTGTGGCCAGTTCCCGCGATTTCAAGCGATCAGAACACACGGTTCATGCAAAAATAACCCGCTGTTTAGCGGGTTGCTGACCGTCATCAACTGTTCCCCCCTGCACCCCTGACTCTGCACAAGCATGGACAAATTCAAACAACTGGAAAGTTTTGTCGCAGTTGCGGCCCTGGGTAGCCTGTCGGCTGCAGCCCGTGTCGAAGGCATTGCACCTGCGATGATCGGACGGCGCATTTCAGAACTGGAAACGCGTCTTGGCGTGAAACTGCTGAATCGCACTACGCGACGGCTGTCGTTGACCTCCGAGGGCAGTGCACTGCTTGAAGAGGCCCAGCGCATTCTGCGTGATCTGAATGAGGCTGAAACCCGTTTGAGCCAGGGCAGCATGCGCCCTGAAGGGAATTTGCGTATCAGTGCGCCGGCCGGCTTCGGACGGCGCCATGTCGCCCCCGCCATACCCGAATTTGTAGCTCACTACCCGGAAGTATCGGTCACCCTCGATTTGAGTGATCGTCTGGTTGATCTGATCGAAGAACGCTACGACTGTGCCATTCGGATCGGAGAACTGGATGACTCCCAATTCATCGGTGTGCGACTGGCCGACAATCAACGGGTTGTAGTGGCATCGCCCGACTACCTTAAAACCTGCGGCAAACCGATGACGCCTGATGACTTGTCACGTCACAACTGCCTGTCTTTCGGCCATCAAGGCAACCAGGCAAGGGGGTGGTTGATCAAACAGAACGGCAAGGTCAGGGCGCTGCGCGTTAAAGGCAACCTGACATGCAGTGATGGCTCGGTGTTGCACCAATGGACACTGGCCGGTCTGGGTCTTTCATGGCGGTCGTTATGGGAGGTACGAGACGACCTCGCACAAGGCCGGCTTGTCAGTGTGCTCGAAGACTACGCAGCACCACCCAATGGCATTTATGCCATTCTGCCTGAACGCAAGCATATCCCCCTTCGTGTCCGACTCTTCATTGATAGCCTGAAAGCACGTTACCAGTCGGCCGACTACTGGAATGACGCGTGAAACATGACATCGGGCGAGTCGCGCACCAGGTGTGCGGGGCAAAACCGGACACCTGGTGACAAAACACAGCCGTACTGAGATATACTTGACTAAAGTCAACTGATTACCACTTTGGTTTCAGGGTTTTCCCGGGGTACCGGTCCAGCCAGTCGTCAGCCGGGCAACAGCGCACTACGGGTTGTTGCTTGCGTTGGCGCTGTCCCCCTGCGAAACCGTTTGTTGGTATGGTCACGTGTTCCACCCCATTCACCCGCTTCCTCGTCTTCGACGCTCAAGGTATGCCGAAACGAATTCATGTCACCCCAGAAGCCACCCATTGCTCAACCTGCATGCTCAGCGAAATCTGCCTGCCTGTCGGTATGCCCAAGGTCGATGTCTCCCGACTCGACGACCTTGTGAAAACCCGCGTGCGCGTAGCACGGGGAAAAGCACTTTTTCATCTGGGTGACAAGGCCGACTCCATTTACGGCATTCGCTTTGGCTCCATGAAAACCCAGCTTGAAGACTCCGCAGGCCAGGTCCAGATCACGGGCTTTCTGCTACCCGGAGAAATTATCGGGCTCGACGGTCTCGTTGAGAACCGTCATGTTTCACATGCCATTGCCCTGGAAGACAGCGAGGTCTGTGTTATCAACCTCGACGACATCGACACCCTTTCACGTACGATCCCGGGGTTGCAACCGCAGCTTCGACGCCTCATGAGCAAAGAGATCAAGCGATCTCACCAAATGGTCAGATCGCTTGGCGCACTGCGTTCCGAACAGCGTCTGGCTGCGTTTTTGCTGAATCTTTCACACCGGCTCGCCACTCTGGGGTACTCACCCAACGAGTTCTTGCTGCGCATGAGCCGGGAAGAAATCGGCAACTATCTGGGCCTGACACTTGAAACGGTCAGCCGCCTGTTTTCGCGCTTTTCGCGCGACGGCCTGATACGCGTACAGCAACGCGAAATACTGATCATCGACATGCAGGCTCTGCGCGAGCTTTCGGGCACTGACTGCGGGTAAAACGCACCGTTTTACGAAAAAAGCACCCGCCTACAGATCAACGGGATCGCCAAATTCGTCAACGACCCGGCCCTTCGGAGCCATGAAAAAGGTCAGTGCGCTCGAAACGGCACCCATGATCCAGAAAAGAAAAAATGCCGAGGCATAGACAAGCTCGCGCTCAGCTTTCAAATGACCCAAAAAAATGATGTCCAGTGGGTCAACGAATGCGAATACGGCCGCACTGGTCGCAGCCGCCATGAGAAACGACGGCCAGAGAATCAACATAACGGAACGCCAACGCATGATGCTG
>JAAYGT010000110.1 GCA_012727555.1 Alcaligenaceae bacterium | reverse complement strand
GGTTTTCTGGTCGTGGCGGGTTTCGCTTTTGCAGGCAGCTTGCTGGCTACCGGACTCGCCTACCACCTGGGGCGTGCCCACCCCGGGGTATCCGGGCTCCTGCTGGCGGGTATCGCCATCAACACGGTTGCGGGAAGCGTGCTGGGTGTACTCACCTATGCGGCCGATGATACCCAGTTGCGTGATCTGACCTTCTGGAGCATGGGAAGTCTGGCCGGTGCCCACTGGTCCATGCTGATTGTTGTGCTTCCTCTGGTGTGCGTTCTGATGACCTTGACGTGCTGGCAGTGGCGTACCCTGAATGCCTTGCTGCTTGGCGAGCATGAAGCATCGCATCTGGGGTTTCGCAGCGTCCAGGTGCGTCGTCGTCTCATTGTGCTCACGGCCTTGCTGGTGGGGCCTTTGGTGGCGTTGACCGGCGGGATCGGTTTCGTGGGGCTGGTTGTGCCTCATCTTGTACGTTTGCTGGTTGGCGCCAATCATCGTTTTCTCATGCCGTTGTCGGTGCTCACCGGTGCTGCCTTGCTGACGCTTGCTGATTGGGGCGCGCGCGTCTGGCTGGCACCGGCTGAATTACCTGTGGGCCTGGTCACCAGTCTTGTCGGTGGCCCCTTTTTCTTTCTTCTGCTGGTGCGGTTTCGCGGGCGTTTTTAGCAAGCATCGACAGCGCAATGGTCGTTTGCCAACGCCAGATTTTCGAAGGTGTCAGTTATTTATGGATGAAACCGTTCTTTTTCGGGTGGGGCCCCTGACCCTGGAGCGTTCCGGTCGCTGCGTTCTTGAGCATGCCGGACTCGTTGTCGAGCCTGGCAGGGTTGTTGCATTGCTGGGCGCCAACGGGGCCGGCAAATCGTCACTGTTGGCCGCAATGGCTCATGATCTTCCCGCGCGTTCCACGGTTCGGGGGCAGGCGGCCATCACGCTCAATGGCCAGTCTCTGGATCGCCTGGGCAGTGCACGGCAGGCGCGCCAGCGTGCCGTGCTCACACAGCGGCCACAGCTGAATTTCGATCTGCTGGTATCCGAGGTCGTTGCGATGGGCGCCTACCCCTTTCCCGAGCTGGCGGTCGAGTCCAGGGGGCCGTTGATGGCGCGTTGCCTGGAACTGGCCGGGGCAGCGCATCTTGAGCCGCGCCGGTATGCGGGCTTGTCCGGGGGCGAGCAACAGCGCGTGCAATTTGCCCGTGTCTTGTTGCAATTGCTGGCCGGCCTTGAGTGCGCCGACTCGCCGCGTTATCTACTGCTCGATGAGCCCACGTCGAGCCTGGATCCCCGTGCCAGCCAGATCGTGCTGCGCGCAGCCCACAGGCTGACACGCGAGCACCCTGTGGGCGTGCTGGTTGTATTGCATGATATCAACCTGGCGACATTGTGGGCCGATCAGTTGGTCGTGCTGCACGATGGTTGCGTGTTGGCCAGTGGTACGCCTTCAGACGTTGTGCGTCCCGATCTGCTCGAACGTGTTTATGGCATGCAGGCGCATGTCATTTCCCACCCGCAGCATCCGGAGCGTCCTCTGGTGGTGTTTGGTCGCGACTAACGTCCGATCCACTCAAAAAAATGCCGGTTTTCGGTTATTCTTCATCCTACGATGAATAAACCTTCCTATCCCCATCCCGTCATCGCACGTGAAGGCTGGCCTTTTCTGGCCGGTATCGTGCTTGTTTCCATCCTGGTCTCCTTCTGGTCCGGCTGGGCGTCTGTGCCGTTCTGGCTGCTGTCCTTGTTTGTGCTGCAGTTTTTCCGTGATCCCGGGCGTATGGCACCCGATGGCCGCCTGAACGTGCTGTCGCCCGCCGATGGCCGTATTGTGGCTGTCGAGGAAACCCGCGACATCTACGCCGACCGCCAGGCACTCAAGATCAGTGTGTTCATGAATGTATTCAATGTGCACTCGAATCGCGCCCCGGTCAAAGGCATTGTCCAGAAAGTCACGTACTTTCCAGGCAAGTTCCTGAACGCAGCCCTCGACAAAGCCTCGCTCGAAAACGAGCGCAATGCCATGGTCATCCTCACCCCTGAAGGCCATACGGTCACTGCAGTGCAGGTGGCTGGTCTGGTGGCCAAGCGTATTCTGTGCTACGCCAAACCTGCCGATCCTCTCTATGCCGGCGAGCGCTACGGTTTCATTCGTTTTGGTTCCCGTGTCGATGTCTATCTGCCGCTTGACGCCCGCGTGCGTGTTGCCCTGGGCGATAAGGTCCAGGCAACCAGTACCGTCCTGGCTGAACTCCCCGAACCGGCTCGCGAAGCGTCTGACGCGTCATCGCCTGTCGCGTCCGATACGAACGTCGATCTTGCTGCCCCCGGCGCCTCGGCTCCCGGTACTCCTGGCACGGCTGCCGAAGCACCGGATACATCCCGTTCCGGAACCGTATCCTGATGTCCACGCCCAATTTGTCGCCCGATGAAACCCGCCGCCGGCGCAGTATTTACCTGTTGCCCAACGCGTTTACAACAGCCAACCTGTTTGCCGGGTTCTACGCCATCGTCCAGGCCATGAATGGCCAGTTTGAAATGGCCGCCATTGCCATTTTTCTTGCCATGGTCTTCGATGGCATGGATGGCCGTGTTGCCCGTCTTACCAATACGCAGTCTGCGTTCGGCGAGCAGTACGATTCGCTTTCCGACATGACCTCGTTTGGTATCGCACCTGCCTTGGTCATGTACGAGTGGGTATTGCAAGATCTGGGCCGCTGGGGCTGGCTGGCCGCGTTCATTTATGTTGTGGGTGCAGCATTGCGCCTGGCCAGGTTCAATACCAACATTGGTGTGGTCGACAAGCGTTTCTTTCAGGGTTTGCCCAGTCCGGCGGCTGCCGCGCTGGTCGCGGGCTTTATCTGGCTTGCCGTTGACAACCGTCTGTCTCTGCAGGAACACGCTGTGGCGTGGGTGGCGTTCGGTTTCACTGTGTATGCCGGTGTGGCCATGGTCACCAGTGCGCCGTTTTACAGTGGCAAAACCTTTGCTCTGGGCCGGAGCGTGCCATTCTGGGTCATTCTGGTTCTGGTGGCTGTATTCGTTTTCGTGTCAAGTAATCCGCCCGTCGTGCTGTTCGGCCTGTTCATGGTGTACGGTGTTTCGGGTTGGGTGATCATGCTCGTGCGCTGGCGTCGTGCCCGCCAGTTGGCTCGCAGTCGCAACGAACAGGGCTCCGATCCCGACGCTGGTCTGTCACCCTGAATCCCTCAGTGCTGGCGCCCGCGCGTTTCATGTTTCGGGGCGCTTTTTTGCCTGTACCAATGCGTTACAGTGCTTCTGGGCCAGTTTTATGGCTATTCGAACCAGAACCCGTCGCGGGAAAACAGTGGGTCGGGGCCCGGATTGAAATGCGTGACCTTTTTCCCATCGGTTCCAAAATAAACGTACATCAGGGAATTCCAGACGCCGTTTTCACGGTAACGGTAGTTCCAGACAATTTGCCGTGAAGACGGCAACCCTACCTTGTCGATCTTGGCAGGCGGGCCGAATTCGCACAGCACCCGTTCTGGTGTCCAGACCCCTTCGCGCAAGCGTTCGAAGTGTTCATTCGACAGTACCAGTTCAACGCGTTCTGCACGGCCGTCCGGGGTAATGTTGGCACCCCAGGCATACTGGCCAAACGGCTGCTGTGTCCAGAGTACACGCTGTTGGCCTGAATCTGTGGTGCAGGTTTGGGTGGGTTTGCCGTATTCCCTGACAATGCTGTCAAGCGGTGTATTGGCTGGCAGCAGGGCCATGTTGCCGCCGCAGGCGGCCAGCGCCAGCGCCAGGCCGCTGGCCAGTACGCCGCGTGCCAGAGGCCGCCATGCGGCATGACAGCCAACGACCCGGTTGAACAATGTGAAGGCGTTGTGCCTTGCGTGTGAAGTGTGCGTGCGCATGAAAACAACCTGTGAACGAACTTCCGGTATAATACGCAACTCTCTGGTGCTGCGTGTGTAATTTATTGTGGTTGCCAGAATGTTGTCAGGCCTGAACGCGGTTCAATATGTGCCCCGTTCGTTTCAAAGGTCTTTTTTTAATTGCACGTCAGGGCGCCTCGGTCCTGTCGCCTGTCCAAGAGGTCATCATCATGTCCGTAGCCGACATCAAAAAATCCGACATCGTTTCAGAATTCCAGCGCGCCCAGGGCGACACGGGTTCCCCTGAAGTTCAGGTTGCACTGCTTACTGCACGCATCAATGAACTTACAGGTCACTTCAAAACCCACCTGAAAGACCACCACTCGCGTCGTGGTCTGCTGCGTATGGTCAGCCGTCGCCGCAAGCTGCTCGACTACCTCAAGGGTCGCAACCCCGACGCCTACCGCGCTCTTATTGAAAAGCTCGGTCTGCGTAAGTGATACTCGGGGCTTGTTCCCCGTGATACAACCGTGTACACAGCGATCCTGTTCGCTGGGTACACGGTTTTTTTATTGTAAGGATACTGTTAATGTTCAATAAAGTGAGCAAATCATTCCAGTACGGCCCGCATACGGTTGTTCTGGAAACCGGCGAGATCGCTCGCCAGGCCTCGGGTGCCGTGGTCGTTTCCATCGATGATACCGTTGTGCTTGCAACCGTTGTGGCGGCCAAAACAGCCAAACCCGGCCAGGATTTCTTCCCTCTTACGGTCGATTACGTTGAGAAAACGTACGCAGCCGGTCGCATTCCCGGTGGTTTCTTCAAGCGTGAAGGTAAACCTTCCGAAAAAGAAACGCTTACCTCGCGTCTCATTGATCGTCCCCTGCGTCCGCTGTTCCCTGAAGGGTTCTACAACGAAGTCCAGGTCATCATTCACACTTTGTCGGTCAATCCTGAAGTTGATCCCGACATCGCTGCCATGATCGGTGCTTCAGCCGCTCTGGCCATTTCGGGCGTGCCCTTCAATGGCCCCATTGGTGCTTGCCGCGTGGGCTACATCAATGGCAACTACGTACTGAATCCTACATCCAGTCAGCTGAAAACGTCAGCCATGGATCTCGTGGTGGCCGGTACTGAAACGGCCGTGCTCATGGTTGAATCCGAAGCCCAGCAATTGTCTGAGGAAATCATGCTGGGTGGCGTGGTGTATGGTCACGAGCACATGCAGGCAGCCATCAATGCCATTCACGATCTGGTTGCCGAAGCCGGCAAGCCGGAATGGGACTGGGCGCCCGCACCCAAGAACGAAGCGCTCGTTACGGCTGTCAAATCCGTGGCCCAGGAAGGCCTGGCCGCTGCCTACCAGATCCGCAACAAGCAGGAACGCACCACCAAGTTGCGCGAAGTGTACGCCGAAGCCCGCCAGAAGCTGGCTGATCATGCTGCCGCCAAAGAAGAGCCGGCCCCTGACTCGGTTGATGTTGAAAATATCCTGTTCGAACTGGAGTCGGCCATTGTGCGCGGCCAGATTCTGAACGGCGAACCCCGTATCGATGGTCGTGATACACGCACTGTGCGTCCCATCAGCGTACGCCTTGGTGTCTTGCCCCGTGCTCACGGCAGTGCCCTGTTCACACGTGGTGAAACCCAGGCCCTGGTTGTGGCTACGCTGGGTACCCGTCAAGACGAACAAATCATTGACTCCATCATGGGCGAAAGCCGTGACCGCTTCATGTTGCACTACAACATGCCACCGTTCGCCACCGGTGAAACCGGCCGTTTCGGTGTACCCAAGCGTCGTGAAATCGGTCATGGCCGCTTGGCCAAACGTGCCCTGGTGCCCCTGCTGCCAGCCCCCGAAGACTTCCAGTACACCATCCGGGTTGTTTCGGAAATCACTGAATCCAACGGTTCGTCTTCCATGGCGTCTGTGTGCGGCGGTTCATTGGCCATGATGGACGCCGGCGTTCCCGTGGGCGACCACGTGGCGGGTGTGGCCATGGGGCTGATCAAAGACGGTGCAAAATTTGCGGTCCTTACCGATATCCTGGGCGATGAAGATCACCTGGGCGACATGGACTTCAAAGTGGCCGGTACTGCCCAGGGCATCACCGCCCTGCAAATGGACATCAAAATCCAGGGTATCACGAAGGAAATCATGCAGGTCGCTCTGGCCCAGGCCCGTGAAGGCCGCCTGCACATTCTGGGCAAAATGAAGGAAGCCATCGATGGTTCGCGCACCGAACTGTCTGAATTTGCGCCCCGCATGCTCAGCCTCAAGATCAACCCCGAGAAAATCCGCGATGTCATCGGCAAGGGTGGTGCCACCATTCGTGCCCTGACCGAGGAAACCGGTACGCAGATCGATATCGGCGAAGATGGCACGATCACCATCTCCAGTGCCGACCTCGAACGCGCCCGTGAAGCCGAGCGTCGTATCAAGGAACTCACGGCCGAAGTTGAAGTGGGTCAGGAATACGAGGGCCCGGTACTGCGTTTGCTCGATTTCGGGGCTATTGTGCAGGTCCTGCCCGGCAAAGACGGTCTCCTGCATATTTCCGAGATCGCCAACTACCGCATTGCCAATATCAACGATGTGCTGAAGGTTGGTCAGATGGTGCGTATCAAGGTCATCGAGGCCGATGACAAAGGTCGTCTGCGTCTGTCCATGAAAGCCATTGGTGGTATCGAAGCGCAGGGAGGCCCGCAGGCCCCGTCGTCCGAAGGTTGATCCTTCCTCACAGGGGGGGGCTCTGTTTGTCGCCACGGTACTGTCAATGCAGTATCGTGGCGTTTTTATTGGTGCGCGTTTTTCTCAGGCGTTTTTTACGGGGGAGGGGGATGAAGTCGTTTCCTGATGCGGCCCTGCTGGACAGGCAAATCGTTTCTACCCATCAGGTCAACTATATCGTTCAGGGGGCCCGCCGCAAAGGGTACGACATCCCGGCGCTGCTTGATCGCGCAGGTATTCATCCTGGCCTGCTCGAATCGCCCCAGCCCCGCGTTTCCCAGGCGCAGTGTGCGCGTCTTTTGCTGGTGCTCACCCGTACCCTGCGCGACGAGCTCTGGGGGTTGTGCAACCACCCTTTGCCACCGGGCTCTCTGGCCACGGCCTGTCGCCTTGCCGTCGCCCAGCCGACGCTTGGTGAGGCGCTGCGTGCCGGCTTTCGCTTCTTTCATCAGGTCTTGTCCGACTTCACGCCGCGGGTCAGGGTGGTGAACGGTCGTGCCCGCTGTCAGGTGGTGTCCCGCACACCCGACGACCCGTGCCTGCACTATGCCAAGCGGGTTTTTATCTATTACAGCTACGGGTTCGCCTGCTGGCTGGTCGAGCGTCGCTTTCCGCTCGATCATGTGTCGTATACCGGGCAATGGAGCCGGTCGCCCACCGACATCATCAAATTGTTCCAGGCACCGCTGGTTGACAACGCCTGG
The DNA here is from genome assembly GCA_012727555.1 of Alcaligenaceae bacterium. GTDB lineage: Bacteria > Pseudomonadota > Gammaproteobacteria > Burkholderiales > Burkholderiaceae_B > JAAYGT01. The sequence continues at coordinate 4,547 of JAAYGT010000110.1, read as the reverse complement.
ATGGGGTATGCATTTGATGCGGACTGGCTGTCGCTGCCGGTGGTGCAAACTCCCCGGTCGCTTGAACACTACCTGCGACGTACCCCGGCCACCATTCTGGTCTCCTACCGCGATACCAGCACCTATTCCGAACGTGTAAAACGTTTCTTGCGCAAGGATCTCTCCGGCGAAGTGTCCACGTTGCAGGCGGCGGCCGCTTCATTCAATCTCACTCCCCAAACGTTGCGGCGGCGTTTGAAGGCAGAGGGTCAGGGTTTTCAGGAAATCAAGAATGAACTGCGTCGTGACCTGGCGATCCAGATGCTGGGTGAAACGGTTTTGTCTTTGAACGAAATTGCTAATCGTCTGGGTTTTACAGAATTGCCTACATTCCACCGTGCCTTTCGTGAGTGGACTGGTTCTTCACCCGGTGTCTACAGGCAAAATGTGCGGCGGGTGGGTAGTATTCATGAACCTTGAATCATGTTTTGATCCGTCGAATTTGTCTAGTTGATTACCCTGAGTCGTCCCGGGTGTGTCACTTTATGCCAATTGTTTTGTTCCAAATGATCATTGGCGCATACCTTCTGTGCGGGCACACTGCGTAAACATACTGGAACAGAGCCCGGTTCACGGGCCGTCCTGCACCGACAACCTGCATCGGGCCGCCCCTTGTCCGGCGGGTCAGCATGCACTCAGGAGACACATCAACATGGTTCGTCAACATCGCCGTCATTTCATGGCTTCGCTGCTCGCACTCGGGTTGGCAGGTGCCGGCATCGGTCCGGCCATGGCCAGCAGTTACCCCGACAAACCCGTCACCTTTGTGGTGCCATACCCGGCAGGTGGGGCTACCGATATGCTGGCTCGCATTATGGCCCAGCAGTTCACCGAGTCCTGGAAGGTGCCGGTGGTGGTTGAGAATCGGGCAGGGGCGGGCGGCACCATCGGAGCCTCATCGGTTGTACGTGGCGCACCCGATGGCTACACCGTTTTGTTCACCATCGTGGCCCTGGTGCAGCAAATTCCGCTCATGAAACTGCCCTACGATCCCCTGAAAGATCTTGCGCCGCTCACGCGGGTCGCCAGCAGTCCATCCATTCTGGCTGTCACCAAAGACATCCCCGTCAAAACCTTGCCGGAATTTATCAGTTATGCCAAAACACACGATGGCAAACTGAATTACGGCACCTACAGCGCAGGTACGTCATCTCACCTGCAAATGAGCCTGTTGTCTGTACAGTACGGCCTGAACATGACACACATACCTTACAAGGGCGCAGCCCCGTTGGTATCCGCCATGATGGGACGTCATGTCGATGCCGCTTTCCTTGATGCCGCATCATCCAGATCGCAGCTGTCCAGTTTCACCTTGCTGGGTGTCACCGGCACTGAGCGCCTGTCGTGGTTGCCGAATGTCCCCACTCTTAAAGAGCAAGGTGCCAAGTCCTTCGAGCCTTTGGGGTGGTTTGGGTTGTTCATGCCGTCGGCCACACCCCAGGCAATACAAACGCGCTTCACCGATGAAGCCATACGCATTCTCAAAAAGCCCGATGTGCGCCAGCGCATCGAAGATCTTGGGCTGATTGCAGGTGGCGATACCCAGGCAGCGTTCAAAGAACTCGTGGTGCGTGATGCCAAGGTCTATGCCGATATCGTTCGTGAAGCCAAAGTAACGCTCGATTAAGGGCTATCTCATGCTCATCCTCGATTTTTATGTGTTTTTATATCTTTATAAAGAAACACAAATATCAGAATAAATATTCTATTTAGCAATATTGCATTGCTTTACTCATAAGGAGACTTCCACATGATTCGTTTTACACGTCGCGCTTTCACAGCGGCATTGCTGGCACTGGGGTTGGCCAGTGCCGGAACCGGCACCGCGCTGGCGGCAGCTTACCCCGACAAACCGATCAACTTTGTGGTGCCGTACCCTGCAGGTGGCGCAACCGACATCATTGGTCGCTTGTTGGCGCAGAAATTATCCGAAGCCTGGAACGTGCCGGTTGTGGTTGAAAACAAACCGGGTGCAGGCGGTACCATTGGCAACAATACCGTGGTCAGGGCAGCGCCCGATGGCTACACCGTTCTGGTCGCCATCACGGCCCTGGTGCAGCAAATTCCGCTCATGAAGCTGCCTTACGATCCTTTGAAAGACCTGGCACCCATCACGCGCGTGGCTGTCAGCCCGTCCATTCTGGCTGTCACCAAAAGCACACCGGCGGCGAATGTGGCTGAACTGGTGTCACTGGTCAAGTCCAATCCGGGTCAATACAACTATGGCACATATGGTCCGGGCACTTCATCCCACCTGCAAGGCGCCTTGTTCAACTACCAGAACAACCTTGACCTCGCTCATATCCCGTTCAAGGGCGCCGCACCGCTTATTACGGCGTTCATGGGTGATCACGTGAAAATGGCATTCCTCGATGCCGGCTCGTCCCGTCCGCAGCTGCCCAACTTCAAGTTGCTGGGCGTTACCGGTGAAAAACGTCTGGCCTGGTTGCCCGACGTTCCCACCTTGAAAGAGCAAGGCCAGAAAATGTTCGAGCCCATGGGCTGGTTCGGTATTTTCCTGCCGGCAGCCACACCGGCCGACATCCAGAAAAAGCTGTCCGATGAACTCATTCGCATCATCAAGTCGCCTGAGGTCACCAAGCGCATCGAAGATCTGGGTCTCATTCCGGGCGGCGATGATCCTGAAGCCTTCAAGAAAATTCTGGTCAACGATGCCGGTATTTACGCTGAAATCGTCAAGTCTGCCAATGTGGTGATCGACTGATTGCCTTCTCGTTAACAGTTTCTTGAAACGGCCTTCGGGCCGTTTTTTTTGTTGTGCACCCGACATGGTTGTATTTCAGTGGTTGCATTGGTGGTGAGTTTAACCATTATGTGGGATATTAGAGTTATTTTGTATTGAAAAAACAATTTATAATGAGATAATTATTTCATTATCAAGCTTAAAGCAGGCTAACCCATGGTGCAGATCAAGAATCCCGATAATCCCCAGCTGGTCAGTGCGCTTGCCCGTGGTCTGGCTGTGCTGTCCTGTTTTACGGCACGGCAGCAGGAACTCAGCGGCAAGGAACTGGCCGATCTTACCGGCCTGCCGAAACCCACTCTGTTCAGGCTGCTCGACACTTTGTGCGAACTGGGCATGCTGCGTTATTCCAGCCGGGTTTCCAAATATGTGCCTGGTGTGGCCTTGTTAAACTTGGCAGCGCCGGTGCTGGCCCGCATGACCATCCGGCAATTGGCCCGTCCGCTCATGCAAGACCTGGCCGATTACGTTAATGGTCAGGTGCAAGTGCTTGTTGGTTACCGTGCCGGTCTCAGTTTTGTAGAAATCGCCCAAGGGGCTGAAAGTAAATTGTACCGGCCTGAAGTGGGCCTGCCGGTTTCTATTTCCCGCACGGCCTCGGGTCGGGCCTACCTGTGTTTCAGCGAAGAGCCTGAATGCGCCGCCTACCTTGACGCCTTGAAGCAGTCCGATCCCGAACGTCACGCCTGGCTTCAAGATCGCCTGCTCGATGCCCGCAAAGACCTTGCCCAGCTCGGGTTCTGTCGTGGTCACGGCGATCTTTACCGCGAGGTCTCCACTATTTCCGTACCCATGCTGCCTGCGCGCGATGGCGAATTCTGGATCTTTTCCGTGTCGGTGCCTGTATTCAGCGAACACAGCCAGCACTTTCACGATGACATCGGGCCACGTCTCATTTCCCTCGTGCGCAGTGTCGAAGCCTCGCTGGGGTCGCTGGTCTGATTTTTCATTGGCTGGAAGAACGGTATCGTATTGTGGGTAGCGCAGTGGCGCTGTTACTGCGGTGAAGGATGTTCTGTTGTGGCGGGTGTTTTTGCGGAGGGTGTGGGTATTCTTTGACGGTTCTGCCGGGGTGCAGGGGCGCTCCGGGTGCATCGCACGGCCCTGCGGGCTTCCCGTTGTTGCGGCCCTGGCCGGGGCGGGCCCAGAACTCGCGCGGTCGATCCGGTGGATCGACAAGCGTCGCGCTCAAACAGCTGGGCCCTTGAATCCCCAGCCAGGGCCGCAACAACGGCGTGCTCAAGCACCCGGAGCGCCCCTGCACCCCGGCAGAACCTCACAGCAACGCTTGTTCCCCACAAAAAGCGGCTCATTCCACGGTCAAGATCACAACACTACACTAATGCTGTGTTCAGGCTGTCGGTGCGCTCCCGCGCCCCGACGAAACCACGCAGCAGCGCATGTTCAGGCAAGGCCTGGTTTGCCGCTTCTGGTTGCTGTCATAATGCGCATGAAAGTGGCTGCTGACGGTACATTTAAGTGGCTGCTGATGGCTCATTGTGATCTTTTGATGCCTGCATGCCGTTGAGTGGTTGACGCCTGGTTCTGCAAACTCGCCCCATAGCAACCTGTTTCAGGCACGCATTTTCCTGAGGTTCTGGCGGGTGCAAGGCGGGCTGGGTCTGCTTGAACGCGCCGCCGTTGCGGCCTTGGCCGGGGGCTCAAGGGGCCAGCTGTTTGAGCGCGACGCTTGTCGATCCATCGGATCGACCGCGCGAGTTCTGGCCCCGCCCCGGCCAAGGCC
>JAAYGT010000109.1 GCA_012727555.1 Alcaligenaceae bacterium | reverse complement strand
GTGCTGGTGTGCGATATGGTCATTGCCGCCACGGGTGCCCGGTCAGGCAAGGTGGTGGCCTATCAGTTCTACGATGCTGTCATTCACTCGCATGCCCGCACCACCTACACCGATGTCTGGGCGGCCCTGCAGCAACCCGATGGCCCGGCTGCTGCTGCCATGCAGCATGTCATGCCTCAGTTGCTGCATTTGAACGAACTGTATCAGTTGCTGGCCACGGCGCGTGTCTCACGTGGCGCCATGGATTTCGAAACCCTGGAAACGCGCATCGTCTGCAATCCCCTGGGCCGCATTGAACGCATCGAAGCCTATACCCGCAACGATGCCCACAAAATCATCGAAGAGTGCATGCTGGCGGCCAATACATGTGCAGCCGAGTTCATGAAACGCAACAAGCGTCATGGTTTGTACCGGGTGCATGAAGGGCCCACGCCGGAAAAACTGCAAACGCTGCGAGCCTATTTGCGTACGCTCGGTCTTGAGCTTGATGGCGGTGATGATCCCTCAACCGACGACTACGCCCGTCTTTTGAAGGCTGCGCGCGGGCGTCCTGACTTTGCCATCATCCAGACCATGTGTCTGCGTTCCTTGCAGCAAGCCTTGTATAGTCCTGAACATGTCGGGCATTTCGGTTTGTCCTACGAACACTACGCCCATTTCACCTCGCCCATTCGCCGTTATCCCGATCTGCTCACGCACCGTGTCATCAAGGGTATCTTGTCCGGCAAGCGTTATGTGCCTGATCTTCCCGATCTTGCCGATACCGTTGCATTGCCGGCGGCCAAGCGCGAAGAAGCCATGTGGGAAAAGCTCGGTTTGTTGCTGTCGTCGCGCGAGCGTCGTGCCGATGATGCCTCCCGCGATGTCGAGGCCTGGCTCAAGTGCTGGTTCGTCAAGGAACGCGTCGGTGAGGTCTTCAGCGGTCGTATCACCGGCGTCGCATCGTTCGGTATTTTCATTACCCTCGATACGCTTTTTGTTGAAGGCATGGTGCATGTCTCCGAGCTCGGTTCCGACTATTTTCAGTACATCGAGTCGTCCAACGAATTGCGTGGGGAACGTACCGGAATCCGGTACAGGCTCACCGATGCGGTTCAGGTGCAGGTTGCTCGTGTTGATCTCGAAGCGCGTCGCATCGAGTTCCGTCTGGTCAAGGGCGAGGGGTTCAAGGAACTCAAAGCGTCACTTTCGGCTGATCCCTCAAGGGAAAAGTCGCGTCACGTCAAGCGGGCTGCGCCTACCAAGCCTGCCGAACTGAAAGGCACCACGGCACGCCAGCGCAGGGCTCAGGCCAAGAGGGCGGCCAAGCCGGCACCCGCACGCACCTCCACCCGTGGGCGTCGCTGATCCGCGCTGTTGTTACAATAAAAGCCCGCACGGTATATGCGGGTTTTTTGTTCTCGAAGGATACTCATGTCATCGTTGCAGGTTCTTGCCGGTTTTCATGCCGTTACGGCGCGATTGCGCCACGCCCCCGATTCGGTCAAGGAGCTGTATATCGAAGCGTCCAGGCGCGACAAACGGGTTCAGTCGCTGGTTCAGCTGGCAGAAAAGGCCCGTGTGCGTGTGCTGCCCGTGCCGGCTGATCGGCTTGATGGCCTTGCACGCGGAACACGTCATCAGGGGGTAGTTGCGCTGGCCCAGCCCGTGGTGCTGGCCATCGATATCGATCAGGTTCTCGATGAACTGGAAGATCGTAATGAGCCTGCGCTGCTGCTTGTGCTTGATGGTGTAACCGACCCGCATAATCTGGGTGCCTGCCTGCGTACGGCCGATGCAGCCGGCGTGCATGCCGTCATTGCGCCCCGCGACAAAGCGGTGGGTTTGAACAGTACCGTGCAACGGGTTGCCTGTGGTGCTGCCGAAACAGTGCCTTACATCATGGTCACCAATCTTGCCCGCACCTTGCGTCACCTGAAAGAGCGTGACGTTTGGCTGGTCGGCACCGACGATCAGGCAACTGCGTCGCTTCATCAGATTGACGGGCGTCGCGCCATGGCCTGGGTTATGGGCGCCGAGGGTGAAGGTATGCGACGGCTTACACGCGAAACCTGCGATGAGCTCGTCCATATTCCCATGTGCGGCTCGGTCGAGAGCCTTAACGTCAGTGTTGCCAGCGCTGTATGCCTTTACGAAACGGTCAGGCAGCGTCAGCAGGGTTGATCCATCAGTGTCCGCGGGTCTTGCCTCTTTTTCAGCTTCAGGTTGATTTTTCATGTCCACTAACGGTTTTACCACCACCATCGTGCATTCTGATCGGCGCTCTACCGTAGAGCACGGTGCTGTGCATAAACCCATGCATCCATCGGCTGAGTTTGCATTTGCCGATTCCCGTGAGCTGACGGCGGTTTTTCAGGGCAAACCTGGTTTCAGTTATGCCCGTCAGGGTACGCCCACGACGGCCGCACTGGAAACCAAACTGACCCAGATGGAAGAGGGGGCGGGTACCGTCACCTTCGCAACCGGTATGGCTGCGCTGGCAGCCACGTTCTTTGCTCTGCTCAAGTCCGGTGATCACCTGATCACCAGTAAATTCATTTTTGGCAATACCAACAGCTTGTTGGGTACGTTGGCCGGTTTCGGTGTTGAGGTGTCGCTGGTTGATGCCACCGATGCCGAGCAGGTCATGGCTGCCCGTCAGCCCAATACCCGTATGGTGTTCGTGGAGTCCCTGGCGAATCCAGGCACGCAAATTCCCGATCTTGTTGCCATTGGTGCGTGGTGTCAGCGCGAGGGTTTGGTCTATGTGGTTGATAATACGCTCGTTACTCCTTTTTTGTGCCCGGCAAAGCGGTTTGGCGCCAGTCTGGTCGTTACGTCACTGTCCAAGCATGTGGGTGGGCACGGTAATGCGCTCGGGGGGGCGGTAACCGATACAGGATTATTCGACTGGTCGTCCTATCCGAATATTGCCGAACCCTATCGCCAGGGCAAGCCCACCAGTTGGGGGCTTACGCAAATCAAGAAGAAAGGTTTGCGCGACATGGGCGGTACCCTCTCTGCCGAGGCGGCTCACCGTATTGCCACGGGGGCTGAAACCTTGTCGTTGCGCCTGGCAAAGGCATGCCATAACGCCCTTGAGCTTGCCCGTGGCCTGCAGCACCATCCCAAAGTCAGTCGTGTCCGTTATCCGGGTCTGGCTTCACACCCGCAACACACACGTGCGGCCGATTTGTTCGGTGGGCACTTTGGTGCGCTGCTGGCCGTTGAGCTGGCCGATGATGTCGATGTGTTTGATTTTCTGAACCGCCTGACAGTTTTTGCCCTGGCTACACACCTGGGAGATAATCGCAGTCTGGTGCTGCCCGTGGCGCACACGATCTACTACGAAATGGGGCCAGAGCGGCGCGCGTTGATGGGGATCCCCGACGGAATGCTGCGTATTTCGGTTGGTATTGAAGATACCGCTGACTTGATCAATGATTTCCATCAAGCGCTTGCCTGAGTGTTTCAAGCGGTTATCCGTGCGTTCCCGGGCTGTCGGTCGCACGCAACCAGCCTCTCCCGGAAACGTCAAGTCATTAGTGTTTTCGGGGGTTTCCGGGCCAATGCTCCTTGACAGGCTGTGTATTCAAGGGCTTAATACGCGATGATCAACGGAGCTTTTCATTCGGTCTGCACAGGGCAGGGTGGTCTGGCTCCGTCAGTGGTTTTCAACCATTGCGCAGTTTTCAACAGGTGGCCAGGTGGTTCAAGGGAAGGGTCTGGTCCAGCTCATTTTTCAGGGGTATTCCTTAATGAATAAAACAGAACTCATTGAACACATTTCTTCGAAAGCCGACCTCTCCAAGGCCGATGCTGCGCGTGCCCTCGATGCTTTCATTGGTGCTGTTCAAACAACACTTAAAAAGAAAGGTACGGTCACGTTAGTCGGCTTCGGTACGTTTGCTGTCACTGAGCGTGCTGCACGTACGGGTCGTAATCCGCGCACAGGCGAAGAAATCAAGATCAAGAAAGCGCGTGTGCCCAAGTTCCGCCCGGGCAAGGCGCTGAAAGACGCTGTCAACTGATTTTCTTGCCAGCATTACCTGGCTTGCTTGCAGAATAAAAAAACACGGTATATAATTATTTTCTTGATTGGTTTTCAGAAATTTTGGAAAATCCAAAATTTACTGATTAATTTTGGGTGCTTAGCTCAGCTGGTAGAGCGGCGCCCTTACAAGGCGTAGGTCAGCGGTTCGAACCCGTTAGCACCCACCAAATTTCTGAACCACTCTTTAAATTAAGGCACATTGGGTAACCAAGTGCCTTTTTTTATGTCTTTTTTGGCCCAATAATTGAGAATTGTTCGCATTACTGTTATTATCAACCCTTGGGTTGGTGTTGCAGTGTGCCTAACCTCTGGTGGGAAAGTGTTTGTGTCCTGTTTCAATTCTTGATGGCGTTCATGTTTCGTTCCTCGCGTACTGCAAATGCACCTTCCGCTTTGCTGTTACTGGCCGGTATGGTGCTTACTCTAGGGTTGCATGCGGCCATTCTGGCGACTTTGCTGGGTGTTTCCGACGACCCACAAGTGCCTGATCTGCCTGAAACGGTTGAAATACATTTTGTTGAGCTGTCCGATACCGTGGTCGATGCAGGCCTGGAGGCGGGGGTTGATGGTGTTCCACGTGTTTCTCAATCCCCGGTTGAACAGACTCAGCAGGTGGAACAGCAGTTGCCAGAGCAACTGGCTGATGTTTCCAATGAAGAGACAGTGCCCGAACCTGAGCCGATTCCTGACCCTGTCAAACAGCCTGATCCTGTACCGGATCCCGAGCCCCCGCCTGAGCCAGAGCCTGCCACAGAGCCCGCTCCCGAGCCAGCAAAAATAGTCGAGCCTGCTCCAGAACCAGAACCAGAACCAGAACCAGAACCAGAACCCAAGTCACAACCCGAACCCAAGTCACAACCCGAACCCAAGCCACAACCCAAGCCACAACCCAAGCCAGAGCCTGCGCCCAAGCCTCAGCCGGCAAGGCAGGCTGCACAAAAAACTGAATCCTCTGCAGCCCCCCCCCGGGGTCAGGTGGCCCAGGCAGCGGTTCCCCAAGCGCCTGCTGGTCCGGTGGATCCTGATCGGCCACGCATGATCAATCATGTGAATTATCACGGTCAACCACCCAGGGCACATTATCCCCGCGCTTCCGAGCGCAGGCGCGAACAAGGCCGGGTGATTGTCAGGGTGCTCATTTCCCCCCAAGGGGCCGTTATGGATGCTTCCGTTCTGACGTCGTCCGGTTTCGAGCGTTTGGATGACGCGGCGGTGAAGGCCGCTCGCGGTGCTCGCTTCAAGCCTTACACGGAAAATGGTATCGCCTACAAAGCACTGGCCGATATTCCGTTCGATTTTGTTTTATAGGATGCCTTAAGTCATGATGGATACAGTTCAGATTGTCCTGCAGGGGCTGGCCCAGGTTGCTGCAGCCGCACCCGGTGCGGAAACGGTCGCGCAGGGTGCCACCGTTGCGGCTCAGACCGCACTTCATGGGGCCGCTGCCGCCGCGCCTGCCCCAAGTGTTCAGTCGTCACCCGGTATGCTGCATTTCATTGCGCAAAGTGATGCCATTGGCAAGGGGCTGTTCGCTATTCTTGTTCTCATGTCCCTGACCAGTTGGTATCTGATTTTCGTTAAGTCTTTTCTGAATGTGCGCATTCGCAGCCGTTCGAAAAAGTTTTTAAGGGAGTTCTGGTCGGCCAGTTCCCTGGAGCAGGTCGAGCACGAGATTGCAACACATGGCGCGACCGAGCCATTTTCACATTTGGCCAGCCATGCGATTCACGCTCGGAATCACCATGTGAAATATGGCGCGGTCCGTCTTGAGGAAAAGGGCTCTACATCGGCATTTGTCACACGCACCATACGCAAGGTCATCGACGAGGAAACAGCACGTCTTGAAAATGGCTTGACGTTACTGGCGTCGATTGGCTCCACCGCCCCTTTTGTCGGGCTTTTCGGTACGGTCTGGGGGGTATACCATGCGCTGGTGGGGATCGGTCTGGCCGATGGCGTGACCATCAATCGAATTGCCGGGCCGGTGGGTGAAGCACTGATCATGACAGGTCTCGGTTTGGCCGTTGCCATTCCTGCCGTTCTTGCCTACAACGGCTTTGTGCGAACGAATCGTGTGTATCTTGCACGGCTTGATGCTTTTGCTCATGACCTTTTCACGTTCCTGACCACAGGGCAGCCCGTGGCTGAACCAGTGGCTAATGGCTCAACACCACGGGTACGCGTGGCGTCTTCACGGAGCAACTGATGGCTTTCGGTAGTTTCGACAATAAATCAGGCGGGCATACGGTGTCAGAAATCAACATGGTTCCTCTGATCGATGTCATGCTGGTCTTGCTGGTCATTTTCATCATCACGGCACCCTTGCTCAGCCACTCTCTGAAGGTCGATCTGCCCCAAGTGCGGGGCGAGCCGGTGGAACAGGAGCCTGTGGTGGTCGATCTGGCCATTGATGCGAATGGCAATGTGTTCTGGAACGAGGCTCCGATCGATATGCCGGGCTTGCGTGTGCAGTTTGCGCAGTCTGCAGCCCTTGAGCCACAGCCTTCCATTCGCATTCGCGCCGACCATGCCACCCGTTACGACATTCTGGCGGCCATCATGGGGGCCGCTCGTGAATCGGGCGTCAAACGGCTTGGGTTTATTACCCGTCCGGATCAGGCTGCCTCTGCGGCAAGGTCTGATGTGCCAGCGGCGGCATCACCTGACAGCCCCTAGCAAAACCCTGTCGGGCTCAAACGTCGTCGCTTGCAAATCGATCAGTGTGTTTCGTGTGCGTTGTTTCCCGTTCAAATGGTCGGGAGAACGGATGTGCAGGTCAGTCAGTTGTCAGCGTTGTAACACTTTGCTGGGTTGGCGCGTTGTCTGTGTTATCGGCGCAGGCTTCGAGCTAAAATCACCGCATGCGAGTTCTTGTCATTGAAGATGATTCAACGCTGGGCCGGGGTCTCCAGGAATTTCTTGTCCAGCAAGGTTACGCCGTCGATTGGCTCCCCGACGGCGAGCAGGTCGTGGGTGCCGTGTCTGCCCAGTCCTATGATCTTTTGCTGCTCGATCTGAATCTTCCTGGGCGTAGCGGTCTCGATGTTCTTTCAGAACTCCGTGCGGCAGGTCATCACGAACCTGTACTCATTCTCACCGCCCGCGATGGCGTTGAAGACCGCGTTGCGGGGCTTGATGCCGGCGCAGACGACTACGTCACAAAACCTTTCGAACTGGCCGAACTTGCCGCCCGTGTGCGGGCGTTTGCCCGTCGGCGCGTGGGTTTGCCGCAGCCTCTCATTGAAGCCGGCCCTCTGGTTTTCGATACAGTCAGTCGCGAGGTTCGTATCCACGGAGAACGTCTTTCGCTGTCCGTACGTGAACTGTCGGTGCTTGAAATGCTCATGACCCGCGCTGGCCGAGTCGTTACCAAGCGCCAGATTGTCAACTCGTTATCTGCCTGGGATGCCGATTTCAGTGAAAATGCCGTTGAAGTGTATGTGTATCGTCTGCGCAAGCGTCTCGAGGGTACGGGGGTCAGCATTCAAACGGTTCGCGGTTTCGGCTATTTGCTGAACATTGACAGTGTTGCCTGACTTTTTTCGCAGCCTGTTGCCGCGCGGATCGCTTGCCCGTCATCTGGTTGTTCGCCTTTTCCCTGCCGTGCTGGTACTTGTGGCCGTCGACATCAGCATCACCTGGCTCATGACACGCAGCATCAGTCTCGAAGACTGGCTTTCACGCGATATTTTCTGGACCATGGTCGTCAGTCAAGTCGTGCTCATCAGCATTTTTACCTGGATTCTGGTCTCGGGGGTTCGGTCAGGCCTGCGTTCAATCAATGACCTGACCCGGGAAATTACCGAGCGCTCTGCCCACGATCTCCAGCCCCTCGATGCCACTCGTCTTCCCGCTGAAGTGGCTCCATTGGTGCACCACTTCAACGAACTGCTGGTGCGGCTCGATGACGCCATGCAAGCCCAGAAACGTTTCATTGGCCATGCATCGCATCAACTGCGTACGCCCCTGACCGGGCTCAAGCTCGAATCTGAGCTGATGCTTGGCAGCACCATTCCCGATGACGTCCGGGTGCGTGCTGAACGCATCAAAAATGTCACGGATCGAATGATTCGGCTGGGCCAGCAGTTGCTGGTGCTGGCCCAGGCAGATCCCTCCGTCCGCACCCGGCACACGTTTGAACGGCTCGACTTGTCCGAGTGGGCACGTGTCACCGTATCCGAATGGATTCCGGCGGCGCGAGCCCGGGCGGTTGAGCTGCGTATGTCGGCCGGCGACGACCCTGTCATGATTGACGCCGATCCATTGCTGCTTGAAGAGTTGCTGGGCAATCTGATCGACAATGCGCTCAAGTATGCACAGGGCGCTCGCTGCATACAGGTGACGGTTGCTGCTAATCCACCTTCACTGACGGTCCACGACGATGGCGCAGGTATTCCGGCCACTGATGCCGGGCGTGTTTTCGAGGCCTTTTATCGTGGTCCGGGCTCCAGCGCCGGTGGGTCCGGTCTTGGGTTGGCAATTGTCCGGGAAATTGCTCGTGCCCATGGTGCCTGGTGGAACCTGACCAGTCGTCCCGACTTTCCGGGCACGCGCATTGTTGTTGTATTTCCGGGGCCCCGCATTGGCACAAAACTGAGCCGCACGCATGACTACCCACAAAACCAGCACCACTGAAACGCCCCTGACGCTTGCCGCTCTGGGTATTGTGTATGGCGACATCGGAACCAGCCCCCTTTATACCCTTAAAGTGGCCATGGCAGGCGTTGATTCTCCGGAGTCAGGTCATGTGCTGGGCTTGTTGTCGCTGCTTTTCTGGCTGATCATGCTGGTGGTCACGATCAAGTATGTCACTCTGGTGCTGCGCGCAGATAATCGTGGAGAAGGTGGCACCCTGGCCTTGCTCGAGTTGGCCCTGCGTGGAGTACAGGGTCAGCGCAGAGCCTTGCTGGTTATTGTGGGTCTGGCCGGTGCCTGTTTGTTCTACGGCGACAGCATGATCACCCCGGCCATTTCTGTGTTGTCCGCCATCGAGGGTTTGCATCTTGTGTCGCCTGCCTTTGACGATCTGGTCATTCCCTTGGCGCTGCTTGTTCTGGCGGGTTTGTTTCTCATGCAGGTTCGCGGTACGGCGGCCGTAGGGCGTTTGTTTGGTCCTGTCATGCTGCTTTGGTTCATCGCGCTTGCCGTACTGGGCGGTTGGCGTATCAGCCAGTTTCCCCAGGTTTTGGCCGCATTGAATCCCTGGTATGCCCTTCAGTTTGTTGCCCAGGCACCCTGGCAAGTGTATGTGTTGCTGGGGGCCCTGGTACTGGCCGTCACAGGCTCTGAAGCACTGTATGCCGATATGGGGCATCTGGGTCGTCGTGCTGTCCAGCGTGCCTGGTTGTGGGTTGCCTTGCCTGCCTTGGTGCTGTGTTATTTCGGTCAGGGGGCTTTGGTGTTGTCAGATCCCGCTGCACTGCAAAATCCTTTTTTCAGCCTTGCTCCCGAGCCGCTTCTGGTACCCATGGTGGTTCTGGCGACACTGGCCACAATCATTGCGTCGCAAGCCGTGATATCCGGTGCTTTTTCGGTAACGCGACAGGCCATTCAGTTGGGTTACTGGCCGCGCATGACCATTAAACACACCTCCGACAGCACGCAGGGGCAGGTGTACCTGCCCAGGGTCAACCTGCTTTTGTTCACAGCAGTTGTGGTTCTTGTTCTCGTTTTTCAGGGCTCTGAAAAACTGGCCAATGCCTACGGTTTTGCCAATGCAGGTGCCATGCTGGTCACTGCAATTCTTGCTTTTTTTGTCTTGCCGGCCCGCGTCTCGGGCATCTGGAAGCCTGTGCTGATCAGCGTGCTGGTCTTGCTGTTGTTGCTCGATCTGCTGCTTTTTTCCTCCACTGCATTCAAAATACATCAGGGAGGCTGGGTGCCTTTGCTGGTTGGTGGTGTATTGCTGGCTTTGATGGTCACCTGGAACACCGGTACGCGCAAGGTACGCAGTTTGCTGGCGACGGAACAACAACCTTTGCAGGGTTTCATGCAGGCACTCGAGCATTATCCGCCTGTTCGTGTGCCCGGTACCGCCATTTTCATGAATGTGGTTCCCGACGCGGTGCCTGCGGCTTTTTTGCATAATCTGAAGCATAACAAGGTGTTGCACGAGCAAACCGTGTTTCTTACCTTGGCCAGTGCCGATGTGCCGTATGTTGCGTTGCAGGAATCATTCAGCGTCACGCGTCTTACACCCAACAGCTGGCAACTGGTTGGCCACTGGGGGTTCAAGCAGGAGCCCGATGTTCCCCGCTTTCTGGCTCAGGTATCGATGCTGCATCCTGAGCTCGATCTTGAGCCCATGCGGGTTTCCTATTTTCTTTCAAGGCAGTCGATCATCGTGCCGGCCAGTACGGTATTTTATAAAGCGTTACCCAAGCGTTTGTATGCCTTGATGGCCCGTAATGCTGATCGTTCAACGCGTTTTTACCGCATTCCACCGAACAGTGTTGTTGAAATGGGCATGCAGCTTGAGCTGTGAGCAACGGCGCAAGCTGCATGCTCTTTGAGCACCCTGCCAGGTATTCCTGCCTGGTTGTAACATTAGCGTACAGGCAGGGTCTGTACCGTCTGTTGGCTGTTCACTGCCGGTGCTGTTTCCGGGCCTGCCGTACCCGGAACAATGATCTTGCCCGGCGTGATGATGGTGGTTTCGCGTAGTACGCCTCCGGCTTCCACGCTACCCATGACCTGTGTGTTGGTGCCTTCCATTTGCTTCAGGCAGTCTTCGTGTTGCCCGGGCGGCAGCGACTGGCAGCGCAGCAACTGATTCTGCCGGAAAGCCGCGTCGTGGTCGGTGAGCAGGTTGTTGCGTGCTTCGGTACGTGCAGCAGCGGCTTCGCGCAGGCAGGTGGCCAGGTCTTGGGCACTGTCACCCTGATGGCAGCGTTGTACGTCGAGTTTGTAGCGTGCCTCGATGGTCTCTGTGCTTTGAGCCTGTGCGTTGATGCTGAAGGCAACGGCAACCGCCACGAGCGCCAGGGCCGACAGCGACCGCAGGCGACCGGTTTGCTTGAACACGATGGGTTCCTTCATTAGTTTGCTCCTGGAAATCAGACCGCCAAGTATAGGCGCGTTGGGGTGGAGGACGTCAATCCGGTGATTGTTTGTTTTTTTGTTCTTCAGTACGTGCCTTGCGTGTGATGGCGGCACGCATCAGCAGCATGGCGGTAACTGGCGATGTAATGAACAGCAGGACTGTGATCAGAAGGTAATGGAAGACCGTTGTGCGTTCCAGCATCAGTGTGGCCAGAATGGACGCCAGCAGGATACAGAATACACCCAGTGTATTGCCCAGGGTGGGCGCATGAATGCGTGAAAAAAAATCATTCAGCCGTAACAGACCCAGAGCACCCGTCAGGGTCAGGATACCGCTGATGATCAGTAACGCCGAGATCGGTAAAGTGAGCCACAGAGGTAGCGTTTCGAGTGTCATGGTTCAATCACCTCGCCACGTAAAAGGAATTTTGCCAGGGCGACCGAGCCCACAAAGCCAAACAGGGCAATCAGAAGGGCAATGTCAAAATAAAGGCTGGAATCAACCCGCAAGCCCAGCACCAGCAAGATAAGCATGCCGCAGATATATTGGGTATCCAGGGCAAGTACACGATCAGCCGCTGTGGGCCCGCGTAGAAGTCGAACTGTAGCAATGCCCAGGGCAAGGGCGTAGCATCCTAGCGCAAACGTTGCCGACCAGTAGATCAGGGTGTTCATTCAAAAATTTCCTGCAGTGGGGTCTCGTAGCGTGTTCTGATCAATTCGATCCAGTGGGCTTCATCCTTCAGATCAAGAACGTGCAAGGTGAGTATGCCTTGGGTGGCCGAGTAATCGGACCATACTGTGCCAGGCGTGAACGTAACAATGCAGGCCAGCACGGCAAGGGCATGGGGGTCTTTGAGCCGGATGGGCACATGAATGAAGCCTGGGGTTGCATTCGCTTTGCGTCCGAGCCAGATAATGCGCGCAACCATGAGGTTGGAATGCGTTACATCGATCAGTACATGTCCCAGCAGTTTCAGCGCCTTCAGTGGGTGCCGGGGGCGGGCGCGCAGCGGGCGCATTGCACGGGCGGCCCAGGCCAGAAACAGCGCCAGGATGCCTCCAAAGACAATCTGGCCAGGCGAAAGCGTATCGTTCAGCAGCAGCCACAGTACCAGCAGCAATGCAGGCAGCATCAGGAAATTGAACGGTTTTTTCATGGCAGCGCTCCCGGTTCTTCGGTGCGTGTTGTGGTGCGCGTCAGTACTGCATTGATATAAGAAGCCGGTGTACCCAGATAATGGGCCGTGTCGTCCAGGTAGCTCATGACGGGCCCGGCCCAAAGGGTCAATGCAACACAGCCTGCCAGCAGAGAACCCACCGGGGCTGCTTCCACAAGGCGTAACCTGGGGGTTGACGAGGCATCGTTGCTCCAGAAAAGTCGTATGCCTGTGCGACCCAGTGCAATGATGCCTGCCAGACCGGATACCAGCAGGGCGCCTACCATCAGCCAGTTGGCAAGCTCCGGGGGGGCAGAGCCGGCGGTGTTCAGCGCCGCTGAAAGCAAGGCAAACTTGGCCATGAAGCCCGAGAGCGGGGGGAGTCCGACGATCAGCAACGCGCAGGCCACGAACGATAATCCAAGGAAAGCCATGGCAGCGGGGATGGCCACACCGACAACGTCATCAGAGGTGTCGGGCGAGGCGGGGTCATCCAGTTCGAAGGCTTCCTGGCTGATCGCAAGCAGGTCGGAACCGAAGGATTGGGTACGCTCGATCATTTCAAGGAGCATGAAGAGTGCGCCCAGGGCAAGCACTGAACTGATCATGTAGAACAAGGCCGGGCCGGTCATGGTGACTCCGGGCATTCCCAGTGCGGCCAACAAGGTGCCTGACGAAAGAATGATGCAATAGCCCGCCTGGCGTTCAGCCTGAGGTGCGGCCAGCAGGCCCAGTGTACCGAACAGTAACGTGGCCAGACCAACCGGGAACATCCAGTCGCCTCCGAATGCTGCGGGGGCCCCCGAAGGCAGCAGCAGTGAGCCGATTCGCAGGAGCGCGTAGATGCCGACTTTGGTCATGATGGCAAAGAGACCTGCTACCGGAGGGCATGCATTGGCGTAGGCGGCGGGCAGCCAAAAATTGAGTGGCCAGGCTGCGGCCTTGATCAGGAACGCAATGCCCAGGATGGCAACAGCAGTTTCGTAGAGTGCCCGCTGGGGGCCATCGAGCACGCCGGCACGAACCGCGAGATCTGCCATGTTCAGCGTACCCGTTACGCCGTACAGTAAACCCAGTGCAATGAGCAGCAGTAGTGATGCCACCAGGTTGACAACAACGTAATGCAGACCGGCTGCCACGCGTGCCTGACCCGATCCGTGCAGCATGAGCCCGTAGGATGCACTGAGCAGCACTTCGAAGAAGACGAACAGGTTGAAGAGATCGCCGGTCAGAAAGGCACCGTTCAGCCCCATGAGCAAAAACTGGAAGAGGGGCTGGAAATGCACGCCGACCTTTTCCCAGCGAGCACTGGCGTAGGTCCAGGTGGCCAGGGCGAGCAGGCTGGTCAGAAGCAGCAAACTGGCCGACAGGCGGTCAGCCACGACCACGATGCCGAACGGCGCCGGCCAATCACCCAAAAGATACACACCAACACCCTCTGGCCAGGTAGAGGGCAGGTAACCTGCTGTCAGTAAAACAAGTGCCAGTGCGCAGGCGATCTGGATGACGATGGACAGGCCCGCCAATACAAGTTTTGAGCGTCTGCGAGAGTCACCCAGCAACAGCAGCACAGCCCCCATGAGCATGGGCAGGGCAACAGGCAGGATGGGTAAGTGATGGTACCAATGATTCACGTGCGGTTCTCCCGGCCATCGACGTGGTCGGTACCCGACAGCCCACGGGCCGCCAGCAGCACGACCAGAAACAGCGCCGTGGTGGCAAAGCTGATCACGATGGCCGTCAGCACAAGCGCCTGGGGTAAGGGATCGGCAACTTGTTGGGCGGTATGCAGGATGTCGGAATCGACCACTGGCGGAGCATTCAGGGTAATGCGTCCCATACCGAAAATGAACAGGTTCACGGCATAGGCCAGCAGCGTGAGCCCCATGATGAGCTGAAAAGTTCGGGGTCTGAGAATGAGCCAGATCCCGGAGCCGGCCAATACGCCGATTGCCAGAGCAAGAATGAGTTCCATCAGTTGACCTTCAGGGGCAGGGCAGGTGGGTCGGATTGCACCGGCGTTTTGCGATGCAGGCGCAGTGACTGGTGGGCCAATGCAACCAGAATGAGGACTGTCGAGCCAATGACCAGCATGTACACGCCGATGTCGAACAACAGCACGGTTGACAGGTGTACGGCACCGATGACCGGCAGGTGGAGGTCGAGGCTGATGGCTGACAGGAAGGGTTTGGCCGCCCACCAGACCAGCATGGCTGCGCCGCCCGCCGCCAGAAGGCCCAGAGCGATCCAGTTCTGCGGATGAATGCGAGGACGGGCTTCCACCCAGATGATGCCGCCTACGATGTACTGCAGGATGATGGCGGTGGCCATGATGAGCCCCCCGATGAACCCGCCGCCGGGCAGGTTGTGTCCCCGGATGAGAAAGTAAATGGAGATCAGGGCGGCAATCGGCAGCAGCAGACGGACCAGTACCGTTGGAACCTTCATGACGCCGCGGGGCAGGTCGGCACCAGGATCAGGCTCTGCGAAGTCGTCGAGCAGCCGTGTGTTCTGGCTGCCGGTGGTCTGTACGCGCGGCACAGTCAGCGTTTCGGGTGGGGGTCGAAAGCGCCTGAGCAAGGCGTATACCGTAAGGGCAACAATGCCCAGAACAGTGATTTCACCATAGGTATCGAAAGCCCTGAAGTCAACCAGGATGACATTGACCACGTTGGAGCCTCCGCCCAGCGGCAGGGCTTGCTCGACCAGAAAGGACGAAATGCCGCCAGGGTGCGGCAGGGTGAAGGCGGCATACGCG
>JAAYGT010000012.1 GCA_012727555.1 Alcaligenaceae bacterium | reverse complement strand
TGAGGCCATTACGTTGTTTATCAATGGCGAACCCGACACAGCCAAGCTGATACTTCGTGATCTTGTCAATGCCACCGTAGGGTTTGAAGCGTTGGCCGATGAGATTCACAAGCCGGCAAAAAGTCTGCATCGCATGCTTTCTGCTTCGGGAAACCCTACGATGAATAACATTTCGGCGATCTTCGCAGCCATCAAGGGCGCGCTGAAGGTGGAAATTCGTACCACCGTGGTTGCTACCTAGCTCCAGGTTTTTCGCTTGCGATAGTCATATGGGGTGTACGCCAATACCGCGGCGACCATCCGGGAAGCTGACGATAGCCCGAACTCCGTTCCCGCGTTTCTCAAAAGATGCCCTATTTATTCCTCCGGTATGGGGAAAATTATGGGGAAAAACGTGGGGAAAAAATAGCGGCGCCCGTGGGGAAGAACCGGGGAAAAGCGTGATTCTTTTCCCCAGAGAAAAGGGCGGGATAAAAGCAAAAAACCCAGCTAAATCATGGACTTGGCTGGGTTCTCTGTGTAAAGCGGTGGTGCCCAGGAGAGGACTCGAACCTCCACACCTTGCGGTACATGGACCTGAACCATGCGCGTCTACCAATTCCGCCACCTGGGCACTGTACTTGCAACTTCTTGTTGATTCTGCATTTGCTTCGTCAACCGAAGCCGCATTTATAACATTCTTTTTAAAAGCGTGTCAAGCAATCTGAAAAATTTTTTTAATCAGTGTGCTACCAAGGTGGCACTTTGCTTGCTGGCAGTGTACCGTAGAGCTTGCGCTGAACGGCAGCTTTACTGCGCCTTCAAAAAATTGTTTATTTCAACAAGGCGCAAATTATATACTGCTTTTTTTGAAAATGGAAAGTTGCCTTGAGCAAAAAAACCAAAAAAATGCCGGGTGATCCCGCTGATCCTCGTGTTGCCGCTTCTTCGTCTGCGCCTGCTGTCGCGTCTGGAAGGGCGTTGCATCCTGAAGTCCCACCCGATTTTGATCCCGATATTCCCAGCCGGGAAATCATTCTTGCGCATTTGCGCCAATTGAACAAACAAGTTTCGCCGCTGGCGCTTGCTCAGGCACTGAACGTGGCCGTTCCGGCACCCATCGGCTTCGAGCGCCGCCTGGGGGCCATGGAACGTGATGGCCAGATCGTCACCACGCCCAAAGGGCTGTTGCGCCTTGGCAATACCGACGACTTCATCGCAGGCCGTGTGCAGGGTCATCGTGACGGTTTCGGTTTCCTGTTGCGTGACGATAAAGGTCCCGATCTTTTCCTGGCTCCCCGCGAAATGCTCAAGGTGCTGCATGGTGACCGCGTTCTGGTGCGGGCCACGGGCGACTACCGCGGCAAACCCGAAGCCACAATCATCGAAGTCCTTGAACGTCGAACCAACAAACTGGTTGGGCGTTTTCTGGCCGAACATGGCGGTTTCATCGTTGTTCCCGAAGATCAGCGCATCAAGCACGATATCCTCATCCCGGCCTCTGAAACCTCGGGTGCCGAACACGGCCAGGTGGTTACTGTTGAAATCATGCAGCAGCCAACGCGCCACTCCCAGCCGCTGGGCCGGGTTACCGAAGTGTTGGGTGAAATCGATGATCCAGGCATGGAAATCGAGATTGCGGTTCGTAAATTCGATGTTCCTCACGAATTTTCACAGTCTGCCTTGAAGCAGGCCGAAGCCATCCCCCCCACAGTTCAGGCGCGCGAATTTGTCGGGCGTGTTGATCTTCGCGATGTCGCTTTTGTCACCATCGATGGCGAAGATGCCCGCGATTTCGACGACGCTGTTTTTTGCGAACCCGTGAATCTGGGCACCGAGGCGCGCAAGCGGCCGGGTTGGCGCCTTCTGGTGGCCATTGCCGATGTCAGTCACTACGTGCAGCCCGGCGATTCCATCGACGACGATGCCATTGACCGCGGAACCAGTGTCTATTTTCCGCGTCGTGTCATCCCCATGCTGCCGGAATCGCTTTCCAACGGCATTTGTTCCCTGAACCCCCAGGTGGATCGCCTGGTGCTGGTGTGCGATATGGTCATTGCCGCCACGGGTGCCCGGTCAGGCAAGGTGGTGGCCTATCAGTTCTACGATGCTGTCATTCACTCGCATGCCCGCACCACCTACACCGATGTCTGGGCGGCCC
>JAAYGT010000108.1 GCA_012727555.1 Alcaligenaceae bacterium | reverse complement strand
TGAACGGAAAGGCAACGTAGATGGAGGGATCTTTGCGGTCGGCGTATTCAACTTCCGCTTCCGCCAGGGCCGATCCGCAATCGAAACACCAGTTCACGGGTTTGAGACCGCGAAACACGTACCCTTTTTCCAGAATGCGGGCAAGTGCACGGATTTCATCCGCTTCGTTGCTGAAATTCATGGTCAGGTAGGGGCGCTCCCAGTCGCCCAGCACGCCCAGCCGTTTGAAATCGGTACGCTGACGATCGATCTGTTCGTAAGCATAAGCGCGCGCCTTGGCCTGAACTTCGGCGACAGGCAGATTCTTGCCGTACTTCTTCTCGATCTGGATTTCAATGGGCATGCCGTGGCAGTCCCAACCGGGTACGTAAACGGCATCGAAGCCCGCCATGTTGCGGCTTTTGACGATGATGTCTTTCAGGATTTTGTTGACGGCATGGCCAATGTGAATATCACCGTTGGCATAGGGTGGGCCGTCGTGCAGCACGAACTTGGGTCGCCCTGCGCTAGCTTCGCGAATGGCTTGATACACCTTGTTTTCTTCCCATTCGGCAACCCAGCCGGGTTCGCGTTTGGCGAGATCGCCACGCATGGGGAAGGGAGTTTCAGGCAGATTGAGGGTGTTTCTGTAGTCCATGGATGGCGAAATAGTCGCGAGCGCCTTGCGCATCGTTGTCGATGGCGGCGATCATAGTGGGAAGGTCGGGAAATTTTTCTTCATCCCGCAGGTAATGCAGGAACTCAACAGTCGCGAGTTTACCGTATGCGTCAAGGCGCTGGTCGAGGACGTGGACTTCGAGCAACAGACGGCCGGCTTCAGTGACAGTAGGTCGAACCCCCAGGCTGGCGATGCCGTTCAACGGCGTGGGGCCTAATCCGAGAACCCTGACAACATAGATGCCCGAGCGCAGGGCAAAATGGGCTGGTACACGCAGGTTCAGGGTGGGGTACCCGATCTGGCGCCCCAGTTTCTGACCGTGAATCACATGCCCGGTAATGCGGAAAGGTTCACCCAGCAAGTGTGCAGCGCGTTTCAGATTGCCTACAGCCAGTGCGGTACGGACTTCGGAGCTTGAAATGCGCTGACCGTGCGTATCGGCGACATCGTCGATAGTTTCAACGGTAAAGCCGTATCGTTCCCCGGCCTGTCTAAGCAGGTTGATGTCACCACTGCGTTTGTGGCCGAAGCGGAAGTCTTCTCCGACCAGAAGCCACTTTGTGTTCAGCCCTTTGACCAGCAGGTTTTCAATGAAGCTTTCCGGCGACATGTCGGCCAGGCTTTGGTTGAAACGTTGCACGACCACCTGTTGCATGCCCTGCTGGTGAAGCGCTGAAAGCTTGTTGCGCAGGCTGTGGATTTGGGTGGGAATCAGTTCGGGACGTTGCGCGCGTCGCGCAAAATAGGCACGGGGGTGCGGATCGAACGTGATGACAGTCGGCACCAGATGGTGCCGTGCGGCATGTTCGGAGACCCGCGCCAGAATAGCCTGATGGCCCCGATGGACACCGTCAAAATTGCCGATGGTGACCGCGCCGGGGCGTGTTGAATCGAATCGCGGCAGCTGCCGATAAATGTTGAGCGTATTTTTCACAGGCAAGAGTTTACAATTTTGTGTTGATTTGCTCAGGATTATTCTTTTCATGACCCCAAAAAACGATGCATGCCGCCTGGTTGTACTGATTTCAGGGCGGGGGTCGAACATGCAGGCTATTGTCAAAACGGCCCAGGATACGGGCGTCAATGCCCGTGTCTGTGCCGTCATTTCCAACAAACCGGATGCTGCAGGCCTGGTCTGGGCGCACGAGCAGGGTGTTGACACCCGTGTCGTATCGCACCGTGATTATCCTTCCCGCGAAGCGTTTGATGCCGATCTGGCCCGTGCCATTGATGCCTATGAACCGCATTATGTCTTGCTGGCCGGGTTCATGCGTGTGCTTACGCCCGCCTTTGTCGAACATTTCAATGGTCGACTCATTAATATCCACCCCTCATTGTTACCGGCATTTCCGGGGCTGCACACGCACCAGCAGGCTTTGGCCCTGGGTGTGCAGTGGCATGGTTGCACGGTACACTTCGTGACACCGGTCCTGGATCACGGCCCCATTCTGGCACAGGGTATTGTTCCCGTCATGGCCTCTGATACCATCAACGACTTATCCGACCGCCTTCTTTCGGTTGAGCATGCAATGTACGAGCGTGTCGTGCGCTGGCTGGCTGAAGGCCGCGTCACGCTCGATGCCCTGCAGCGCGTCCATGTTCAGGGTGTCGCCACCCGTTCCTTTGTTCTCACGTCCCAGGGCGTGCAATCACCTGAGTTCTGCCATGAATGATTTTTCTTCCCGTGCCCGTCGCGGTTCTTCCCCTTCCGGTCAGGGGCGTGGCGGTTCAGCCTCGCGAGCCGACCGGCCTGCCCGCGGGCGGGAGTCCGGAGCCGAGCGCCGGTCAGGTCCGTCAAAGGGGCAGTCGCACGGGCATGGCGCAGCTTCTGGTCGCCCCCGTGCGGGAACGCAACCCGATGCCCGGCCAAATGCGCCGGCGCGTCCCTACATTCCGGCTGCCGCGCGCATTGAACAAGTGCGCGATGTTCTGGGGCATGTGCTTCAATGGGAGCACCCGGCCGATGTTACGCTGTCGCACTGGTTTCGTGAGCATGCGCGTCTGGGTTCGCGTGACCGCCACCAAGTGGCCGAGGCCGTCTTTGACGTGTTGCGTCATCTCAGGCGTTACCGGCAAATCGCTGAAAGCGGTACCGGGCCCGCGTCGCGCCGTCTGGCCATTCTGGGCCTGGTTTCACAGTTTGCCCGTCCCGACCTGGATGCCGGCCTGACCGATACCGAACGTCACTGGCTTGATTATGTCGCGCGTCTCGACGTGTCGTCACTTTCGCGTGCGGTGCGCCACAGTCTGCCCGATTGGCTCGATGCTGAACTGAATGCCTTGCCCGATGCGGAATCCCTCATCCAGTCATTGAATCAGCCAGCACCGCTCGATATTCGCGTCAACCCGTTCAAGGCTGATCGCGATGCTGTGCTCCAGGCTTTGATTGATCAGCCCGGAGCCCGTCAGGCAAATCCGCAAGCAACGCCGTTTTCTCCGTGGGGCATTCGTCTTCAGGGGCGTCCGGCCATCAATCGCTGGTCTTTGTTCCTTTCCGGTGATATCGAAGTTCAAGACGAAGGCAGCCAGTTGCTGGCTGCTTTGGTCGCACCCAAACGGGGTGAAATGATCATTGATTTTTGTGCAGGGGCGGGCGGCAAAACGCTGCTGCTCGGTGCGCTCATGCGCTCGACCGGCCGTTTGTATGCCTTTGATGTTTCAGCGGCGCGTCTGGCTCGGGCCAAACCCCGTTTTGCACGTAGCGGGCTTTCAAATATCGTGCCGGTGGTCATTCAGTCGGAATCCGATGCCCGTGTCAAACGTTTGCGCGGCAAGGCACATCGTGTGCTGGTCGATGCCCCCTGCAGCGGGCTGGGTACCCTTAGACGTAACCCCGATCTCAAATGGCGCCAGCACCCTGAGTCACTTCTGCAGTTGCGCCAGACGCAGGCCTCCATCCTGCGTGAAGCGGCGCGTTGTGTCGCCCCGGGCGGGCGCCTCGTTTATGCCACCTGCAGCGTGCTCCCCGCCGAAAACGAAGATCAAGTGCAGGCTTTTCTGGCAGATCACCCCGA
>JAAYGT010000107.1 GCA_012727555.1 Alcaligenaceae bacterium | reverse complement strand
GAACGTCACCGTTAAAGTGGCCAAGCGCCCTCGGCCTGTCTCGAGTGCGGTTCAGAAAGCGTGCGCCATTGATCTGGGGCTCAAAGACCTTGTGACCACCAGCGATGGCTACAAAGCGCCGGCCGAGCGCTTTTACCGAGACCTGGAGCCCGCGCTGGCGGTGGCACAGCGTGCCGGCAAGAAACAACGTGTCCGTGCGATTTGTTAATGGCCACTTAAAATGATCCATTAATGGCCAATAATTTTGACCCACCTTCCACGCCGGCATGACGCTCCATGTCTGCCGCCCTCGATGCGGCCCCGCACAAGATTGTGCCCCCAAGGCAATTGTCCAACAGCCTGTTGGACAATTTGCTCGTCGGGCCACGCCGCCGCGAAGACCCGCATATACATCAGGTTGGTGCGGGAAAAACCTTTCATCTCCGGGAAGGCCGAGCGCAAGTCCTGCGACAACCGCTCGATGACTTTCACGCCCCAGCCTGCGCGGCCTGCCGTGCCAGGATGTCCTTGCCGATGTGCCAGTACAGCAGCACCAGTTCGCGGTTGACCACCAGCGCCACACGTTGCTGGGCAGTGTGGATGCGGGTTTTCAGCTCGACCAACCAGTCGGCATAGCCTTCGGGCACTGCTGTCAGCTTAACGGGTTTGTTGCTCATGCGTTACTCTTCGTCTTGCCACTACTGGCGCTGCCGCCCTTTACTGCACCTCGGCCAATAGCCCCGGATGTTTATCCAGCAACTTGAACAGATTGACCACAGCTGGCATGGGCTGTACCTCGCCGCGCTCATAGCGGCCAAAGGCGTTGTGTCCACCACCAGTCAGCTTGGCAGCCTGATGTTGTGTCAAACCAAGCTTTTTGCGCACGCGCACGAGCATCTTCTTTTCTTCCTCTCGTCGCGCCAGAATCCACGTATCACTTGCCTCGACATAGCGGTTCTGACTTTCATGGTCGAAGTACACCTCGCCGCAATCGTCGCACCGATCACCAGAAAGCCCACTCACTTGCTCATCATCACCGATGGGGAAGGTTTCGCCAGTGAAGGCCGTGAACGTCTTGCCGCCGCACGCACCGCAGAGTTTCGTTTTCGTGATCATGATCACTTCTCCTTGAACTGAATGACAATACGCTCGGCCACCTCGGTCAACTTGATGTAGGCAAGCTGCCCTGTCGGACAGGTGCCGTAATACACGTACTGCCATACGCGATGATCGTTATGGGTCGTCATGGACTTGTAGAAGTCGTGGCGGCTCAAACTCGTGATGACACACAGCATGTCCGCAACCGTCAGACCCATTGCTCGACCTCCAGCAATTGCCGTTTGCGTGAAGGCTTCACGTCCAGCGGTGGCGATCTTGGCTTGCATGGCGGCCAACGGGTAATGAGGTCTTCTTTTCTCCATGCATTTAACATAACCCTATAAGGGTTAATTTTCAACACGACGGTGGATGACTCCGGGGCGCGCCACCAAGGCAAGACGGGCTACGTGACGGTTATCAGCAGTGCGGACTTTGCCTGGTTCGGCAGTGCAGACAACAAAAGCCGCATCGGCTTTCTGACGCATCTGCACGATGCTCAGCCGTCCTATGTGATGAATGATGCTGCCCTGGCCCACATGCGCAAGCAGGGCTTGAAACAGGAAATCGTTGAGTTGCTGCGGGCTTCACCGATGGAAGGTGGCGACTGGAGCGTGCACCTCGACCGGCTTGATATTAACGGCGTACGTCATCGCCGCATCGCCACGGAAGCGATGCTGCTCGGGGGGCTGGTGGCCAAAGGGATTCATCCTCAGCTGGGTATCGTCAGTGACGGCGCCGGACAGTTCGATATTCTGGAACACGGGCTGTGCTGGGTGCACACCGAGCGCCTGGTGCACAAGCTGATTCCGTCCAACGACCTTCAGCGCGAAGAGCAG
>JAAYGT010000106.1 GCA_012727555.1 Alcaligenaceae bacterium | reverse complement strand
TTGACGGTTCTGTCGGGGTGCCGGGGCGCTCCGGGTGCATCGCACGGCCCTGCGGGCTTCCCGTTGTTTTGACCCCGCCCGGGGCGGGTCCAGAACTCGCGCGGTCGATCCGGTGGATCGACAAGCGCCGCGCTCAAACAACTGGACCCTTGTGTCCCCGGTCAGGGTCAAAACAACGGCGTGCTCAAGCACCCGATGCGCCCCACACCCCGACAGAACCTCAGAGTCACGCTGGTTCGAGCGAACTGCTGTGCCCCTTTGAGTTTACGGTCAGGACGGCAACGAAAGGGATCTGAATCACCCAGCACGTCCGCCCTGTTGCCAACCTGTGTATGACACCACCGCGTGATAGGCGTATCCAAAAAACTTGACGATGACATCGTCAAGGTGAAGTGCAAACGGTGGCTTATTCGGAATGAGTGTCACGATGCTGTAACAAGGTATCGTAAAACGCTTGCGCTGCGTGGGATAAGGCCTCTTCCTTGCGACGCACAATGTACAAGGCACGTTCAAGCCCCTCTGTGCGCGCAACAGGTACAACGGAAATGGATGGATGCCTGAACTGATAGAGCGTCATCCCGGGCACCAGACTGATGCCCATGCCGGCCGCCACCATGCCGGTTACTGTTGCCAGATGATCCACTTCCAGCAAGGTCTGCAAAAACTGCAGTTCCGGGCGGCGGTTCAGGCTCTGGCGGATGCTGCTGCCGCGCCCCAGGTGAATCATCACTTGCCCTGCCAGATCACTGAGTTGAATTTCTTTGTGGTCCGCCAGCGGATGATCTGACCGACACACCATGTAAAAACTGTCTTGACACAAAGGCTCGATCGACAAGCCGGACATGTCGGCTCCAAGAGCCGCCAAGGCAATGTCAACCTCGCGAGCACGCAATTTGGCAATACAAGGCTCCAGCAGAGCATCGGACAAGTGCAATTCGATGTCGGGATAGGCCGCGTGAAAACGGGCAAAGTGCCGGGGTAACCAACCCGCTGCCAGTGAAGGCAAGGCAGCCACGGACACTTTGCCGCGCCGCAAGGCAACCCGCGCCCGTATGGCATCGTGCATCGTTTGCATGTCCTCGATGATGCGCACGGCACAGGCGTGGAACAGCACGCCCTCTTCGGTCAGGCGAACCTTGCGGGTTGTGCGGTCAAACAGACGGGTGCCAAGGGTGTCTTCAAGCCCGCGGATCAATGCGCTGAAGGCAGGCTGGGTCTGATGACAGCGCTCGGCGGCACGTGTGAAATGACGCTCTTCGGCCAGCACCCGAAAAGCCTGCAGCTGTTTGAATGAATAATTCATATTAATTTTTTTATGAATTTATACAAACTTTCTATTTTACTTATGAATAGAGACATCCTACAGTGCTGAATCCCTTAAACACGCCTGCGGCCTGACGGGCCTGGATCGTTAAAGGCAAACATCGAGGTTTGCATGATCGGTGTTCGCATGATTGACAGCGAACAATCCACATCCACACAGGCTGTCTTTCTCCACAGGAGCCACTATGTCGTCATCCACGCTGCATATAGGGTGTGCCACCGGGTTTTCGGGTGACCGCACTGACGGCACTGAGCCCGTGGTCGACACGCTGATCCGGCTGGGGGGGCAAGCGCTTATCTTCGAAACCCTGGCCGAACGCACGCTGGCTTTGGCCCAGCTGGAAAAAAACGCCAATCCGGACGCAGGCTACGAGCCCTTGCTGGTTGAGTTGCTGCAACCGGTACTCGGCAAGTGTCTGGCGCACAATATCCGTATCGTCAGCAACTTCGGGGCTGCCAACCCCCCGGCCGCTGGCAGACGCATTCTTGAACTGGCTCGCCAGGCGGGTGTCCGGGCGCCCCGGATCGCCGTCCTTTCGGGCGATCAACTCGACCAACCCGAGCAACGGGCGGCGGTGCGGGCGAACCTTGGCGACACCTTCGACCTAACCGACATTGTCAGTATCAACGCTTACCAGGGCGCAGCGGAAATCGCGCAGGCGCTTGTGGCCGGCGCCGAGATCGTGGTGGCAGGGCGTGTGGCTGACCCATCCCTGACGGTTGGGCCTGCACTGGCCCATTTCGGTTGGGCACACGACAACTGGCATGCCTTGGGGTGCGCCACCATGGCAGGGCATATCCTGGAATGCGGCACCCAGGTCACCGGGGGTTATTTCGCCGTTCCCGGGCTCAAAGACGTGCCGGGCATGGCGAACCTGGGGTTTCCGATTGTCAGCCTTGAAAACAACGGTGACTTTGTCGTTGGCAAGGCGGATCACACCGGCGGGCTGGTCAGTGAACAGACGGTCAAGGAACAACTGCTCTACGAGGTCCATGATCCTGCGGCCTACCTGACCCCGGATGTCACGGCCGACCTGAGCCGGGTTCAGGTGGCAACAGACGCGCCCAACCGGATTCGTGTCCGTGGTATCGCCGGTCATGCACGACCGGAACAGCTCAAGGTGAATGTGTGTTACCGCGGGGGTTGGCTGGCCGAGGCAGAAATTTCC
>JAAYGT010000011.1 GCA_012727555.1 Alcaligenaceae bacterium | reverse complement strand
CTGCATGGCTTCCCAACACGACATCCGCCCCGGCCAATCCATTGAACTTCTGAAAGAGCTGCATATTCTTACCCGTGACGGCAAGATGAACCAGGACAGCCGGCGCAAGCTCAAGCAGGTTTACCACCTTTTCCAGTTCATTGAACCGTTATTGCAGGGCCTGAAAAACGACCGTGGCGACCTGGTTCTGGTGGATCACGGGGCCGGCAAATCGTATCTGGGCTTCATCCTGTACGACCTGTTCTTCAAAGCGCTGAACGATGCCTCCGTGATCTACGGCATTGAAACCCGTGAAGAACTGGTGCAAAGCACGACCGTGCTGGCGCAACGCCTGCAGTTTCCCGGCATGCGGTTTCTGAACCTGTCCGTCGCGGAATCGATTACGTCCGATCAATTGCCTGAAAAAGTCGACATGGTAACGGCACTGCACGCCTGCAATACAGCCACCGACGATGCCATCCGGTTCGCCCTGCACAAAAAAGCACAGCACATTGTGCTGGTACCGTGCTGCCAGGCTGAAGTGGCAGGTGTGCTGCGGCGCAAAAAAGCACTGTCGCTCGGCGCGGGCGCCTTGGCCGAACTCTGGCGTCACCCCTTGCACACCCGCGAATTTGGCAGTCACGCAACCAATGTTCTGCGCTGCCTGCAATTGCAGGCCCACGGCTACGATGTCACCGTCACCGAACTGGTCGGCTGGGAACATTCCATGAAAAACGAACTGATTATTGCCACCTGGAAAAACCTGCCGCGCCGCAAACCCGCCGAACGGCTGCAGAACCTGCTGGCATTACTGGGCATTGAAGAAATGCAGGATCGTTTTTTTGTGACTGAGGCCCCAAAGAACGAAGCAAACCGGAACGCCTGAAATCCGGTAAACCACACGCCACCGACATAGCGGCACGACCCAGCACCTGAAAGGGCCGCAAAGCCCCAAACAGCATTCCGGAATACTCGATGAGACTCGACAAATACCTGTGCGAAAGCACTGATCTGACCCGTTCGCAAGCGCGCCGCGTGCTGTCGGCAGGCGAAATCACCATCAATGGCGACGTGGTGCTCAAAGGCACCCACATCGTCCGCGAAAACGATACTGTGCAATGGGACGGCGAAACCATTGAGCCCGTCGGGCTGCGCTATATCATGCTGAACAAACCCCCCGGTTTTGAATGCACCTTGCGCAACAGCCAGCACCCGCAAGTCATGAGCCTGCTCGACATCGAAAAAAAGGATCGCCTGCATACCGTGGGACGCCTTGATGTTGAAACAACCGGTCTGCTGCTCATAACCGATGACGGCCAATGGACCCACAAGATCATTTCCCCCAAACACCGCTGTGACAAGGTGTACCTGGCCACACTTGACAGCACGCTACCCGACACGGCCGAAGCGCGCTTTGACGCCGGCATTCTGCTTGAAGGTGAAGAAAAACCCACGCTGCCGGCCCGATTGGAACGGGTCAGCCCGCTGCAGGCGCGCCTGACCATACAGGAAGGCAAGTACCACCAGGTGCGGCGCATGTTTGCGGCGCTGGGTTGTCACGTTACCGCACTGCACCGGGAACAGATCGGCCCGCTGCGGCTCGACGCCGACCTGGAACCGGGTGAGTCACGCTTCCTGAAGCCGCATGAAATCAGTGCACTGGCCGGCGACAGCACGGATTAAGGCCTACTTTCGCTGTATCCTCTGAGCAATAACGATACCCTCAACCCCCGCTTGACCGGCAGGAGACACCCATGCGCATTCTTCTTGTGGAAGATGAACCGGAGCTGGCCCACTGGCTCACACGCAGTCTGCGCAAGCAAGGTGGATTCAGCATCGACTGGACCAACGATGGCCTGCTGGCCTACAAACGCCTGCAGCTGGAAGAGTTCGACGCCGTCATTCTTGACCTGGGCATTCCCGGTCTTGACGGCCATAGCCTGCTGCAACGCTTGCGCACCGACGACAACCGCACGCCCATACTGATCCTGACCGCACGCGATTCCCTGGCTGAACGCGTGGAAACGCTGGAATCCGGTGCCGATGACTTCCTGCCCAAGCCCTTTCAGGTGGAAGAGCTGATCGCACGGCTCAATGCCCTGATACGCCGCAGCCGTGGCAAAGACAAACCCCGACTGGCGTGCGGCAGCCTGCACTACCAGTTTTCAACACACCGCTTTGAGCTTCAAGGCGTAGCGCTTCAGGTCACCCCACGCGAACACGATGTACTGCGAGTTCTGATCCAGAAAA
Source organism: Alcaligenaceae bacterium (assembly GCA_012727555.1). Taxonomy (GTDB): domain Bacteria; phylum Pseudomonadota; class Gammaproteobacteria; order Burkholderiales; family Burkholderiaceae_B; genus JAAYGT01. The sequence continues at coordinate 4,458 of JAAYGT010000011.1, read as the reverse complement.
GCGGCGAACCCGTGAACAAACGTGCCATTTTTGAACGGCTGAGCGACCACGATGCCGAGGAAATGAATCTGGAAGCCATTGAAGTGATCATTCACCGGCTGCGAAAAAAACTTCAGAATACCGATGTGCAGATCACCACACTGCGCGGCATCGGCTACTGCCTGGAACCCGTTACCCCCTGACACAGCGCAAGCACGGAAAACGTTCTGCCCCTGATGCCGCTCAAACTCAACAGCCTGAAATCCACCCTGTTGTGGATACTGATACCGGCCGTGATACTGACCTCGCTGACATCGCTTTGGGTGTCGGGCCTGGAATTGCGCGACCAGGTGAATGCTGCCTTTGACCGCTCACTAGCCGGCGCACTGCGCTCGATCGAAGTCAATGTGCGCACCGAAAGCGGTCTGGCCATGGAACAACCGTTCTACATGCTGGAATTTCTGGAACTGACCACCCGCAGCACCGTGTTTTTCCGCGTGGCCACCGAAGACAACCTTTCAGAAATCGGGTACACCGAACTACCACTGCCCGATCAGCCCCTGCTCACCAACCAGCCCGTTTTTTACAACGCCAATTACTTCGACGATGACCTGCGCATTGCCGCAGTGGCCATACGGCCAAGCACCGCACTGCCCTATAGCCCCGATGCGCGCATTATCATTCAGGTCGGGGAACGGGTTACCAGTCGCGACAACTTTCTTGAACAGGTCATGCTGCAAACCCTGCGCAAAGACATCATCTTGCTGCTGGTCTTCGTTCTGCTGGTTTCAGCCGGGGTCATTCTTGCACTTCGACCCTTGAAAGAAACCAGTGAAAAAATTCGCAACCGCTCATTCGATGACCTGCAACCCATTGAGCCTGAAACCCTGCCGCGCGAAATCAGGCCGTTGATCCAGGCGATCAACCTGCACATGGAACGCTACGCCCGAAAAACCCAGGCCCAGCAACAGTTTCTTGATGATGCATCGCACCAGTTGCGCACTCCGCTGTCTGTACTGAACATGCAGGTTGATTACGCACGCAGTCTGGCACGCACCGATGAAATGCGCGAAGTACTTGGCGCCATTCAGAATCGGCTGACCAGTACCATACAGCTGACCAATCAAATGGTGGCTCTTGCCCGGGTACACGATGCCGCCGAAAAACTCAGATCGCGAGCGCCTCGGGAACGTGTTGACCTGTGTGAATTGTGCGAGCAAGTGGCCGGCAACCTGCTCTCGACAGCACGCCGCAAACGCATGGATTTCGGCCTTGATCTTCCCGACCACCCGGTGATGGTGAATGGCATCGGCTGGCTGCTCGCAGAAGCCATCAGCAACATTGTGGCCAACGCCATCAAATATTGTCCGGAAGGTGCCTGCATCACCCTGGCCGTGATCATTGAAAATGAACGCATCTGTGTACAGGTTGATGATAACGGGCCGGGTATGAGCCCGCAGGATATCGCACTGGCGGGCAAACGCTTTCGCCGGGGGGAATCGGGCAAGGCACAGCAAGGATCCGGACTGGGTCTGGCCATTGTGCAAACCATTGCTGAAATCAACCGCGCCGAACTGAGCCTTGAACCCGGGCCTGGCGCGACGGGATTGAGGGTGCGCCTTGCCTTCAGGGTTTACCCTGAATCAAGCCATTGAGGCCAAAAATGAAAGCCGGCAGAAAGGTTCAATGCGCTATTGTCGCTCCACACTAACACAGGAGGACATCCATGAAACTTTATAAAACCACACTGTCGGTTGTTACGGCAGGCCTGCTGGGCCTGGCTACGCTGGCCGCGCTTCCCGCCGCAGCCGAACCCAAAAAACCTGAATGTATTGCCCCCGCTCAACCCGGTGGCGGCTTTGATCTTACCTGCCGTGTGGCCCTGAATGGTTTTGCCGAAACCAAACTGCTCGGCGAACCCATGCGCACCATCTACATGCCCGGTGGCATCGGTGCCGTTGCCTACAACAACATCGTGGCCCAGCGCCCTGCCGACGGCAGCGCCATTGTGGCATTTTCGGGTGGCTCCCTGCTGAACCTCGCTCAAGGTAAATTCGGCAAATACAACGTCAACGATGTCCGCTGGCTCGCGTCCATCGGCAGTGATTACGGCGTGGCCATCGTGCGCAACGATTCTCCCTACACCGACCTTAAATCGCTCATGGCCGCCTTCAAGGCCGACCCCACCAAAATCGTTCTGGGTGCAGGCGGCTCGGTTGGCAGCCAAGACTGGATGAAAGCCGCCCTCACAGCCAAAGCCGCCGGGGTTGACTACAAGAAAATGCGATTTGTAGCTTTTGAAGGCGGCGGCGAAGCCGTAACCGCACTGCGTGGCGGCCACATCCAGGCCTACATGGGCGATGCCGCCGAGGCCCGCACCATGCTCGATGGCGGCGCCCCGATCCGCGTGCTGGCTGTCTTCAACGACAAACGTCTGCCCGGCAAAATGGCCGACATCCCCACGGCCGCCGAACAGGGCTTCGACATCAACTGGCCCATCATCCGTGGGTTCTACATGGGCCCCAAGGTCAGCGATGCCGAATACCAGTGGTGGGTTGATGCCTTTAACAAGCTCATGCAAACCCCCGAATTTGCCAAATTGCAGGAACAGCAAGGCCTCTTCCCATTCAACGTAACAGGTCAGGAAATCGATACCTACGTGAAAGAGCGCGTGAAGTTCTATACAGAACTGGCTGACTCCTTCGGCCTCATCAAGAAGTAACACCCACGGGTTCACCTGCGGCGCATGCTCTGGGCGCCGCAGGCACCTCGGGCATGCAAGAATCCAACGCTGCAAATCCGCTTCCTCAACCACGCACACGCCCGTTCCCACCTGACCCGGCACCTCCCCTCTGAAAGGTAAATCATGTCACTCAACGACCGCGTACTCGGTGTGGCAGCCCTGGTCTTCGCCGCACTGATCACCGCTTTCGGCTACGACCTGGAACCCCCGTTTTCCTACGAACCGGTTGGCCCCAAAGCATTTCCTTTGCTTGTCGCCCTGATCATTGCCCTGTGCGGCCTGCGACTCATTCTGAAGGGGGGCAATGCGGTTGAGCCCAACCCGCCCGGCGCCAACCTTCGCATCATGGGCATGGTGGGTTACCTGGCTGCCTATGCCTTCATTTTCCAGTGGCTGGGCTTCATACCCGCCACCGCACTCATGGCCACACTGGTCGGGCATCTGTTCGGCGCCTCCCTGCTGAAATCCGCGATTGGCGGAATCATCATGGGTATTGTGCTGTTCCTGCTCTTTGACAAAGGGCTTGATGTCGTTCTGCCTACCGGCATTCTCGGAGACCTGCTATGAGCTCACTTCTCGACAATCTGGCAATCGGCTTCGGAGTTGCCTTTTCATTCACCAACCTGCTGGTCGCCGCCATTGGCGCCTTCATTGGCACCATCGTCGGGGTACTACCTGGCCTGGGTCCCATCAACGGGGTCGCCATGCTGGTACCCATTGCCTTTGCCATGCAACTGCCCCCCGAAACAGCGCTCATTCTGCTGGCCGCCGTGTATGTGGGCGCCGAATACGGCGGGCGCATCACATCCACTCTCATCAACGTACCCGGCGAAGCCGCTTCGGTCATGACCACGCTCGACGGCTACCCATTGGCCCGTCAGGGTCTGGCCAGTGTGGCGTTGTCGCTCTCGGCCTGGGCCTCGTTTGTGGGCTCCACCATTGCCGTCTTCGGTATTTTGTTGCTGGCTCCTTTGCTGGCCAAATGGGCCATTGCCTTTGGTCCGGCCGAATACTTCGTGCTCATGATCTTTGCGTTCTGTGCCCTTACCAGCCTACTTGGCGACGAACCTGTCAAGGGCGTACTGGCCGCCATGATCGGCCTGGCCATTTCCACGGTCGGTGTTGATGCAAATTCGGGGGTTTACCGTTTCAGCTTCGACATCCCGAACCTGGCCGATGGCATCGACTTCGTGGTGGTGGTCATTGGCCTGTTTGCCGTGGCTGAAATGCTGCAGATGCTGGAAAAACTGTTGGGCGGGGTTTCCATTGATGTCCCGAAAAGCGAACGCAAATTGTTCAATTTCAAGGAAGTCGCCTTCACCTGGTGGTCTACCGTACGTTCAGGCTTCATGGGATTTTTCATCGGCATTTTACCGGGTGCCGGTGCCAGCGTGGCCTCGGCTGTAGCCTATGCCAACGAAAAGAAAATCAATGAAAGCAAAGACCCAAATGCCAAATTTGGTCAAGGCGACCTGCGCGGTCTGGCCGCCCCGGAAGCCGCCAATAACAGTGCAGCCATTGGCTCGTTCATTCCCATGCTCACTCTGGGCGTACCAGGATCAGGAACCACAGCCGTGATGATGGGGGCATTGACTCTGTACAACATCACCCCGGGCCCGGTATTGTTCGAGGCTCAGCCCCAGATCGTCTGGGGGCTCATCGCGGCCCTGTTCATCGCCAACATCATGTTGTTCATCATGAACGTACCCATGGTGCGTGTGTTCGCGTCCATGCTG
>JAAYGT010000105.1 GCA_012727555.1 Alcaligenaceae bacterium | reverse complement strand
TCGTACAGGGTACTCATGGGTTGAATTTCTTCAATGGTTTTGATGGTGTCAAAGTCGTTCAGGTCGCATATCTGCAGCATGACCTGGCTGGCCTGCTCGATCGACACCGTGTCTTCCTGGGTGATAAACAGGTTAAAGACCGTTTCACCGGTCAGTTTCGAGACAAAATCCATCCGGAATGCAAATTCCGGTACTTCATCTTCCATGATGTCTGCATTTGAATGGCAACTGGCCCTGACGATCAGGGCGGCAGGCTGAACCTTGTGTCTTTTCATTTCGTCCTGCATTCTGAATCGCATTTTCAGGCTCAGCACAATGGTGTCTGCCTGATCCAGTGCATCGAAAAACGGGGCGGGGTCCAGCGAGCTGACCTGTTCATCGCTTTCCGGGTCGATCTCGATACCCAGGCAGCGGGTAACAAGCTCAGAAAACTCCTGATGCCATGCGGCCAATGGCGCATCGAATGACAGAACCTGGTCGATGAGTGCGTCATCGTCGATGCTGTCAGGGTCATCGGTTGACTCCAAAGCGCGCAATACCGGGTTCTGGAACGGATTGGTCTGATCGGTTTCATGCGTCAGGCTGACCATCAGGAACCCGCATGTAACGGTCAAGGGTGCTTCGTCTGATGACCTGGGGTTCTCAGGCTGGGGCCATCCAATCTTTATTTCGTCAAGGATCTGCCTGAAGTGCGCATGCGTTGCTTCTGAAAGGTGTTGATGGGCCAGCGTGGCATTCAACGTAGAGCCTTCCGAAAAGGTGACCAGGCTCAGCTCCTCGGCACTCAACAGGTAATCGACAACAACAATATTGCAGGCAAGGTTGTCCAGAAACGGGTGTTTGCGCAGATGGGTCGCAAGCAGGTCAAGGCCTTCGGGCCGCCCCATCTGGCCTGTTTGTAACGGTGTGGCCAGTGCCAGAATGACAGGCACGGCAAAAAGCTCGCAACGATAAGGCTCGTTATTGCCCGCTCGGGTGAAACTGCCGGTACTGGCCAGACTTTTGATCATGTGTTCCAGTTCTTCCATCGCATCGGGCTCTTCATCCAGGGCAATTGCCAGGGCCCGCTCCAGGGTGGCATCGGCCTGTTCTTCAAGCAGGTTCTGAATCAGGTCGAACATTTTCATGCTGATTCTGTTGAACTGCTTTTCATCAGGTGCGAACGTGAGATCACAGGCCAGACTGGCTAACTCTTCAGCTCTTGAGGGACGTTTTTTTACAGATGTGCTTTTTTTTCGTGTGGCCATGGTGTGATCCTGGGGCGAAGGGTTAATCTGGCTTAGCGCAGCAAGGCAGTTTCTTCCGAGACAAATAGTTCTCTACAATGATGACATCGCAAGCCGTGTCGGTCGGCCGGTGGCTTCTGCGTATGGCATGTGCGCATAATCGTCTGAGCCTGTCTGCAGCCAGACATTTTAGACGTCAAGTTGCCGGCAGAGCCACGCGTGTCTGAATGTCTGCGGTAAGTATTTTCCCCGGTTTTATGAATTCTTCTTCCATGTCGTTTCCCCCCGCCCAGCATTTTCAGTCGTTTGTCTCGTCGGTCACCCTCGAACGCGCCAAGGCACTGCTGCGCCATAACAAAGTCCTCACGTGTGCATGGGCCCCGCAGGGGCCGGAACTTGAAATCAGCGGGCGTGTGCAGGGCACTGCCAGTCAGCCTTATACAGTCAATGCTGCTGTTGTATTCAACGATCACGGCAAACTGCATCGTTTTGCAAGCATCTGCAGTTGTCCGGTGGGTGTCGACTGCAAGCATGGTGTGGCGTTGACACTGCGTGCGTTGGAAGAAAGTGCAGGTACCACGGCGTCACCGCCGGGCAGCGTGCAGGAACAGGCGCGTCTTCAGAGCTGGTTACGCGAACTGGACAAACTGGAACTGCGCGTTCAGGCCAGCATGCAGCATGAAGCTGGTGAAGGTCAAGAACAAAACATATTCATGCTGAACAGCGCACCGGCAGAGCACGGTAAACCGCCCGGGCTGTTGCTGTCGTGGCTGGTCAGCAAGAAAAACAAGCGCGGCGGCTGGAACAAGCCGCAGAAGCCCAGTTTCCTGCGTGAGTACGATCTGGATCGTGCCGATCCGGGCATGCCGAGTCTTGATGTCGAATGCATTCGTCTGCTCATCGGTCTGCGTAAACGGGCTTACAACAGTGGTGATGCCGTCCCGGTTCAGGGCGATGCCGGGCGTTTTCTGCTTGAACAATGCGCTGCCACGGGGCGTTTGTTCTGGGGGGCCGAGCACATGCGTGCCGCCCTGACCGGTCCGCCTCTTCAGTGGGTCGAACCCAGGCAACTGCAGTGGGAATGGCGTGCTGCCAGCCCGGGCAGGGGGGCGTCGTCTGTGCAAGGGTCTTCATGGCAGTTGCAGCCTGTGCTTCAGGGGGCGCCCCAGGCATTGGTGTTTCCCGGGCCCCCTGTGGTGTATCTGCTACCTGAAGACGGCGGTTGCGGGCTGGTTGAATTGCCCGAGGGCATCACCCCGGCCCATTTGCCTGTGCTGATGGCCGCGCCCCCCATACCCGAGCGTGTCTTTCACGATGAAGGCAGTCCGTTGCTGCAACGCCTTGCCCCGCTGCGGTCATTGCCTCCAGGCATTCAGGCCCCGGAAGCGTGGTCGCCCTGCACCCCGCGTTCCATCCTGAAGCTCGGGCCGGTTTTGCCGCCTGATAACCAGCACAAGGGTCCCGTGCAGGCGCAACTTGAGTTTGATTACGCCGGTTTGCGCGGCTGGTGGGCGGGCAAGGCAGAACGGGTGCGAGTCAGCCATCAGGATCGCCCCGTTTTGCTCACACGCGACCGACTCACCGAAGAATCTGCTCATCAGCGCTTGTGGCAACTGGGTTTGCAAGGGGGGATGCACGGAACCTACATCAATCCCAAGGCCAGTGTGTGGCTCGACTGGGCTGCCCAAGACTGGCAGCCTTTGCGCGATGCCGGGTTTGACCTTGAGCTGGACCCGGGGCTTGAGCATCTGGTGCAGACGGTTGACACCCTTGATGTTCGTTTGCACCAGGAAACCGATGTGAACGCTGAGGGTGACTCACCCTGGTTCGATCTCTCGCTGGGTATTGATATCAACGGCCAGCGCCACAATGTGTTGCCCTGGCTGCCCGCCTGGCTTGATCAGGTTGAAGAAGGGCCCGAGGGCCCGCATCTGCCCCAGTGGCTGTGGCAGGAACAGGCGGATGGGCGCTGGTTGCGTTTGCCTTCAGCGCCGCTGCAGCCCTGGTTGCGCGCACTGCTTGAACTGGTCGGCGAGCGCAAACTCGATTCTGAAAGTTTGCGCCTGTCCAACATCGAGGCCTTGCGCCTGGCGGCCGATATGCAGCTGCTGGGAGACGACGCGGTCTGGCAGGGCGCTGGACAACTGCGCAGTTTGCTGGGGCAATTGACAGGTGGCGGAGCGTTGCCCCAGGTGCCTTTGCCGGCCGGCTTGCAGGCGCAACTTCGACCCTACCAGCACCAGGGGTTGAACTGGCTGCAGTTCTTGCGCCAGAACCAGTTGGGCGGTGTACTGGCCGATGACATGGGGCTGGGAAAAACCTTGCAAACACTGGCGCATTTGCTGGTCGAGCACGAGGCGGGGCGGCTGGATCGCCCCTGCCTGGTGATTGCACCGGTCAGTTTGCTGGGTAACTGGCGCCGCGAAGCCGAGCGTTTTGCCCCGACACTGCGTACCCGTGTCTGGCACGGGCAGAACCGGCATGAAGGTGGTTTTACCGAAGAGTGTGACCTGTTGATCGCGCCTTATTCTCTCTTGCTGCGTGACCGCGAGCGCTGGTTGTCACAAAAGTGGCATGTGCTGGTGCTTGACGAGGCCCAGCACATCAAGAATGCCAGTTCCCAGGTGGCCCAGGTGGTGCGCGAACTGGATGCCCGCCAGCGCATTGCACTGTCGGGTACGCCACTGGAAAACCACCTCGGAGAGCTCTGGAGTCTGTTCCACTTCCTGATGCCGGGTTTTCTGGGGAGTCAGGCACGTTTTCAGAAAGTGTTTCGTACCCCCATCGAAAAGCAGGGTGACACGGATGCCTTGGCACGCTTGCGTCAGCGCGTTACTCCGTTCATGCTGCGGCGAACGAAAGCCGCCGTGGCCAGTGAACTGCCGGATTGTGTCGAGACCATCGTCAGCGTGCGTCTCGAGGGGGCTCAGGCCGATCTCTACGAAACCATACGGTTGGCTACTGAAAAGACCGTGCGTGATGCCCTGGCCGCCAAAGGCCTTGCACGTTCCCAGATCCAGCTGCTTGATGCCTTGTTGAAACTGCGTCAGGCCTGCTGTGACCCGCGCCTTGTGAAAAACAACAGCCAGGCGGCCAAAATCAAAACCTCGGCCAAGCTGGCCCAGCTTATGGACATGCTGGAAGAGCTTCTGGCCGAAGGGCGCAAAGTGTTGTTGTTTTCGCAGTTCACCAGCATGCTGGCCCTGATTGAAACCGAATTGCAGCAGCGCGGCATGCACTGGACCAAACTGACCGGCCAGACACAAAAACGCGACGAGGCCATCGCGCGTTTTACCGAGGGTCAGGTGCCACTTTTCCTGATCAGCCTGAAAGCCGGGGGTACGGGCTTGAACCTGCCCCAGGCCGATACCGTAATTCACTTCGATCCCTGGTGGAACCCGGCCGTAGAGGCGCAGGCCACCGGCCGGGCTCATCGCATCGGCCAGACCCGGCAGGTCATGGTGTACAAGCTGGTGGCGGAAGGCACGATTGAAGAACGCATTCTGGCCTTGCAGGCACGCAAGGCCGCCCTGGCTGAAGGCTTGCTTACAGGCGCTGCCGGGCGCGATCAGCCGTTGTTCACTGAAGACGATGTTGCGGAGTTGCTTCGGCCGCTGGGTGGCTGATGCAGGTAGGTGCCTGAAGGTTCAGGCCGTGCCGCCTTTGCAGTTCAGGGGCGGTAATGCTGTGCATGCAGTGTGCGCAGGCGTTGAAAGGGTCGCATCGGAGCTTGCCGGGATCAGGTGCGTGTCGTGCAGGCGGCAGGCTCCGTTGTTGGAGACAACAGATTGCGTCAGCTTGAGCGCAAGGCGCCGGCTTTGGTCAGTTTTTCGGCAACGAGCAGTTGCTGCATTTCGGCGCGGGTCATGATGCCCAGGTCTTCGGCCGTCTCGGCAATGGTTTTTCCGCTGCCCATGGCGGCCTTGGCAATTGAAGCTGCTTTTTCGTAGCCGATCAGTGGGTTCAGGGCGGTTACCAGCGTGATCGATTCGGCGATACGGTGCTGCAGCAGATTCTGGTTGGCTTCGATGCCTTCCACACAGTTCACCTGCAATGTTGTGCATGCATTCGTCAGGTGTTTCAAGCTTTTGTACAGCGACCAACCGATCAAGGGCTCGAAGGCATTGAGTTGCAACTGGCCGGCTTCGGACGCCATGGTAATGGCGGCATCGTTGCCGATCACCTCGAATGCAACCTGATTCATCACTTCGGGAATGACGGGGTTGACTTTGCCGGGCATGATGGACGAGCCAGCCTGGCGTGCAGGCAGTTTGATGTCACCCACACCAGCTTGCGGGCCGGACGACAGCAAACGCAGGTCGTTGCTGATTTTGGACAGTTTGGTTGCAATACGCTTCAGAATGCCGGAAATATCAACAAATGCGCCGGTATCTGACGTGGCTGCAATCAGGTTGGCCGCTTTGACGACCGGTACGCCGGAAATTTCGGCCAGCTTGGGTATGACAATGTCGATATAGCCCTCGGGTGCATTGATACCGGTGCCGATGGCCGTACCGCCCAGGTTCACTTCGGTCATCAGGTACATGGATTCGCGCAGGCGTTTTTCATCGTCGGCGATCATGCTGGCGAACGCAGCGAATTCTTGTCCGAGCGTCATGGGCACAGCATCTTGCAGCTGGGTGCGGCCAATTTTCAGAATGGGATCAAACTCGCTTGCCTTGGCTTCGAACGCCGTACGCAACGCGGCCAGTGCGCCAAGGAGCTCTTGAATGCCAAACCAGGTGGCCAGTTTCAGGGCTGTTGGATACGCATCGTTTGTGCTTTGCGAAGCATTGACGTGATCGTTGGGGTGGACTGTATCGTAGCTGCCTTTGGGCAGTCCCAAGTGCTCGAGCGCCCGGTTGGCGATCACTTCATTGGCGTTCATGTTGGTGGACGTTCCCGCACCACCCTGAATGACGTCAACGACGAATTGGTCATGCAATTGACCGGCCAGCAAGTCGTCGCAGGCTTTTTCGATAGCAGCGGCTTGCCTGGGGGAAATACTGCCGATCTTGCAGTTGGCGAAGGCGGTTGCCTTTTTGACATAGGCAAAGGCACGAATGAGCCCCGGCATATTGGACACCGTCTGGCCGCTGATCGGGAAGTTCTGGACGGCACGGGCTGTGTGGACGCCCCAGTAGGCGTCGGGAGGGATCGGTTGGGGACCGAGGAAATCACTTTCTTGGCGCATGGAATACTCTTGAGTGAAGGGGTTTAACAGGTTGGCGGCGCGATCTCGGGCCTTCGCGCTTGCGCGAATGCCGCCATTATCGTGCCACGTGCACAGGGTATGCAATCAACCTGCATGCTTTGACTCCTTTTGACCATAGTGCGTTCGATGAATGTGCCTTGTGAACCACGCAGCGGCAGCACCAGACCGACATTTCGGTTTTAATTGAGGGATACCGTTGACAGGGCATTTCTATGGTTTCGTTAAAAGAGCAGTTGTTAAAAGCAGGTCTGGTTGACCAGAAGAAGGTCAAGCGCGTTCATCAGGACAAAAGTCAGCAAATGAAGGTCGCCCGTCGTACGGGTACCCAGGTGGTTGACGAGGCCCGGCAGGCTGCACTCGAAGCGCAGCAAAAACAGCGTGACGCTGTCCGCGAGCTCAATGCAAAACGTGATGCCGATGCCCGACAAAAAGCCATCCAGGCCCAGATTGTTCAGATGGTGCAACAGAGTCGCCAAAGCAAGGGCGGCGGAGACATCGCGTACAACTTTGTCTTTGGAACAAAGATTGAGCGCATTTTCGTGTCCCCTGCGGTGCAGTCGCAGCTGGCGGCGGGTCAGCTGGTAATTATTCGCTTGGGTGATGTCACCGAACTGGTGCCCAGGGTTGTTGCCGACAAAATCGCCGAGCGCGATCCGTCGATCGTTGTTCGCGTCAAGAAGTCTGATATTCAGGCTGCCGAAGACGATCCCTATGCCGATTACAAGGTTCCGGATGACCTGATGTGGTGATGCGCAGGGGCAGGGCAGCGGTTTGTGTCTTATGGGTTTTCGCCCTGGCTCATCCATCTGTACAGGCCCGCCACCCAGCTTTCGGCGGGCAGACCCGTTGCTGTGGCTATCTGGCCTGCGCGTATGTAAAGATCGTCAAAATCGATGGATGGTGGCTTTTTAAAGGCAATGGCCACGATATTGCCATCGTGCACTTCAGGTAGCCAGGCCACGGCCGGAAAGGCGCTCTCGATCATCTGGATATGTTTCAGGTGCTCTGGCCAGTCGCAATACAGGTTAACGGTCATGATGCCAGTGCGAGACAGGCTGTTTGCGCAGGCAGAATAGAAGGCGCCAGAACTTAGAACCGGGCTGTGCGCCTGCGCATCGTATAAATCGACCTGCAAAATGTCGATTGAGCGGCGTCGGGAAAAGTCGGTGATGTAATCGGCGGCATCCATGTTCAGAACCTGCAGCCGATCATCGTCGTTTGGTAACGCGAAGTGGGTGCGGCACGCCTCGATCACGTTCGGGTTAATCTCGACTGCGGTGACCTTTGCGGGTGCAAGGTCGTGGTAGCAGAATTTAGTCAGCGCGGCTGTGCCCAGGCCAAGCTGAACAATATGCGCGGCAGTATCGCGAAACAGCAGCCACATCATCATTTGTTGAACGTATTCCAGTTCGATTAGGTTGGGCTGGTCGATGCGCATTGTGCCCTGTACGGCCGATGTGCCGAAATGCAGGCTGCGTACGCCATGCTGTTCCTGAATGTTTATCATCATTAAAATCCTTGTTGTGGCAAGGATAGTACCCGTTGCTGCCTCGTGTTTAGCGTGGAATAAATTTTGACGTTTCTGGTGGACATTATGGTTACCCGATTTCCTGTTCTGGAAGACGAGATGGTCTTCAGTGCGATCCGTGCGCAAGGCGCAGGTGGCCAGAATGTCAACAAGGTTTCAAGTGCCATTCATCTGCGCTATTCGATCCCGAACGCGACGTTGCCCGATGAAATCAAGGCCCGTTTGATGGCATTGGGCGATCAGCGCATTACCGAGGAGGGGGTAGTCGTCATCAAGGCTCAGGGTAGTCGCAGCCAGGAACAAAACAAGCGGGCAGCCATCGAGCGTTTGCAGGCGTTGGTCGATAGCGTATCAGTAACACGCAAAGTGCGCAGAGCCACGCAGCCCACGCTGGGTTCGAAGCATCGCAGGCTGGAAGGAAAGAGTGTTCGTGGCCAGGTCAAACAGCTGCGAGGTCGTGTGCGGTCTGGCGAGGGGGCATAGTGTGGTTTGAGCGTTCACGTGTTCAATCAAGCTTCACCGTGCCCGTTCATTTTCGCGGGTGAATGTTCAACCTGGTGGTGTCCCTGATGCAAACCCGTGTCCTTTGTTCGATGAAATAATGCTTTTATTTTTCGTTCATCAATTAATTTTATCTATATAGAAATGCTTGAGCGATCTCATCTCGAAATTCTGCGGGCGGTTGAAAAGCACGGCACTGTAACGGCTGCAGCCGACTCTCTTCACCTGACGCAGTCTGCCTTGAGCCACACCATTGCCAAGCTTGAGCGACTCTTTGGTGTGCCGCTGTGGTTACGTGAAGGACGCAGTTTGCGGCTCACTCAGGCAGGTGAGTATCTGCTGGCCATGGCACAACGCGTGCTGCCGCAATTCGAGACCGCCGAAGCATTCCTGAAACAGTATGCGGACGGTGAACGCGGAACCTTGCGCATCGGCATGGAATGCCACCCTTGCTACGAGTGGTTGCTGAAGGTGGTGTCGCGTTACCTGGAGAACTGGCCGGATGTCGATATCGATGTGAAGCAGAAGTTTCGTTTCGGCAGTATGGGGGCGCTTTTCAATCATGAAATCGACCTCATCGTCACGCCCGACCCCCTGATGACACCCGGTGTGAGCTATCTGCCCGTGTTCGACTATGAACAGGTGCTCGTGGTGGGGCGTGGGCATGCGCTGGCGAAGCGGCCTTACGTGCAGCCAGCAGATCTGGTGCAAGAAACCCTGATCACGTATCCGGTTGAGTCGGCACGGCTGGATATCTACAGCCAGTTCCTGTTGCCGGCAGGCGTTATCCCGCGTCGTCATAAAACGTTGGAAAGCACCGACATTATGCTGGAAATGGTGAGGGCAGGCCGGGGGGTGGCCGCGCTGCCCCGGTGGCTGGTACTGGAATACGCAAAACGCATGAGTATTGTCCCCGTGAGCCTGGGCAAGCGGGGCATACACAAACAAATTCATTTGGGCCGCCGCGATTCAGATCACGAACCGGCGTATCTGAAGGCCTTTATCGAGGTGGCCCGCTCCCTGACCGTGGATATGCCGATTGCTCAATAGGCATTGGCTTCTTCTTCATGCCGAACACCGGAGACCCGTTCCGGTCGGCCGCGCTTGAACGTCTTGGCATGACCTGCCTGTTCCAGGTGTTTTGACGCTAATACGTCTGCTGATGCCCAACGCGCCATCGGGTACGCGCTTCAGGTAATTGATGATTAAATTTCATTTAAACATGAAATAAGACCATTTTACTTCATGCTTGTGCAGGGGTTAGCATTCGGTCTTCGTCACCTCCAAACGTGCTGCGTAACAAAACAGTCCGCGTGCGGGCATACGTCGAGTTGACCACTGTGCAGGTGCAGAAGAAAGCGCCGAGTCAAACAGTGCGGATAACCGGGTATCACAAAGATCACTTCATGAAAGACAACCTCACACGTCCACTTCACCTGGTTGCGGTTTCAGGTGGAATGCAGCGCCCTTCAAAGGCCGCAGCTCTAACCGGGCACCTTCTGGAACTGATTGTTGACGCGCTTCAGTGTGAACAACATATGATCGAGCTGGGCCTGCTTGCGCCGCAACTGGCGGGTGCAGTCAGCCGATCCCAACTGCCCGATGCGGCGGAGCGGGCGCTCGCCGCGGTTGAGCAGGCGGATGCTTTGGTTGTGACGACACCGGTCTACCGAGGCTCCTACACGGGATTATTCAAGCACTTCTTCGACTTCGTCCATCAGGACGCATTGATCGACAAGCCTGTCTTGCTGGCTGCCGTTGGTGGCAGCGAACGCCATGCACTGATTATTGATCACCAGCTAAGACCGCTTTTCAGTTTTTTCCAGGCACGTACTCTGCCTCTGGGGGTGTATGCCACCGACAAGGATTTTGTCGATTACCGCCTGCAGGATGACGCTCTGATGCAGCGTGCAGCACTGGCGGTCAAGCGAGCCTTGCCATTTTTCGAATTAACGCGTGGTGCTGCTTGACGTTAACCCGCCCCGAGTGAACGCATTGCTGTCTTTGCTGCTCAAGCGTATCGGCCTGCCTTTGTGCGCGTGGTGCGCCAGATAAGAGCCCGGGCGTTGATTCGAAGGCCTGCAGACAGAATTGTTTTGATTGTTTTGATTCAGGAAATACTGGCAAATGGAAACCGATTTTTTTTATAGCATTCGCAGCATTCCCTTTGACGAGAATTATCGTCCTTCAGAGGCAACCCGCATCACGACAAATTTTGCGAATCTGGCCAGGGGAGATAGCCGTCAGCAAAACCTGCGAAATACCCTTAAAATGATTGATAATCGCTTTAATAACC
>JAAYGT010000104.1 GCA_012727555.1 Alcaligenaceae bacterium | reverse complement strand
GGGGCCAGAACTCGCGCGGTCGATCCGGTGGATCGACAAGCGTCGCGCTCAGACAGCTGGCCCCTTGAATCCCCGGGCAGCCTGCCGTCGCCGGCGTGTTCAAGCACTCCCGGCCCGCCCCGCACCCACCAGGACCGGCTCAAGAAACCTGAAACAAACGAGGCATGAACACATCCCGGCTAAAGAAACCCGAAGCAAACGAAGCATGAACACACCCCAGCTCAAGAAACCCGAAGCAAACGTGTCATGCCCCCAACCAAAGCAACCAGAAACCATGAACGAAGCACAAAAGCGCCCGAAACGGAAACGGACTTATCCCAGATTCACACCTTCATGGAGCGCAACCAGACCCGCCGTGAGATTGAAATACTGTACACGCGACAAGCCGGCAGCCCCCAGCATGCCCGCCAGTGTTTCCTGATCAGGATGCATGCGAATAGACTCCGCCAGATAACGGTAGCTTTCTTCATCGTTGGCGACTTTCTTGCCTAGCCAGGGCAGAATATTGAAGGAGTACCAGTCGTAAGCCGGCTCAAGTGGTTTGGCAACACGGGAAAATTCAAGCACCAGCAGCTTGCCGCCTGGCCGCAAGACACGACGCATTTCAGCCAGCGCCTTGTCTTTGTGAGTCATGTTGCGCAAGCCAAACGCCACGCTGACACGGTCAAAATACCCGGACGGAAAAGGCAGATGTTCAGCATCACACACAGCCACAGGCAATACCAGCCCCTGGTCGATCAGGCGATCACGACCGACGCGCAACATGGACTCGTTGATATCGGTGAGCCAAACCTGGCCCGTTGGACCGACTTTACGCGCAAAAGCACGGCTGAGATCACCTGTACCACCTGCGATATCGAGCACTTTCATACCGGGACGCACGTTGGCACGCGCCACCGTAAACGCCTTCCAGGCACGGTGCAGGCCCGCCGACATGAGATCATTCATGACATCGTAACGATCAGCCACCGAATGGAACACCTGGGCCACGTGCGAAGCTTTTTCTGATTCAGCAACGGTCTTGAAACCAAAATGTGTCGTACCAGACGAGGCCTGTGACAATGGGGACGACGTAGTGTCAGGAGAAGTGGGCATAAGATAAGTAAGGTCAAATCCGGGATACTGGAATCGTACAACAGAACGCACACAGAAAAAGGCAGCGCCCCGTGCAGACCAGGCCAAACTCGATTTGACACCCTCCTCGCCCTCAGCCGTTGGCTGCCGTGCGACCGATCAACAAACACCCATCGGCACCCATGAAACGAACGGTGCCAAAACGCAGAATCAACCGTTGCGATTAAAACCAGGACAGCCACAGCACCGCCTTCAGCACATTGGAACGTTCTGCGGACGCCCAAATTTTTACCACACACCCAAAATTCACAAACCTGAAATATTTAAGCCATATTATCCGTGTAATTCCCAATTACACAGCAGAACAAGCCCATGAGTACAACCATACTTGTTGTTGAAGACGAACCCGCAATCCAGGAACTGATTTCCGTCAACCTGTCTTTTGCGGGCCACAAAGTACTGCGTGCGTTTGATGCTGAACAAGCACAGACACTGATCCGCGCAGAGCTGCCAGACCTGATCCTGCTGGACTGGATGCTGCCCGGCGCCTCGGGCATCACACTGGCCCGCACACTGCGCGCCAATGAACGCACACGACAGGTACCCGTCATCATGCTCACCGCCAAAGGCGATGAACTCGACAAAGTGGAGGGCCTGGAAGCCGGTGCAGACGATTACATCACCAAACCCTTTTCGCCCAAAGAACTGATTGCACGCATCAAGGCAGTGCTACGGCGCCGGGCGCCACAACTGACCGATGACATCATTCAGATCGCCACCCTGAAACTGGATCCGACCACACACCGGGTCACGGGGAACGATACAATCCTGACCGTTGGCCCCACCGAGTTCCGCCTGCTGCATTTTTTCATGACTCACACCGAACGGGTATTTTCGCGCTCGCAGCTGCTTGACCACGTGTGGGGTGACCACGTGTTCGTCGAGGAGCGTACGGTGGATGTGCATATTCGTCGCCTGCGCAAGGCCCTTGAACCGACCGGCCACGAAAACCACATTGAAACCGTGCGTGGCGCAGGCTACCGTTTCACTGCCCAGCCCCCAAAAAACCTGCCATGATCAAGTCTTTAGTCACCGTTACCCTGTGGGGCCTGACGGGTTGGACAGTGGCCAGCTGGATTTCACTGACAGCGGGTTGGGTCGTTTTCACAGGTGGGTTGATCCTGATGATTCTGGCCAGTGCCATGCAACTGAGCCAGATTCGTCGCTGGGTGCGCAACCTTGACAACCCGCCACCGGTTTCGGTGGGTCCATGGAATGAAATTCTGGCCCCCATTTACCGCAAACTCAAAAAAAACCGCGAAGAAATCAGCGAACTGAACAAGCACATTGATGCGATCATGTCAGCGGCCGAGGCCCTGCCCGATGGCGCCGTGACCATGGACGACAACATGCTCGTGACATGGTGCAACGGTATCGCCTGCGAGCATCTGGGTCTGAACCTGGAAACCGATCGCAACCAAAGCCTGTTCAATATTTTGCGTGACCCTGTATTCCTGAAATATGCGCGACAGCCAGAATGGACCGCACCTGTTTTATTGCACCTGAATCGTGACGGGCAGGAAAAAGCCCTGCTGGTGCAACTGACCCGTTACGGCCAGGGGCAGTTTTTGCTGGTTACCCGTGACGTAACCCAGGTCGAAAAACTGGAAACCACACGACGCGATTTTGTGGCGAATGTATCGCATGAATTGCGCACACCGCTGACCGTGCTGCTGGGTTTTCTGGAAACGCTGCGTGACATGCCAGATGGTTCACTGACACCGGAACAGAAGGAATACTACAACAACCTGATGTTCGAACAAGCCCAGCGCATGCAAGCCATTGTGGCTGACCTGCTGACGTTATCGACACTGGAATCATCACCCACGGCAGACGGAGACCCCGTTGACATGGCACAGGTTATCCGGACGGCGCTTGAGCAAGCCCGGGTACTGTCGAATGGCCAACATGTCTTTGTAACCAACCTTGCCGAAGACCTGTATCTGAAGGGCATGGAAACCGAACTTGCCTCCGTTGTATCGAATCTGTTGACCAATGCCATTCGCTATACGCCGAAAGACGGCACCATTACGGTCAGCTGGTACAAGACCGAGCAAGGCCAGGCCTGTTATTCGGTGCAGGATACAGGCATAGGAATTGCCGGCAACGACATCCCCCGGCTGACCGAACGTTTTTACCGTGTTGACCGAGGCCGCTCGCGCGCCACCGGCGGCACCGGCCTGGGGCTGGCCATAACGAAGCACGTGGTCATGCGCCACAATGCCGAACTGAATATTCAAAGCCGCATCGGAGCGGGCAGCTTGTTCACCGTGACGTTCCCGCGCAACCGTATCGTGCAGGACGCCGCCTGAGACCAGGAACCACGGATGTGCCACCACCGGTTAGCTTCTGTTTATAAAAACAGGTGGTAGGCAGGGTTTTCCGTTTCATTCCAGTAGGGGTAACCCAAGCCGTCCAGGAAAGCCTTGAAGGCTTTTTTATCGGAAGGAGGCACTTGCAGGCCGACCAGCACACGGCCATAGTCATCACCCTGATTACGATAATGAAACAAGCTGATGTTCCAGTCGGGACTCATGGAGTTCAGGAAACGGATAAGGGCGCCTGGGCGCTCAGGGAACTCGAAGCGGAACAACATTTCGTGCTCGGCCAGGCCAGAGCGCCCACCCACCATATACCGCAAGTGCGTTTTGGCCATTTCATTGCCGGTGAGATCTTGCGTGGCAAAGCCCTTGCGGGTGAACAAGGCGGCCAGCTTTTCCTGTTCGGCCACCGAGGCAATTTGCAGGCCCACGAAAACGTGAGCTACCTTTGGATCAGAAATACGGTAATTGAATTCCGTAACACTGCGATTGCCTACGGCTTCGCACAAACGACGGAAGCTGCCCCGTTCTTCGGGCAATGTAATGGCGAACAGCGCCTCACGCGCCTCGCCGACATCGGCCCGTTCGGCAACAAAACGCAAACGGTCGAAATTCATGTTGGCGCCACAGGTAATGGCCACCAGACTTTTGTCTTTCCATTTGTGCTGTGCAGCGTAGCGTTTTGCACCGGCAAGCGCCAACGCACCAGCCGGTTCAAGCACACTGCGGGTATCCTGGAAGACATCTTTGATCGCGGCACAGATGGCATCGGTGTCGACAAGCACGTAATCATCAACGTACTCGCGTGCTAGTCGGAACGTTTCTTTGCCCACCTGCTTGACGGCCGTGCCATCGGAAAAAAGCCCGACATCGTTCAAAGTGACCCGGCGCCCGGCCTTGACGCTGCGTACCATCGCATCGGAATCGATGGTTTGCACCCCGATGACCTTGATATCGGGGCGCAACTGCTTGATATAGGACGCAACCCCGGCAATCAGGCCACCACCGCCAATGGCCACGAAAACGGCGTCGATCGGCCCGGTACGCTGGCGCAGGATTTCCATGCCAATGGTACCCTGCCCTGCAATAACGTAGGGATCATCGAACGGATGGACAAAAGTGAGCCCTTCTTGCTCTTCAAGCTTTTTGGCGTGTTCGTAGGCATCGGAAAAGCTTTCACCGGCCAGCACCACTTCGCCCCCAAACCCGCGCACGGCATCGATCTTGACCAAAGGCGTGGTAACCGGCATAACAATGACGGCCCGGCACCCCAAGCGTGAAGCCGAAAGTGCAACGCCCTGAGCGTGATTGCCGGCCGATGCCGCAATGACGCCGCGCTGCAACTCAGCCGCACTGAGGTGGGCCATTTTGTTATAGGCGCCGCGCAACTTGAAACTGAAAACGGGCTGGGTGTCTTCGCGCTTGAGCCAAACCTTGTTGTTAATTCGACCGGAAACCTGAGGCGCAAATTCAAGAGGTGTTTCAATGGCAACGTCGTATACTTTGGACGTTAAAATGCGCTTGAGGTAATCGGTGGACATGGAGTAACACGTAGAAAAGGGGTGGAAAAAGGGCGCGAAAAACGCGAAAAACAACCACAAAAGGTTACTTGCAGAATACCACATCACCCATACCGCACCGCATCAATGCACCGCCAACCTGCCTGCTGACGCCCTTCTGAATCTTCAAATACATCATGGAAGCCTGGCTTGCCACTCTGGTCAATTCACTGCTGTTGACACTCGCCCTGCCCAGTGTGGGCCTGAGTGCCATTTTTCTGGTCAGCCTGATTTCAGCCACTCTGCTCCCCATGGGCTCGGAACCCGCCGTATTCGGTCTGATCAAACTGTCACCTGAAATGTTCTGGCCCGCCATTCTGGTCGCTACAGTTGGCAATACCATCGGCGGGGGCATCAGCTATTTCATGGGTCTGGGCGCTGAAACGGCCTACGAACGCTGGAAAGAGCGCCACCCCGACAAACCACATCGCGACAAGGCCGGCGGACGCTGGCACGAACACGTCAGCGCCTGGCTGCACAAACTGGGGCCGCGCGCCCTGTTCTTTTCCTGGTTACCGGCGGTGGGCGACCCACTGTGTGCCGTAGCCGGATGGCTGAAACTGCCTTTCTGGCCCAGCCTGTTCTACATGGCAATCGGAAAATTCCTGCGCTACCTGACCATGACATCGGCATTGCTCTGGTTTTTCCCGAATGGTGCGGGATGAAACGGCGTTGATCGCCAGGTACGCCAGGGTTATGCCTGAAAGCGCCAGCGCAGGGATAATCCTTACCGGGAAGCGTCTTTATCTTTAACACGGTTTGATTCTTGCAGAGCAAGTTCTTGACGGGGGCCGGTTGTTGCCAACAGGTTCTTGACAGAAGCAGGTTCTTGCCAAGAAGTTTTTAACCCGGTCGGTGAGCCTGTGCGGGGGCGGGGGGGCTGCATCGCACGGCCCCTGCGGGGCTTCCCGGAGTTTGCGTACAGAATGGGGCGGGCCCGGAACTCGCGCTGTCGACCCGTTGGGT
>JAAYGT010000103.1 GCA_012727555.1 Alcaligenaceae bacterium | reverse complement strand
CATGGAAGCCGAACGCCAGAATCTGATCTCCTCCCGCCTCGACGACTACGCCGAGCGTGAAGCCATTCTCCGGAGGTTTCTTTGACTACGATGCAAAAGCTGAGCGCCTGCATGTCGTCAATGCCGAACTGGAAAGCCCCGACGTCTGGAACGACCCCAAACACGCCCAGGATCTAGGCCGCGAAAAGAAAAGCCTGGAAACCATCGTCCAGACGCTCGACACTATCCTGAACGGCATCAATGATGCCCGCGAACTGTTCGAACTGGCTTCAGCCGACGACGACACCGCCACACTGGAAGCCATTGAAGCCGATGCCGATGAACTGCGCCAGAAACTTGAAGAACTCGAGTTCCGCCGCATGTTCTCGAACCCGGCCGATCCTTTGAACTGCTTTCTCGACATTCAGGCCGGTGCCGGCGGCACTGAAGCGCAAGACTGGGCCTCCATGCTGCTGCGCCAGTACCTGCGATACTGCGAACGCAAAGATTTCAAGGTTGAAGTGCTTGAACAGTCCGATGGCGAAGTCGCGGGCATCAAATCGGCCACCCTCAAAATCGAAGGCGATTACGCGTTTGGTTACCTGCGCACCGAATCCGGCGTGCACCGTCTGGTGCGCAAAAGCCCCTTCGATTCCGCCAATGGCCGCCACACCTCCTTTTCCAGCGTTTTTGTTTACCCCGAAGTCGATGACTCCATCGAAATCGAAGTCAATCCGGCCGATCTTCGCGTAGACACCTACCGTGCCAGCGGCGCGGGTGGTCAGCACATCAACAAAACCGATTCGGCCGTGCGTATCACGCACATGCCCACTGGCATTGTGGTGCAGTGCCAGAACGACCGTTCCCAACACCGTAACCGTGCCGAAGCCATGCAAATGCTGAAATCGAAGCTGTACGAACGCGAACTGCGTGAACGTATGGCCGAGCAGCAAAAAATGGAAGACGCCAAGACCGACGTTGCCTGGGGCCACCAGATCCGTTCCTACGTGCTCGACCAAAGCCGCATCAAAGACTTGCGTACCGGCGTGGAAATTTCGAACACCCAGAAAGTACTCGATGGCGACCTGGATCCGTTCATCCAGGCCAGCCTGAAACAGGGGGTCTGACATGCGCGAAAACATCGAGACGGTCGCGATCATCACGGGCGCATCCCGCGGCCTGGGCCAGGCACTGGCGCTTGGCCTGATGAACCATTCCACGGCGGTCATCACAGTGTCGCGCAGCCACGATGCGGTACTGGCGATGCACGCCAACGACCACGGCTACGACCTGCAGCAAATCCAGGCCGACCTGGCCAATCCGGCCGCAGCGGAACAGGCAGCACACACCATCATGGCCAGCCTGCCTGCCACGGCACGCCGTTACGTGCTGATCAACAACGCCGGCATGGTCGACCCCATGGCCTTGGCCGATCAACTCGATACCGCAGCCCCCATCACGGCCGCCTTCACGTTGAACGTCACGAGTGTCATGCTGCTTACATCCGCCTTTTTACAGGCCGTCAGGCCGCTCAAAGCCGACATCCGCATCATGAACATTTCTTCAGGTGCCGGTCGTGGCCCAACGCCCGGGTGGGGCGTGTACTGTGCCACAAAAGCTGCGCTTGATCTCTATACCCGGGTGGTTGACGCCGAACAGCATGGGGTGAAAATCGTCGCCATCGCGCCCGGCGTGGTTGACACCGCCATGCAAACCGGTATCCGTGAAGCCTCGCCCGATAACTTCCCCAATGTAGCGCGTTTTCAGGCACTGCACACCCAGGGCCAACTGGCCTCGCCCGAAAACGTGGCGGCACGCCTTCTGAACTATCTCAACGACACGTCATTCGGAACCACCGTAATCGACGATATCCGCAATCATTCCTGATACCCTCACCATGACTGACAGCTCGCCACAGAACCTGGCACACGAAGAAAACCACCTGATCGCCGAACGCCGCCACAAACTGGAAAAACTGCGCAGCAACGGGGTCGCCTACCCCAACGATTTCCGCCCTGCAGACCACGCAGGTGCCCTGCATACCGACTACGATCCGCTCGACAAACCGGCGCTGGAAGCATTGGATCGCCTGGCCACCGTGGCGGGCCGCATGATGCTCAAGCGTGTCATGGGTAAAGCCAGTTTTGCCACCCTGCAAGACGCCACAGGCCGCATCCAGATCTATCTCGACAAAAACAGCGTGGGCGAACAGGCTTACGAAGACTTCAAAACCTGGGATATCGGTGACATTCTGGGCGTTGAGGGTACGGTTTTCAAAACCAACAAGGGCGAATTGTCCATTCACGCCAGCCAGATCCGCATTCTGGCCAAGTCGCTGCGCCCTCTTCCCGACAAATTCCATGGTTTGTCAGATCAAGAAATGCGCTACCGTCAACGGTATGTCGACTTGATCGTGACCGAAGAAACACGCACCACGTTCCTTGCGCGCAGCAAGGCCATTGGCGGCATCCGCCAGTTCATGCTGGATGCCGGTTTTCTGGAAGTTGAAACCCCCATGCTCCACCCGATTCCGGGTGGCGCAGCTGCCAAGCCGTTCGTAACCCACCACAATGCGCTCGACATGGAAATGTTTCTGCGCATTGCACCGGAACTGTATCTGAAACGGCTGATCGTGGGTGGTTTTGATCGTGTTTTCGAAATCAACCGCAACTTCCGCAACGAAGGCGTCAGCCCACGGCACAACCCTGAATTCACCATGATGGAATTCTATGCAGCCTATACAGACTACCGTTGGCTCATGGACTTCACGGAATCCTTGTTGCGCCAGGCGGCCATTGCTGCTACGGGCAGTGCCGTTCTTGCCTACCAAGACCGCACGCTCGACCTCAGCCAGCCATTTGATCGCCTGACTATTGTCGAAGCCATCAAGAAATACGCCGAAGGCTACACCGATGAACAACTGCACGATGCAGCCTTTTTGCGCACTGAACTGAAACGCCTGGGTGTTGACCCCAATGGCCCAACCCTGGCACGTGCAGGTATTGGCGCACTGCAACTGAGCCTGTTTGAAGAAACAGCGGAAGCCAAACTGTGGGATCCCACCTTCATTGTGGACTACCCGGTTGAGGTTTCACCGCTGGCGCGCGCGTCGGACACCCAGGCGGGCATTACCGAACGCTTTGAGCTGTTTATTACAGGCCGTGAAATTGCCAACGGATTTTCAGAACTGAATGACCCTGAAGACCAGGCCGCACGGTTCCAGGCCCAGGTTCAGGCCAAAGATGCCGGCGATGAAGAAGCCATGTTCTACGATGCCGACTACATACGTGCACTGGAATACGGCATGCCTCCCACCGGAGGTTGCGGCATTGGCATTGACCGCCTTGTCATGCTGCTGACCAACAGCCCAAGCATTCGTGACGTCATCCTGTTCCCTCACCTGCGCAAAGAAGACTGATCACGATTGTTCAAGGGTGCCCTTGCAAGACGCCCTTGAGCAACGCCCGGATTTTCCTGCCCCTACGGGGGACACCCCTTGCCCAGATTAAACCCGCTAGCTTGCGGGCCGACAGACAACAATGCTGACAGATAACAAAAAACCCGCTTGAAGCGGGTTTTTTGTTATCAACCTGATATTTGATCAGATTGGCAGTGGTTCAAACCAGCATGCATTTTAATGCCACCTGGTGGAACCCCAGTGAGGCTTAGATAACCTGCACTGATTTAGCCTGAGGACCTTTCAGGCCTTCAGCAGCAACGTACGAAACGCGCTGGTTTTCTTCGAGCGACTTGAAGCCCGTACCGACGATATCGGTGTGGTGCACGAAGAGATCTTTACCAGAGTTTTCAGGCTTGATGAAGCCGAAACCCTTTTCGTTGTTGAACCATTTAACTGTACCGGTTTCTGTTTGCATTTTTGCAATCCCTATAATAGACAGGCTTAAAAGCCCAGATAGAAGACTGTCAAGGTGTAGAGATTTGAGCAAAAAAGTACTGATAAAACGGTACTGACTTGTACTAACTTCAACGAACTTGATAATCTATGCGAGCATGGTACAGGGCCAGGTTCGGCAAGTCAAACATTAATTTGATTTTCTTGCCATGCGGGTCCGCAGTTGCACAGATTTCGTAATCGATCTCGAAAAGCACATACTGTTACCTTGTGGCACAGCAAATTCGCTGCAAGCCGCTTGCAGAAAAAATTGAAAATGTGCTATATTCTTTTTTCTTTAGCGGCTGTAGCTCAGTTGGATAGAGTACTTGGCTACGAACCAAGGGGTCGTGGGTTCGAATCCTGCCAGCCGCGCCAGAATTACCCAGTGTTTTCAGCTGGTTATAACCGCCTAGGGGCCAACTCCCTAGGCGGTTTTTCTTTGCATGGAAGACTTTTGGGGGACTTTGCCTTCAATGGCCGTGAGGCTTGCCCGCTTGGCCTTGCCTGCTTGGCATACGTTTCGGCATTATTCTCCAACACCTCCGACAGGCCTGTATGCTCAATGCATTTCAGGAATCTCTTTAAGCGGCGTATCATCGTGCACAGGCACGGTTTGCCGTTCGATCATGCGATGCACCCGGGGCGGTTCCGTGCCACGGTGCAAGGCTTGCAAGCGATCAACAACCGATCCATCGGCCTTGGTGCGGCGCTGGTGATGGCGCACGTATTCCACCCAGGTAGGTACATGATACGTTTCGGTCCAGATGCGGGGGTTTTCAAGGTCGCGCAACAGTGACCATTGCCGGGCACCATCGCGAATCCGGATTCGACGCCGCGCCGCCATGGCATCCAGGAACTCGGGGACATCGTTTTGGTCAATCTCGTAGTCAATCATGATCATGATCGGACCACTGCGCGACCTGAGATCAAGACGCAATGCGGGCTCACTGAATTTATCGAGCGGATCAAGATTCAGCGTACCGAATTCAGGCAAACGGTAGCGCAGGCCGATCAACACACCAACCACCAGAACAACGGCAGACACCATCAGACCCTTGTCGGTGCCATGCACTTCGGCCACAGACCCCCAAAGCCAGCTACCGGCCGCCATACCACCGAACGTGGCTGTCTGGTAAAGCGCCAGGGCACGACCCACAACCCAGCGCGGCGTGGACAGCTGCACCGTGACATTGAACAATGACAGCGCCATGACCCAGAAGGCACCCGCCGGCAACAGCGCCAGGCAACTGAGCCAGAAATCACGGCTGACACCCAACACGACAACACAGATTGCAAAACCTGCAAACGAAGCACGGACAATTGCTTCATTGCGCCAACTTTCACGAATTTTCCCGTTCAGGAAGGCACCACCGATCGCACCCAGACCGAAACACCCCAGCAAAATGCCATAGCTGAAGGCACCACCCTGCACAAGGTCACGCGCCACCAATGGCAACAGCGCAAGAATGGAAATGGCGGAAAGGCCAAACAAAAAACTGCGGAACATGACCTTGAGCAGGTTGGGCGACATAACCACATAACGCAACCCTGCAGAAATGGCGCTGCCAAACGGTTCACGCGGCAACAAACGGGGTGCCCGTTCTGGTTTCCAGAGCACCAGCGCACGAATCAGCGCCACATAACTGAACGCATTGAGCACAAAAGCGGCGGCTGCACCCGCAATAGCCACAACCAGCCCGCCAAGAGCCGGGCCTACGCTGCGCATCAGGTTAAAGCCCATGCCATTCAGGGTGACGGCAGCCGACAAGTCTTCGCGTGGCACGATATCACCCATGGAGGCCTGCCATGACGGGTTGTGAAGCGCACTGCCACAACCAATAAGAAAGGTGAATGCCAGCAACAACCAGGGGGTTAACGCATCGGTAAAGGCAAACACAGCAAGCACAACGGAAAACACCATCATCAGGGTTTGCGCCACCAGCATGATGGAACGGCGATCGAAGTTGTCGGCCAGGGCACCCGAGGCCAGGGAAAAGATCATGATGGGCAAGGTGGTGGCCGCCTGAACAAGCGCAACCATGTCACTGGACGCAGAAATGGTGACCATGAGCCAGCCAGCACCTACGGCCTGTACAAGCCCGCCCAGATTAGACACCAGTGTTGCCAGCCAGAGCGATCGAAACGTGGCATGCCGGAACGGGATGAAGGCCGATGGTACGTTTTTAGCCACGTTAAAACTCTCCTTGTGCACGGCCTGTATACGCTGATCCTGCCGCCTGTAGTACCTGAAGATTGACCGGCTCACAGTGTATCAGCGGTTATGACAAATACCTTGGCATGATTGCCTGGACAATGCGTTCACGAATCCCTGGCGTTTCGTGTTTGCGACAACCAGTCATGTACCCGACGCAGCCAGGCCGGCCCCCAGACTGGCTTACCTGAATCGGGACCATCGATTGCGCGAAAGGCCAGACCCGCCTCGGTGATTTCGGAACCCTGGTAAACACGGCGCACAACAAGATCTACAGGCCCTATGGAGACACGATCACCGACAACCGGCACACCCCCCAGTTCTTTACGCAAAAAAGAGGCAATTGTTTCGTCTTCAGCATACGCTGGCACAGGCGGTAACTGATAAGCACCCAGAAGATCACCCAGTGTACTTTCAGGGCTCACGACAAACTGGCCGAAATAGGTCTGATCATCGGGATCAGGCATCAAGGTACTGGAAAAGAGTCGATCAAGCAGGGGGACGTAATCGGGCTGCACAAAAACATAGACATAATCGCCATCCTGAAGATGGTCGAGTTGATCGTAACGCAATGAACGCCCTTTTCTGACCACCAAAGAAGGCTCGGCCCACTTCGGCAATTCCTTGCCCTGCAGCAAGGGGCTGTGTTCAAGCACCCGATAAACCAGGAATTCGTGGCGCGGATTGCCTGGCAATTCCAGTTCAATACGCTCAAGCGGGCCCGAAAGCGCGGGCACCACAAGGTTCAGCCAACGGGCCGCAGGTTTGATGGTCCAGCCTTGCACCAGCAACGATGTAACCACCATGACAAACGAAACATTCAGGTAGAGATCGGCATTTTCAACACCCATGACGGCAGGCAAAATGCCCAGCAATATTGAAACCGCGCCCCGCAAACCCACCCAGGCATTGAAGGCTACAACTCGACGCCCCAACCCGAACGGCAGCAGGCACAACCAGACAGCCAATGGCCTGCCCATCACGATCAAAAACAGGCCCAACGCAATGGCGGGCAACAAAACAGGAAGAATCTCGGAGGGCGTGACAAACAAACCGAGCACCAGAAACATGACGATCTGGGCCAGCCAGGTCATGCCTTGCTGATAACGCCGCAGTGCCGATGCACCGCGCATGGCCCGGTTGCCTGCCACGATACCAGCCACATACACGGCCAGAAAGCCGCTGCCTCCGGCGTACCCGGTAACGGCAAAAATGCATAAGGCACAGGCCATGACAAGAATCGGAGACAGGGCCTCTTCAAGATGAAGTCGATTGAGCAATTCAACGATGGCGTAGCCACCAATCACGCCACCCGCCAGGCCCAACCCCATCTGCAACCCGAAACCCTGCACAAAACTTTTCACAAGATCGGCCTCACCGCCTGAAAGGATGAGTTCGATGAAAAGAATAGTGAGAAAAATGGCCATGGGGTCGTTGGACCCGGACTCGACCTCGAGGATGGAGCGTACGCGTTTATAGATGCGCACGCCACCGGCACGCAACAAAAAGAATACCGCCGCTGCATCCGTGGAACTGATGATTGCGCCCATCAGGAAGGCTTGCAGCCAACCCAGGTCAAACAATACACGGGCGGCAAGCCCCACCAACACGGTTGTCAGCAATACACCTACGGTGGCCAGCACGAATGCAGGCGCCGCCGCGCGCTTGAGTGTCTGCACGCGGGTGCCAAAACCTGAATCGAACAAAATAACTGCCAGCGCCGCGCTGCCCATGAAATAGGCAAATTCCGAGTGATTGAACACCAGCCCCAAACCGTCTTCGCCTGCGATCAGGCCAACACAGAGAAAGACCAGCAGCAAGGGGGCACCAAAACGGAACGCCAAGGCACTGGTGAGTATGGACACGGCAATGAGCCCTGCGGCAACCAGAATGGCGGTGAACATCCAGTCCATGAAACGATCATCCAGAACGCGCTGAACGCGGTGCGTTGAAAAGAAGCAGGCCCACACTGAAGCGTGGGCCTGCAGGGTTCACTGCAACAGCCTGGCAACCGTCAAAACTGGACGCTGCCGGTTGCGTGCTGATGACAGTGTATTAACTTTACCGTTTTTTATTCAATTTTCCAAAGTCAGGGGTCTTTTCCCCGACAAGGGCACGGGTTCTGCAGACAGGCTGTGCGATCCAGCGTGCCGTTGCGCGGCAGACAACCTGCTGCCATGACCACCTGAGCGGTCGGCGCCACCGGCCGGCCCCTGAGGCAACACACTGGCGGCAGCCGGATGAATACGGAACGTTCCCACCAACCCTGCCAGACCTGAAGCCTGGTCCTGCAGGCTGTCGGATGCTGCCGAGGCTTCTTGAACCAGTGCCGCATTTTGCTGGGTCACTTGATCCATTTGTGCAACTGCCTGATTGACCTGCTGGATACCGATACTTTGTTCTTCACTGGCGGATTTGATCTCACCCATGATGTCGTTCAGTTTACTGATACTGACCACCGTTTCTTCCATCGTCTTGCCGGCTTCATCAACCAGACGATTACCCTCTTCGGTGATCACGACTGAACGGTCGATAAGTTCCTTGATTTCGCGGGCAGCCTGGGCGCTGCGTTGCGCCAGGGTTCGTACTTCGGAGGCCACAACCGCAAACCCTTTGCCCTGCTCACCGGCGCGTGCTGCCTCGACGGCCGCATTCAATGCCAGAATATTGGTCTGGAAAGCAATGCTGTCGATAACACTGATGATATCGACCACTTTTCGGGAAGCATCGGTGATGGCACCCATGGTTTCAACCACTTTGCCAACTGCCTGACCGCTTCGCGTTGCCACGTGAACGGCCGATTCGGCCAGTGTATCGGCCTGACGGGCGTTATCGGCATTTTGCTTGACCGTTGTGGTGAGCTCTTCCATGGTGGCGGCTGTTTCAGCCAGTGAACTGGCCTGCTCTTCAGTACGTGAAGACAGATCAATATTGCCAGCCGCAATTTCACGGGCCGCCGTTGCGATGGAATCGGCTCCGGAACGCACTTCGCTGAGCACGCTGAGCAGGTTGTCGTTCATGGTCTTGAGAGCCTGCAGCAACTGGGCTGTTTCATCGGCGCCCTTCACCTGCACGGTGCCGGTCAGGTCGCGGTCGGAAACACGCTGGGCAAAAGCCACCGCCTGATTCAAGGGCAAGGTAATGGAGCGGGTTATGTACCAGGCAAGAATCAGCCCGATCAACAGGGCACCGCCAGAAAGCCCCGTCAGCGACCAGAAACCCAGTGTATTTTCATCATTTAGTTGCGTGGCACTTTCGTCAATCAGTTGCTTCTGAAACTTCAAAAGATCTTCGACACTTTTGGAGTAGGCATTGAGCAAAGGCTCAAGTTCGGTTGCAAAAAAGCGATCGGCGGTCGCCGTATCACCTTTGGCGCGGGCCTCTAGGGCCTGGTTGCGTCGGGTAACGTACTCGCTGCGGCGCTGGGTGATTTCCTTGAACAGTGCTTTGCCTTTTTCCTCGCTCAGCCGTTCCCCGACCTCTTTCTGCAACCTGTTGATGGTTTCAGTGGTGACCTTCATTTCGGCCTGGAAAGAGGCCAGCAATGCCGGGTCGTTGACGCGGGAACCAGCCAGCGTACGCACGGCATTCAAGGCCGTATTTTTAGACCATTCAGCAATCATGCGCTCGTTATGCATGCGCACATTGGTCAGGTCTTGGATGGACGATGAAGAGGCCTGAACACGCCAGAGCCCGACACCGGCAATCAGGGCGATAAGAACGAGCATGATCCCGAAGGCAAGCGCCAGGCGGGCTCCAATTTTAAGTGAGTTCACACGATTCCCCTTGTGTGTTTTTCTTGAATCCGTACAACCCACCGTGGAACGTGGCTGTACACGGTGGCTAACATAGCACAACGGTTACAGGTATACCTTATAACCAGGAATGAATACGGGTAAATACGCGGTGAAAAAATCGCAAAACCCGGGCGAATGCGTGGACAGTTAGGTACACTTTCCGCTGTGCCCGCATCATTCAAAGACCCCCGGCTTACAATTGTCGCGTGCAGGCAACATTTCATTCCAGGAGACCCCACGTGTTCAGCACCCCGAAAATCACTTGCGTCGAAGATTTCCGCCAACTGGCCGAAAAGCGCGTGCCGCGCATGTTTTACGACTATGCCGATTCCGGCTCCTGGACAGAAACCACGTACCGTTCGAACGAATCCGATTTCCAGAAGCTCAAATTGCGTCAACGGGTGGCCGTCAACATTGAAAAACGGTCAATTCGCACCACCATGGCCGGTCACGATGTCGCCATGCCCGTGGCCATTGCGCCCACGGGCCTTACCGGCATGCAGCACGCCGACGGCGAAATCCTGGGCGCACGGGCCGCTGAAAAATTCGGTATTCCGTTCACGCTATCGACCATGAGCATCTGCTCGATCGAAGACATCGCAGCACATACCCACAAACCATTCTGGTTCCAGTTGTATGTCATGCGCGATCGCGACTTCATCGAACGCCTCATTGATCGCGCCAAGGCGGCAGGCTGCTCGGCACTGGTGGTCACACTCGATCTCCAGGTACTGGGGCAACGGCACAAAGACATCAAGAACGGGCTTTCCGCGCCACCCAAACCTACCTTGGCCAACATGGTGAATCTGGCCACCAAACCCCGCTGGTGCATGCACATGCTGGGCACCAACCGGCGCACGTTCGGCAACATTGTGGGGCATGCCAAAGGGGTGGGTGACCTTTCCTCGCTGTCATCCTGGACCGCTGAACAGTTTGATCCCTCGCTCAGCTGGGCCGATCTTGAATGGATCAAAAAGCGCTGGGGCGGCAAAATCATTCTGAAAGGCATCATGGATGCCGAAGATGCCCGTCTGGCGGTTGAATCGGGTGCCGATGCCCTGGTGGTTTCGAACCACGGCGGGCGCCAGCTCGATGGCGCGCCGTCGTCCATCGCTGCCCTGCCCGCCATTGCCGATGCCGTTGGCAAAGACATTGAAGTCTGGATGGACGGTGGCATTCGTTCAGGTCAAGACGTTCTGAAAGCGGTGGCCCTGGGTGCGCGCGGCACCATGATCGGCCGTGCATTTCTGTATTCCCTGGGCGCCATGGGTGAAGCAGGCGTACAGCGCTGCCTGAAACTGATGGCCAACGAACTGGACATTACTATGGCATTCTGCGGCCACACCGACATTCACACGGTTGACCGCTCTATTTTGCTGAATCCGCAGGTGCTTGAAATTTAAGGTAAAGTCAGGTTTGACAGGCTGACCCAATGCGCGACAAGGCCCGTCGTTCAGGGCGGGTTTTGAACGTGCATTACTGAAACGACTAAACCGGCCCTGAACGGCCTGTATGCGACACAAAAGGCCGTTCAGGATACT
>JAAYGT010000102.1 GCA_012727555.1 Alcaligenaceae bacterium | reverse complement strand
GGGATCCATGAAGACTCTTCTGAATGAGTTGTCATTTGTTACTTTCATCAACCATTCTTCATCCTCAGGTGTCGCATTCACATTGATTTTCATCGAGCCTGATGTATCAAAGACGACAACAAAATCAGAAGTTTCCGAGATTGTTGGTTTTGGAATGCAGGCCATGCCGCCAGGGCCCAGCATGGCTTGTCGTGGCAGCCACCAGAACCAGTAAAGCAGGGCCAAGAGCAGTAGCAGGGGCAATAGCAGTAGCCACCAAGGCATACGCCGTGTCTCTGGTGGTGGTTTTACAACTGCGGGCTTAGGCTCTGCGTCGGCACGTTCTGGTGCAGGGGGCACGACTTTGGTAGCAAGTGCTTCAGGTGGTGGTGAAGGGCGGGCCGGTGCTGGTGTTTCGAAAGCCGGGGTCGCCTTTGTGGTGGGTAGCGGTTGAATACGCCAATGTGTCATCACGGGTTCGTTACCGACACTGAAGAGATTATCAGTATCAGGGCTGCCCACACTATTACGAACTGTCTCTGCGTCTGAAAATTCCCCTTTTCGTTCAAGTTCGTCAGCTAGATGTCGAATGGCTAATTGATGCTGATGAACACGATCCAGCAGTTTTTGTTGAGCAGTTTTGTCCAGTTCGTTGAATCTGACGGGCAGGCCTTCTCGTGAACTGATCCATTCCACATGGTCACCACTTAACTGAGGATCTGCATAGAGATCTGCAATAACCGGGGGGAAGTGGCGGGCAATAATACGTTTGGCGTTTGTCAACGGAGCCAGATCGGCTCCAGAATATTCACCACGTGACAGGCGCTGCATCTAAAGGGTTTCCTGAAAATTTGCCTGTCATCAGTGAACCGCTGAAAACCATGGGTTCACCGATGACAGGGGGGCGGTTAAATCAAGAGACTTGATCCAATACTTTCTGGAGTCGCTGGAACTCCCGGGTTTTTTCCGCAAGAACCCTTTCGTACTCTTTGATTTGTGCTGCATTGGCAGGGGGGGGCGCATTACGTAGTTCTGCCAGTTCATTCTGGAGCGCATCCAGTTGTTTTTGTGCCTTGCTGTTGTTGGCGTATTTTTCTTTCAGGCGTCGTATCAGTGTATTGGTCGAGGCGTTCAGTCTGGCTTGTGCCTGACGTTGTTCCCCAAGGCTTTTGCGTGTTGCTGCACTACGTGCTGCCAGGTCTTCATACACGATGCGGAACATTTCGTTTTGTTGCTGCGCGGTCAACAATTCTTGTTCCTGCCTGTCAATAATGGCCCGGTTGGTGCCCCCGGCATCGCAGCCGAGTTTGGTGAAGAAACCCAGGTCTTTATTGGAAAAACTGCATTCACTTTGGGTGGTTGCGCAACCCGATAGTGCCAGCAATGCCACCAGGCTGGCTATTCTGACTTGAATTGCCATGCCTTACCCGAGCTCGATTGCGTTGCGTTGGTTGTACAGTGAGTCGATATTTTCTTTCAGGGCAACCGTGCGTTTGTCCATCTCACTGATTTGTTTTTCAAGGTTGCGAACTTGCTGGGTGTTGCCGGCAGCACGCTCGTTGACCGCGACTTCCCGGTATTGCTCAACCTTGTTTTGAATTTTTTTAACTTCTTCTTGCATGAAATTCAGGTTTTTGTCGACACTCGCAAGTTCTTTTTTTGCTTTTTCCGCATCTAGGGCTTGTGCTTTCATTTGGCGCTGAATCGAGGCAAGGCGCGCCTCATCGTCTTTGATTACGGCTTGCATGGTTGTTGTACGTGCAATCACTTTCTCTGTGTCAGCCTTCACATCCTGTGTCATTACGCTCAGTCGTTCGCTGGTATTCGCATACTCATTACGACGGTAATCAAGGTAGTAGTTGGCCCCCATGGCAACACCGCAGGCGGCAATACCCGCTGCGATCGCGCACACAGCCTTGTTGCTGGAATTGGATACAAGGCAACCAAGCACACCAACGGCAGCACCGGCAGCGCACGCCTGGTAACCTGATTTGCTGAAAAACTGTGCATCGTTGCCCTGTGTCAGTCTGGGGTCTGCACTTGGCCCGCTGAGCATTGCACTACCGGTGCTGGCGCAACCGGAAATGAACAGGGTCAGGACAAGCGTGGCAGCAGTCAGTATTTGTTTGACAGGGCGTTTTGTATGGGTCATGGAGGTCTCCTTGAGGCGGGTTGTACGATTGTTCAGCGTGTTTTTGGGGCCAATGCCTGGCAGGTGTCGAGCCAGGTATCCTTGCTGATCCGGCCTGTCTGTATGTAGGCTTGCTGGTGTGACCAGAAGGTTTGCAGGAAAGGAATCAGATTTCGTCGTTGTGGGCTGGACTCCAGTTCCGTCTGTTTGACCGGAACCTGCTTTTCCAGCTGGGTTATGTCGTACAGGGCCTGGTTTTGTGCCAGGTTGTTGGCGTAGTAGGCTGCCAGCTTGTCAACGCGAGCCCTGTTTTCATCCAGGCTGCTTTTCCGTCGTTCACATGCTTTGCTGGCCTCGGCATCCAGCGAAATTGAAGGGTCGCATGTGTTTTCGTAAATTGAGGTCAGCAAGTTCAGAAATTTGCCGTCATCAGCCAGTTTGGTACATAGAAAAGCGCCCAATTCGAGGTTGCCCCGTATAGCAAGATTTCTGTTTTCTTCGTTTTGCTGGTTTGTGGCTCGCAGGTCGCGCTCAAGGTTCTGCAACTGCTCACGCAGTTTCTTGTCCTCTGTAGACGAAGCCATTTCATCGAGTTTTTTGAGCGCTGATTGCTCTTTGTTTTTTGGGTCGCGCTTTCCCGAATCGTCTTGGCCGAGCTGTGCCCATTGCGCTTCAATGGCCTTGGTTCGTTCGCGTGAGGTCAGCGTACTGGATACCAACGCCAGGCGCACTCCGGTTGTGGCACGTCGGGTTTCTCCGGGTTTTGTGCCACTGGTGCTGTAGAAGTCTTCTTCCCTGCGCTGTGATGTCCTGATATCGCTTTCTTTGGTCTGATAGTTACCCCCCCTTACAACGTAACCACCGGCCTGTGCATGCAAACGATCCAGTTTGTTCAGACGGAATGAGTCGAGCATGATTTCAGAGACGTTACCCAGCATATCGTGCAGCCCAAGAGGATTGGGTTCCAGCCTTCCGACCAGCTGAACCTTGCCATTGGATGACTGGGATCCTGCGAACCATTCATGGCGGCTCAGGCTGTCCATGGGGTAACGGAGTTCATTGAATTCGGCAGGGCCCACTTTGAGGCCTCCTCGTGCAGCGAATTCCCACTCAGTTTCTGTAGGTAAACGCAGGAACCCGGGCTTGCCGTCCTCATGCGGCAGTGCTTTTGGTTGCTGTTCCAGCAGCCACAGGTTGTATTTGTTGGCAGCCTGCATGGCCTCAAGCCAGCTGATTTTTGTCTTTGGTTCGAGTACTTTGACACCTTTTGGCGGCTCTGCAGGGCATTTTTCGCCACTCAGTGCTGCGTACTGAGCCTGCGTCATTTCGTATTTGGCAAGCAGGTAATAGCGTGCATTCTTGCCATCGGTAAAGCTTCCGGCAACAAACCCCGGGCGGCTGTGTTCAACAAAATCCCAGCCTGTGTTGCTTTGTCCCAATTGCACTGGATAATCTTCAAGCGGACCTGAAATGGGTACGCTCACCTTGCGGAAAACCATGAAGCCATCGCATGGCATGGGCAGGATCACGTCATCAGGATCCGGTTTCGGGTTGTACAGTTTTGTTTCCCAGGGGGCAGCCATGGCGGACCCTGTCAGCATACCGACTGCCAGAACTACGATCAAAGTCAGTTCTTTTCGTTGCAGTTTAAAGTTCACGCAAACTCTCCGCAGGTTGTATGTGAATGGCACGCATAGCTCCCCAGACAGAGGCGATGGATGCGACACCCCAAGTGATCAGGGCGGCTGTTGCCATGTGGGTTGTGGTCAGGCTGCTGGCAAATTCCGAAGTTGCCTTAGTGGCGTGCAGAGCCTGATCAAGCAGATGACTCACCACGCCGTACACCAGTAGCCCCGCCAGAAAAGCGGCTGAGGTCAGCAGCCAGGCTTGTGCTACAACATAAAGACCTACCGATGCATTCCTGAAGCCCAGCAAGCGAAGCAACGCCATGTCTTTACGTTTGCGATCAAGGTTGGCAATGAATGTGCCCGTCAATGACATCAGACAGCCAGTGATGCCGGTGGCCGCGATGACGCCAATGATCAGGTTCAATAGATCATTGATCTGGCGAACTTCCAGAATTTCATTCAGGCGGCTTGTTGTTTCGATGTTCTGGGTGTTCAGCCAGATTTCGAGTGCTTGAACACTGTCGATGTCACGTGCATAGATGCGTGCCCGCGCAAAGCGGGGTTCGGCGTTTGACTGAAGTGCCTCTTCGAGAGTGTCCGCGGATCCGTCCAGGTAATATTCAATCGCCAGCAGCAGCGGCAAGGTAACCAGAATCGTTGTTCGGGGAAGTGATTCCTCTGGGACCAGGCCCGCTATTTCAACCTGCAGTGTGTCGCGGTTGGGACGTGTCGTGGACTGTCGTTTCAACTCCAGCCTCAGCGTGTCCCCGACGCTTAATTGCAACTCTCTGGCGACCTTGAAACTGACATAAATCTGACGAGCTTCCTTCAAGGCAGGCAAACCTTGCGTCAGAGGGTCACCCGGGCCTGTGGGTAGCACTTCAACAGATTCCAGGAATCGGGGGCGTACGGTTGAGTCTGTATTTGGTGTGATTTTTCGTAGCGTGACAACGGCACTCAGTGAGCGTGTGTGGCCAATGACAAAACCGGTTTCTCGCTGTTCTCGAACGCTTGAGATCCAGGCTTCATCGTAGCTACGGTTGCCTTTCATGCGTATCTCAAGATTCACCGGATTTTGCAAAAGTTCGTTTTGCAAGTGGGACACCACACCGTGCTTGAGACCAAAGAGCAGCAGCAGGGGCGTGATGACGGCAACCAGGGCAATGATCATGCAAAACGAAAGTTTGCGATCATGCCAAAGGTCGGCCAGAGCCAGACGAAACAACAGGGCAGGATTGTTCATGACAGATCGAGAGTTGTTCTGAGCGTGAAGCAGGTTTCGTTGGGGTTCACCTGTGCGTGCATGCATTCCAGTCCAAAGCGTTGCACCAATTCCCAGTCATGTGACACCACAACTGCAGAAATACCCGTCTTTTCCACCAGGTGAGTGAACAGTTCGAACAGCTTTTGGGCCCTTACCGGGTCAAGGGAGGCGGTCGGTTCGTCGGCCAGAATGACCTGTGGTTCATGAGCCAAGGCACGGGCGAAAGCAACGCGTTGACGTTCTCCGATCGAGAGCATTGATGGGCGCTTTTTCAACAAAGGGGCTAAATCCAAAGCAGAAAGTGTCGGGGCATAGCTGGCTCCCTGGCCAGAGAGACCAAGCAATTTGCGCGGCAGCAGAATGTTCTCCTGCACGGTCAGGTAGGGGAGCAGCCCACCCGTTTGCAGCATGAAGCCCAGGTGTCGGGCCCTGATTGCTGCCAGGGCACTTTGATTTCCTGACGCCAAAAGTGCCTTGATATCGATACCGGTGCGGCCCAATGTAAATGCACCTACCCTGCCTGGGGCCAGTAGAAGCCCGAGACATTCGAGCAAGGTGCTTTTGCCGCAACCACTTTCTCCTGTCACGGCAATAATCTGCCCTTCACGAAGGTCAAGTTCAGGCAGGTACACACCATAGGCCTGACTCCCTTCTCCACGCTGAACATACAGTTCGTGAATATGCAAAGTACTTGCCATCTCAGGGCATGGCCTCCAGGGGGACCGGATAGACAAAGTCGCGCGGATCGCTGTCGGGAGCCAAAGAGATCCAGTCACTGGTTTTATTGTTGTAACTTTGGTAGAGCCTCAGTTTGGAATGCAGTTCACGGATGAATTTTTCCTGTGAAAGTACATCCCAACTGCTCCAGGTTTCTTCATCCAGGCTCAATACCGGACTCTGGTAGGGAAGGTCTTCCAGAAATTCAGCCATGATGCCCATGTCCTTGATCTGCGTTGTGTTCCCCTGGCGAATCTGGTTTGGATCCGTACTCATGCTGGCAGCCAGGGAGCGCAATTGGTCGAACATTTCAGTTGAAGACATCTTGCCAGCGCTGGCTGCCTGCATGACATTGGTCAGTACATCGTAGAGATCACTGAGCTGTGACTTGGTCAGCAGAACTCTGACATCAACAGTTGGTACATCCTGGCTGATCAGGTCACGGTCAGTGATCCAGGCTTTGAATACAGCGGGTGCTTCCGTACCGGTGCGTGACCCAAGATAGGTCAGGCGCATGGCATGACCGATAAGTTCGGCATCACGCAGCATTTGTGCATCTGCGGTTGGGGCCAGGGCCGTTGAAGGTGCTGCTGTAGCCGTTGTTTTTGCATGGACGGCGCTTCCAACAGCATCTTCGCCCAGATACGCCGACTTCACCTGTGAAGCAATGGCCGAGGCCAAGGCATCGACCTTGCGGCCGAATTCGTTCACATCACCGGCATTGACAGGGTAGTACAGCGTTGTGTTTGTACCTGTGTAGTTCGAAAGGTCGCGGTACTGGCTTTCAGCACTGGCGTGGTTCTTGGCGCCACTGGGTGTTTTGAGATGCAGCGTGTAAATGGCAACCCCGGGTTTTCCGGCTTCAAGCCTGACCTGACTGGCATTCAATCCGGTCGACGATAGGGGATCGGAACCGTCAAGTGCGCCAGCATCCGTGATCAGAACGATGTATCGCGCTCCGAACTCGCTCCAGTCGATGTCGTTAAGTGCCTGCATGACACCGGCGTATGAGTCCTCATCGAAGCGGGTACTGGATACGTTAGCCTGTTTCAGGCCTGAAACCTTGTTGAAGAAGTCCTTCGAATTTTTGACTTCGTTTGGGTTGGCGTACATTCGTGTCGTGTATTCCAGACCCGGCACGGCTTTGACGTTCGATCTGAAAGCAATCAGCCCGAATCTCACTTGTTTGTTCAAGCCTTCGGATTCGATCTGATCGTAGACTTTGCGAATGGCTTCCTGGGTCCGTTGAATGTAAGGATTCATGGAAATCGATGCATCAATCACGAACACAACGGATGCCGAGAACTCTTTCAGCATGGCAGGCGCAGCCTGGGCCCCGGGAGAAGGAGCTGTTGTCGTCGGGTTGCCGGATGTTGCAGGTGGTGTCGTTATCGGGTTGCCGGATGTTGTAGGTGGTGTTGTTGCAGAGCTACTTGTGCCTGCTGTTTGCTCTTTCTTTTCACTGACCGAGGCCACATTGAGCATGCGCATTCTGAAGCCAGCATCTGACATGACCTCTTCACCGCTCAGGATGGGTAATAGATAGAATTTTTTTTGTATGTCGACAACGTATTCCGGATCTCGTGCCAGAATTCCAGGAACGTGTTGTTGTTTTTTAAGTGTGCTCCACATGGGGGCCAGCGTTCTGGACGGATCTGGTGCATCAATGATGGATTCCAGTTTGTCACGCGATTCAAAAAATAGCACCGGATTTCGATTGGCCGGGTTGCTGAAGACGAGCGTCATCTGCATTTTCCAGTCAACAGTGCATGCTGCGTTCATCCAGCCAACCGTCTTGCCAAAGCTGTCGGGTCCGATTTTCAGCCATTCTGTCGTACCACTTTGCTTGCGTTCATACACATAAAACCGGCTGAAGGCGGGTTGTGGCTTTCCATTGCGGGCTCCGGCAGCGCTCACAATTTCACAGCCCGGGGTTGTCAGTACGCGTTGATACAGCGTTTTCTTCCCCTCCCGCAGCAGAGGTTTGTCAGCAGCAAACGCAGGAGTAACAAGGGCGGCCAGCAGGAATACACTGGCTGCATGAAGGACAGTTTTTAGTGTGTTCATGATTCAAGCGCCTTCAGTCGGTCTTTGGCTTCCTGGTTGTCGGGATCCTGTTCAAGAACTGTCTTGTACCAGTAGGCAGCCGTGGCACTGTCCGGTACATCGAAACACTTACCCCCCTTATGGAACTTGGGGTCATATTCACGTGCGTAGGCCAAGGCCATTTCCTTGTCACCGGATCTGCCACGTGACGAGTAGACCAGTTGGATGACATCACACAAGTCTTTCGATTTGGCATTTTTGATGAGACCAAGTAACTTTGCCGTATCGGGTTGTGTGTCAAGACACGCTTTCACACCGGCTCGTACCGTGGACTCTTTGGTGATGCTTGCGACCGTGCAGGGGCCTTGGTCAGGCGCCTTGCCGCCGCTTAGCAACCAGTACGCAGCGCCGCCGCCACCCAGAAGAATGAGTATGAAAACAGTCGCCAGGGCGATGGTGAGCCCTTTGCCACTTTTTTTCTGTGCGGTATTTGTTGCCGGTTCAGTTTTAGCAGCAGGTTCCGGTTCGGTTTTAGCAGCAGGTTCCGGTTCGGTTGTAGCAACTGGTTCTGGTTCACTTACAGTGACAGGTTCTGGTTGTGTTTCGGGGATTGCTCCGGTTTCTACAGGTGCCGGGGGTTCGGGCTCGGCCAGGTCGACATGGGATTCCGTATTGGGTGGGGTTGTATCCTGGTTTTCTGGTTCAGGGTCGGGAACGGCAGCACCTTTTTGTGAGCCTGCGATCTCGTATCCTGCCGGGACGGTTCCGAGTATGGAGCCGTGTGCTGCTGGTTGAATGTCTTTCGGTGTACTGCCTGCATCGGAGGTCAGAACACCCGGAAGCACTTTGAGCAGACCCGTCGAATGTTTCAGCGTGTCCTGGATATCTTCAGCCAGTGTAATCCGCAGAGATCCGCCCGGTGCAAAAAGCAACGGATCAATAACGATGTGTGACAGTTCGAGGACGTACTCATCGTTTTCCTGTCCCAGTTGCGGGATCTCAAGCCATGCGGGTTCCGTTTGCCAGGTTGCGTGGCTGTCCTTGACCTGGAGGTATTGTTGGCCGGCACCTACATGCATGAGTAGCGCCCGAATATTGCTGCTTGCTCCTTGCCAGTGACGAATCCGCAGGATGCCGCGGCCCGGTTCGTCAGGGATCGTGGGAGAAAGTTCGAGTTTGAGAGGGCGCTTTGACGTAGACATCGCTTATTCTGCTGTAATGGTTTTCAGGATCTGGTCCAGTTGATCGTTCTGTTCAATAGTGATTTCACTGCCTGCCAGATGGCCGGCATTTTCGATGGTCGCGTTGAAAAGGGTCGATATCCAGTCACCCCCGAAAATCAGGGCACAGTCGCGGGGCTTATCATCCAGTTCAGGCAGTTCACCAACAGGAATGTCGGGGTAACCTTTGAACACAGGGGTGTTGTTGGTCAGGTGGCGCGGACGTTTATCCGGAGACAGTTCCAGAGCTCCCAGCCCAAGAAGAAAGTCACCCAGTGCCAGTTGGCACGCCAGCACCTGGCGGGCAACCATTTGCTCCCGGCGTGAGCCACTCTGATCACGGCTCATCAATGCGTTTTTGATGCGTCCCTCCAGATCCAGGCGGCTGGACGCCGTCACGATTTCATCAACCATCAGGCTGAGCAGATCTTTGCCCAGCAGTTTCACCAGCGGCAGGCCGGTTCGCAGGGGCAGTTCGCGTATGTGGGCAACCCATGCTTTGTAGGCAAGCCTTGCAAAATGATGATCCACACCCTTGATTTCGGGCTGATCCGGGGATTTGCTGTCTGCGGCCTTTGATGTATCCCCGGCGGCAGAGGATGGGGATGCAAATGGATCGTCCGCAAATGGATCATCCGAGAAAGGGTCATCCATGTCGTTGGCCATTGTGCCGGCAGCCTCTGGCGCGGTATTGAGATCCTGCCCGTTGCTGCTGATCAGCTCTTTTTCTGCCTGGACCAGTGCTTCAGTGTTCAGGTAAATTTCGCGCAGACGCTCCTGGGGTACCTGACCCAAGTGCAGAAAGTCGGCCAGGTAGCGGAAGCGCGAGTTCTTTACCAGCTCTTTCTTGAGCGTGTCGGCAACCTGCTGTTTTTGGGCCAATGCCTCTGCCCCGCCTTTTTGCAGCATTGGGCCGAGCCCGCGGGCAACCAACATGGCCAGTGTGTCGTTCAGTTGCTCTTCAATACGTTGCAGCTTGAAGTCAATGCCCGCAATTTTTCCTATATGCTCGCTCAGCAGGCTCATGCCGCCATCGTTGAGGCTCATCAGGCGTTCCCAGGCGCTTTCAGGATCAGCGATATGCTTGCGTGCCGTCTCGTTGCCCAGAAATACGTCCTGGATGGTCTGCAATCGTGTGATAGAGTCAGGGGCTACGCCGGTTTCGTTGCCGTTTTCTTCAACCCGCAGAAACGCCACTTTGAGACCAGGTTTACGCAAAAGGTAGGTGTTGTTGAACGCTTGCTGATCACTCCACGCACGGAACCACTCAAACTGACCAAAGCGTTCAAGCATCGTCAGCTTGAACATGCGCTCCCAGGCTTCGTTCAGCTGATGATCTCCAGTGTTCAGCGACGTATCGATGCGTTTGTCCATCATGGTGATGGCCCACATCAAGCCAGGTGTCCGGCGGGATCGTTCAGCAGGGTTGGCTCCCTGGGTTTTTTCGATCCAGCGTGTCAGTACTGGTCCGACATCCGCCACATCACTCTGCTTGCCTTCAGCCGTACACACAACCAGGCCGTTCATTTCCTGTTGATCTGTGTAGCGCTCAAACAGGTAAGCAACTTTCCCGCGCAGAATCAGCTGTGATACCGGGTTCCCGGCGGCCTTGATATCTGCGACCGACAGGATTTTCTCCCGCCCCCGGTAGCCCGGGAAGTCAAGAATGTCGACTTGCTCGACCTGGGGATTACGGGTGGGGTTGATGAGGGGGAAAATGAGTTCGGCTGTCAGGGCGGCCAGTTGTGAAACAGTCAGCGGAACAGGTACACCCGTGCCCGATGCCTGAATCGGGCAGACTGACAGTGTTTTTTCTCCAGGTGTGCCCAGTCGTTGCAGGATGTCGACACTGACAATGCTGTCGGACTGATCTTGCTGCCCGTTCGCAAAGTTCACAAGGCATTGCAGGGGGGCGTAAACGCGATCCGGATTACCCAGGCGCTGCAGAACGGTGGCGAGTTCGCAGTAGATGGCGGTGAGTTCAGGCTGTTCGCCCCACAGTATTGAAAACAGTTCGGCGCGTTGCAGCAGTGGCAGACGAGGTGCCTGTTTGATGGCGTGGGGCCAGTATTCAACATTCAGCTTTTGGGTTGTTTTGCCAAAACTTCCGTTCACATAATCGAACAGTGCGACAACATCGTCGGCAGTGACACCCGATGCATTTGCTGTTTGGTCAGCTGCAGGAAATTGCTTGAGCAGGGTATGGATGCGATCTTCCGTGATTTCATATTCGATTTTCTGCTGGTCGAAGTCGTTGAAGTAGGCATTGCTCAGGATCTTGGCAAGATCGACTTCCGAGAGAATCTGCAGTTCAACGGGGAAGTCGTCTGGACCGGGTTTAGCAGTACGGCTGAAGCGTGTCACCACGCCCGTGGCTTCAGCTCCGGTACCCACCGGATTGACGTGGTCAATGAAGTCAATGGTGCGCTGGCCAAACTGGGTCACCAGTCGCCCTTCGGTATTCGCAGCCAGTACTGAAATCAGGTGTGATTTCCCTGCCTGTGAAAGACCGAAGAAGCCGATGGTCATGGGAGTTTGTGCGACCCTGGCCAAGTTGCGCCCCAGGTTGCGTGCCCTGTGCATTTTCAGGATAAGTCCATCGGCCTCGCTGTCCAGACGGGGTGCGTTGGGCCGTACATGCTGGATCCAGTCAATGGCCTGGGCAGCGCCTTTTTGAACAGCGTCCCAGCGCTGTTTGAGTTCTTGCTGTTTCAATGTTGTCATGAGAGCTTCACGCTTCCGCTATCGAGCCAGTGTTGATTGTTTTCTGCGCGACTCAGTGGCTGTGTGTTTAACTGGATCCCGACTTGAATGGCACGTGACTTGTTCTGTGTCGGGTCGAGTGTGCTTGTACTCGCGATTCTCAATGCATCGCAGATGAGACCGCTCAATCGGCTTCTGTCCAGACCGCTTGGATCATCTGTCGGTGGCCATTCGACTTTGAGCGTGACGGATAATGCCGGTACCTTTCCGCTTCTGAACGCTTTTTGAAGTTCCAGGTGTTCTTCTGCATCGTCTTGTGTTGAGTCGATGTTGCCCGTATGACGATTGAA
Source organism: Alcaligenaceae bacterium (assembly GCA_012727555.1). GTDB lineage: Bacteria > Pseudomonadota > Gammaproteobacteria > Burkholderiales > Burkholderiaceae_B > JAAYGT01. Next base: position 697 of record JAAYGT010000102.1, on the reverse strand, counting down.
GTCCAGTTTGTAATAAGGTGCAGCGGGCCACCGCTCAGCTTTCAACTGGCGAAAGCCCAGGTGGATAGGCCCAAGCATGGTCAGCTTCGGTGTGTCGTCTTCATTGCCAAGATCCAGTTTTTGTTTTCTTGCATCACTCTCATCAGCAACAACCTCGAGATCCCGATAGATCACATCGGCATCCTTGATCAGGTTATCGTGATCAATCTTGCCGATGTGTTTGATTACCGAGTACGGTTTCAGATTGGCCGTGGCGAAGTAAAAGTTGGTCAGGCGGTTTTGTTCGCAGAGCCAGCACAGCATCGCACCGACAGAAGCCGTGCTCTTGGGGTCTGTTATGCGTCCGTTGGTGTGGAATGGATACCAGCCGCCGGTACGATAATTGCGCATCGGAATAATGCGATTGGGTGACAGAGGCATCAGTCGCCGGATATACCCTTGTACTCCCGGCAGGTTTGACGGGCGTCCTGTGAGCAGCAAGGCATCACATTTGTACATGTTCACGACTTCAAGCAGGGCGTTGAAGGTACGATTGATATTCAATTGCCCTTCAAGAAAATAGTTGTGCACTGCTTGAAGGTCGAATGTCAACGGTACCGCACCAAGATCAAGAACTGTGGAATGCATACCTTGATGGCGACTGATTGCGCTGTTCACATAGTTCTGAACAGCGGTGCTGATGGCATTTGCACCAAGG
>JAAYGT010000101.1 GCA_012727555.1 Alcaligenaceae bacterium | reverse complement strand
GACCTTGTTCAAGACCTTGTTCAAGACCCTTGGCGGCTGCAATCTTTTCAAATGACGTCATGTAACTCATTGTCTTTTCCTCCGGAAGCTCTGCTACATTCTGCCACAACTGCTCATTCAAATGCGGCGGCAAGCGCATCATCCAATCCAGCACGTGCAGCATGTCCAGCACCTGCTGGCGTGTCCAGCCCTTGCGGTACAACAATTGCACCAGTTGCCACTTGGCCTGCAACCGCGCCGGCATATTGCGCCGTGTGGTCTGGGTCAGCAAGTGGGCCAGGGTGACCAGCGCAAACGGGTTGTCATGCGCCTGCAGTTCAGAAACACCGGTGCATGCTGCCAGTCCACCAAGGCATGCACCTGCGGAAAATAAAACAGCAGAAACTCCGGAAAATGATGCTCGATCGCCTCTTTCCACGGGGAGTCGTAGGTGTCGGTTTTTGGCACGGGGTGCGCGGGTGCGTCGCCAGCTTGCCCGGGAGCCGAGGCGTCGGCAGCTTGGACGGGCATACCCGTGTTTGCGTTGGGCGATACAGGCACAGACATATCTGCATGCGTATCGGCCGAACCGGAATGGGGTGAAGGTTCATTTTTCATGAACCCATTCTAACGATCTGAAAACCCGAAAAACCATGCTATGTGACTGTTTTAGCATGGCTTTTTTCACTCAGGGATACAACTTCAGCCCCCTTGCCTGCAGGCGGGCCAAACCGAACAGCGTTTCAATCGATGGCACATCCTCGCCCACGTTGTGGGCGATTTCAATGACGGCGGCCACCAGGGCGTCGAGCTCCAGCGGGCGGCCGGCGAGTTTGTCCTGCAGCATGGACGTACGAAACGCACCCAGCTTGCGCGTGACGGCATGGCGTTCTTCGGGGTCGGCATCGATGGGCAAACCGATGCGCGCGCCCACGCGTGCAGCTTCAAGCATGCAGCGCGACATGAAATTACGCACATAGGCATCATCAAGAATGCGGTCACCCGTGGCACCCGTGATGGCTGAAACGGGGTTGACGGTCATGTTGCCCCACAGCTTGAACCAGATTTCACGCTGGATAGCGTCGGTGATGGCAGTATCGAAGCCGGCGTCGCGCAGGGCCCGGGCAACGGACTGAACGCGTTCGCTTGACCGGCCATGGAGCTCGCCAATGATCAGGCTGTTGCCGGCCACAGGCTGCACATGCCCCGGCTGTGGCGAAGTGGCGGCCAGATGCGTGACGCAACCAATCACCCGTTGGGCCGGCAAGGCCTGGGCCAGTTGCCGGCCGGGGTCAACGGTTTCAAGGTGGATGCCGGACGGTGCGCCCTGGAGCCCGTCAAAAAACCACCAGGGAATACCGTTCATGGCCGACAGAATGGCGGTATCGGGCCCCAGCAAAGGCTGGATGGCCTGTGCAATGGCCGGTAACGCCGTGGTTTTTACGGCAACGATCACCAGATCCTGCGGTCCCAGGTCGGCAGGCTGGTCGGAAACCGCATGCAGGGACACCTGCACGGGCTCAGCGTTGACCTGCAGATGTGCCCGATCACTGCTTGCCGGGGCGGCTGCCCCTGCTGCTCCTGCCACCCCAGCTGCACCCGTTGTTCCCGATGATCCTGCTGCACCCGTTGCCCCTGTTCCAGACAGTGCGTGCAGACACAGGCCCTGCGCACGCACGGCCTGCAGTGTCTGTCCACGTGCCACCGCACTGACTGTATAGCCGGCCTGGGCCAGACGCGCCGCCATCAGGCCACCAATGGCCCCCAGGCCATAAACTGCAATTTTCATGCGGTGCTCCTTTCGCACAATGCGCGATCAGCTATTAGTTATCAGTTATGGTAATCGGTACCCTGGCGATCCACCAGGCGACGCAAGGCGTTCAGAACGTCAGCACCGGCCCCATAGCGCGGATCGAACTGCAGGGCATCGGCACTGGCCTGAACCTGAACGTGTTCAGGCACACGCACGGTGGGGCCCAGGGCAGCGCCCGCCACCTGAATGTCGCAGGCTCGCTGCAAGGTCCACAAATAGGCGAAGGCTTCTGCAATCGAGCTTCCCCAGGACAGCAACCCATGATTGCGCAGAATCACGGCGTGCGCCGATCCGATCGACTGCACAACGCGGGGTTTTTCGTCATCGTGGACCGTGATGCCTTCAAAGTCGTGGTACGCCAACCGGCCGTGCAGTTGGGCTGCATAGAAATTGTCGGGCGACAGGCCCGACGCAGCGCACGCCACGGCACACCCTGTGGTGGTGTGGGTATGCATGACGCAGTGCGCTTCAGGAATGTTTTCATGAATGGCCGAGTGCAGCACAAAGCCGGCCGGGTTGGCTTTCCAGGGGGAATCACCCACCACCCGCCCCTGCAGGTCGATCTTGACCAGATTGCTGGCGGTCACTTCGGTGTAGTGCAAGCCGAACGGGTTGATCAGAAAATGGCGTTCGGGCCCGGGGACTCTGACCGTGATGTGGTTGTAAATCAGTTCGGTCCAGCCCAGCAGGGCAAAAATCCGGTAGCAGGCAGCCAGTTCGACACGCAACTGGCGTTCAACAGAATCGGCGTCGGCAGACGACGGAAGGTTGGTGGTTGACATGACGATCAGTTCCTTGAAGACTAAAAAACTACTGAAGAAGGTACGGTTTGTCTAAAAAAGGTTTTACCCAGCACAAGGTCGAGCTCATCTGGCGGCGCTGTCTGGCGCTTGCTGCGCCGGGTGGCGTAAGGCAACGGAAGGCTGCACACGTCAGCAGGTACTGCGTGCGGGGGTATCCAGCTGCAGGCGAGCTGTCAGGTCGTTGATCACCTGCTCGGCCAGATCCGCGTCGTACGCACCGGCGCAGTCCAGCACTTTGGACCGTATCCGTTCAGGCGACAACGGGTTCTGCGCATGCCCCAGGGCAAAGCGGATCGGCCCGCTGTCGAGCACGCGCCCGTCGGTCAGAGCAATGCATACCCGGTCGTGCAGCGCAAAACTGGGTTCCAGCGGGCAGGCCGAAGTAACAGGCTCAACGTGCACACGCGGCATCAGGCGTTGAACCCAGGGATGCTGTACAGCGTCATCGGTCAGTTGCTGCAGGCCCACATTACCGAAGACCAGCGCAGCAGCGCAGGCAAACGGCATGCTGAACTTGGCTTCAAGCGCCGTTACCGGGTGGGCGTATTTAAGAACACGGGCATTGGTGACACTGATCTGCACATCGATCCGCTCAACGGATTCAGGGGTGATGGCATTGGCATCGGCCAGATTCAGCATGCCGTCAATGGCCCGATGCGCGGCATAGCACACCGGGTATTTCTTGACGCTCGGGCGCACGCTGTGAATCGCCAGCACGGAACCGTGGGAACACGGCCGGGTGCGATCCGGCGCCTGGGTGGTGGACAAGGCCGTGAGCAAGCCGGTCGGACCATCAAGCGCATCGGCCGATGCCGTGATGCCCAGTTCGGCCAGTTCGACCGCCGTGATGCCCTGCTCGACCGCCCAGCCGGCATGCAGGGGTTTGGTCATGGAACCAAAATTGGCCACCAGGCCAGATGCGCGGCTGGCCGCGATACCGAGCGCGTTGCCGATCTGCCCGTGCGACAAGCCACGGGCCGCACACAGCGCGGCCGCGACGGCCAGCGTTCCCAGCACGGCCGTGGGGTGCCAGCCCTTGTCATGCAAGGGTTCGGGCAAGCGCTGCAGAATATCGGCCCACACCTCGTAGCCTTTCACATAGGCACTGACCAGATCGACCCCGCACAGGCCACGGTGGTCGGACTCGGCCAGCAATGCAGGCACCAGCACCACACTGGGATGACCGGCCAAGGCCACGTCATCGAGGTCAAGCGCATGACCCGCCACGGCATTGAGCATGCCGGCTGCGGCCACACCGTGCTTTTCCGGGGCGAACAGCACGGTGGCTTCGGGCGCGGCCTGATAACGGCGACGCAGCCAGGTGGCGGTTTGCAGGGTGACCGGTTCCTGACGCCCCGACAGGATGCAGCCGGCCGTGTCAAGGAAAGCCACCCGCACGGTATCGAGCACCGACGGGTCAAGGGCTGCAGTGACATCGGACTGCAGAAAATCAGCCAGCCGACTGGATAACGAAGCCATGCGGTGTCTCCAGGGGGTCAGAAGGAACGGGGCATGCCCAGCACGTGCTGGCCCAGGTACGACAGGATCAGGTTCGAGGAAATGGGTGCAATCTGCATGACGCGGCATTCACGCCATTTGCGCTCGACGTCGTATTCGGCGGCATAGCCGAAGCCGCCGTGTGTCTGCATGCAGGCCTCGGCAGCGTGCCAGGCGGCTTCTGAAGCCAGCAGTTTGGCGATGTTGGCATCTTCGCCGCAATCGAGCCCGGCGGCAAAGCGGGCGGTGGCCTTGCGCACGATCATTTCGGCCGCTTCGGTTTCTGCGTAGGCACGCGCGATCGGGAATTGCACGCCCTGATTCTGGCCGATGGGGCGACCGAACACCACACGCTCGTTGGCATAGGCAGCCGCAGTGCGAATGAACCAGCGCGCATCACCAATGGCTTCCGAAGCGCACAGGATGCGTTCGGCATTCATGCCATCCAGAATGTAGCGAAAGCCCTTGCCCTCTTCGCCGATCAGGTTCTCGACGGGCACTTCCAGGTTGTCGATGAACACTTCGGTGGTGTTGTGGTTGATCATGGCGCGAATCGGCTGGATGTTCACCCCGTTACCCTGGGCGGTGCGCAGGTCAACCAGAAACACGGAAATGCCGTCGGTTTTCTTTTTGACTTGATCAGCAGGGGTGGTGCGGGCCAGCAACAGCATGAGATCCGAATAGCGGGCACGTGAAGTCCAGACTTTTTGCCCGTTGATCACATAGACATCGCCTTTGCGTTCGGCGCGTGTCTTGATCTGGGTGGTGTCGGACCCTGTGGTGGGTTCGGTCACACCGAAAGCCTGCAGGCGCAGTTTGCCGCTGGCGATGTCCGGCAGGTAACGACGTTTCTGCTCTTCGGTACCATGACGCAGCAGCGTACCCATGATGTACATCTGGGCATGGCAGGCACCGGCGTTGCACCCGGCCGCGTGAATTTCTTCAAGAATGACCGATGCGGCACGCAAAGGCAGGCCACTGCCGCCGTATTCCTCGGGAATCAGTGCGCCCAGGTAACCGGCTTCGGTCAGGGCCGCCACGAATTCGGACGGGTAGCCCTGGCGTTCATCCAGGTCGCGCCAGTAAGCCCCGGGGAAATCGGCACAAATGCGCCGCACGCTTTCACGAATGTCGTTGTAGTCGTTGCCCAGCTCAATGGAAACCGGGGTGGTGTCGGAAGTGCTCTGTGTCGTCATGATGATGTCCAGGATACGGTTTGCTTTTCAATTCAGGGTGTTCGGTTCAGCGTTCGGTGCGGTTCTGTTCGTTTCGATTCTGTTCGGTTCTGTCAGTTTCGGTTCGGTTCGATTCGGTTCTGTTCTGTTCGGTTCAGACTGACCGGGCAGGCGCCGGGCTCAGGTCGATGCCGGGCTCAGGTCGATGCCGGGGCCAGCGTGCGTGGCAAGCCGGCGCGTGACAAAGCGCCGTGCAGGGTTTGATCGGGCAACAAACGGGCCAGCTCGTGGCGGGCGTGCAGCAGTTTTTCAAGGTCCACGCCCGTGTGCACGCCCAGCTCGTCCAGCAGAAAGCACAGGTCTTCCATGGCAATGTTGCCGGTGGCGCCCGGGGCAAACGGGCAGCCCCCCAGGCCGCCCAGCGAGGCGTCAAAACGTGTCACGCCGGCGTCCAGTGCGGCCAGCGCATTGGCCATGCCCATGCCGCGGGTGTCGTGAAAGTGGGCACCCAGCACCACGCCATCACCGAGCTGCCGGCGCAATGCACCATAGAGCCTGCGCACGTGACCCGGGCCGGCAAAGCCCACGGTGTCGCCCAGGGAAATGTCGTCAACGCCCGCCTGGGCCAGCCCTTCGGCCAGTTTCTGGACCCGTTCGACGGGAATCCGCCCTTCGTAGGTGCAGCCAAACGCGGTGGCAATGGCGCCGGTGATACGGGGCCGTGACGGATGCCCGGCCACCTGTGCCACCAGGTCTTGCACCACCTGCACTGCGGCTTCGGGTGTGGTGCGGGCATTGCGGGCGGAATGGGTTTCGCTGGCCGACAGCACAAAAACCAGGCTACGCACACCGGCGTCAAGAGCGCGCTGGGCGCCTTTGGCGTTGAGCACCAGCGCCGACAGTTCGGCGTGCGTGACGGCGTGGCCCTGCGCGATCATGTCGGGGGCATCGGCAAACTGGGGCAGAATGTGGGCGGGCACAAACGAGGTGACCTCGAATGCCGACACGCCCGCTTCGGCTTCCAGACCCAGCCAGGCCAGCTTGCTTTGCGTAGGCAGCACAGGCAGGCCCTGCAGGCCGTCACGCAGACCAACTTCCCGCACGATGACCTCGGGCAAGCGCACGGTGTCAGTGTTCATGGTGCGCTCCCTGATCCTGTTCGGACTGTACGGGCAGCGCTGGCGGAGCGCAGCGGATGGGCGGACGTTCGCCATCAAAACGCACGGGCAGGCCCATGAACTGCATGGCACTGCCGGGCACGGGCTGAACCACGCCGAGCGCCTGGGCCTGTTCGCAATGAAAGGCCTCGTTGGTGTCCTGCACGGGGGCGCAGGGAATGCCGGCCTCGCGGAACAGTTGCATCCAGTAGGCACGGGTTTGGGTTGCCACCACCTGCTGTATGTTCTGATCGATGGCGTCACGGTTGAGCACCCGCTGCGGGTTGCCCAGAAAACGGGCATCCTGCGCCCATTCCGGGTGGCCCAGGGCCGTACACAGTTTGCGGAACAGGCCATCGTTGCCGGCGGCAATCACCAGATAACCGTCTGACGTTTCAAAGGCCCGATACGGCACGATGGTGGCCGCCCCCGACCCGAAACGCCCGGGCACCTGGCCACTGGACAAATGCTGGGCATTGGCAATCTGCATCCAGCCCAGGGCCGTTTCGAACAAGGAAACCTCGACACGCCCGCCTTCGCCCGTGTCTTTTCTTTTAAGTAAAGCCGACATAATGCCGATGGCCGCCCACATGCCGGTACCGCAATCGACCACCGAGTAGCCGGTGCGCACCGGGGCCTGGCCGGGTTCACCTGTGACGCTCATGAGCCCGCCGTAGGCCTGCATGAGCGGGTCGTAACCGGGCAGATCCGACAGCGGCCCGCCGCGACCGAACGCCCCCATGTCGCAATACACCAGTTCCGGCTTGCGGGCACGCAGGGTGTCGGCGTCCAGCCCCAGGCCTTCCAGCACGCCCGGACGGAAGTTCTGGATGATGACATCGGCTTCGCGGATGAACTGCTCGCGCAGCTGATCCACCTGCTCGGGATCACGGAAGTTGCAGACCTGGGACGCCTTGTTGCGGTTCAGCGTCTGGAACATGGCGGATGCGCCTTCCCAGTCGGGCGGCCCCCAGTGGCGGGCATCGTCGCCGGAGGGCTTTTCAACTTTGATGACGCGGGCGCCCAGGTCGGCCAGAATTTGCGCGGCAAACGGCGCCGCCACATTCTGGCCAATTTCGAACACGGTGTAGCCGGCCAGCGGCAGGGTGCGTTGGGTTGCCATGTTACCTGCCCTTGAAAACCGGTTTACGTTTTTCGTTGAAGGCACGTACACCTTCCTGACGGTCTTCGGTCTGGACCATGCGCTGGTAGGCTTCCAGTTCGAACAACATGCCGGACGTAAGATCCATTTGCAGCCCGTAGTGAATGGAATGCTTGGCCTGGCGCACGGAAATGGGCGCATTCGATGCAATGCGCTGTGCCGCTTCCAGCGTTTTGTCCAGCACCTCATCGGGCTCGAACAGGCGATTCACCACCCCCCAGGCCAGAGCCTCTTCGGCACTGAACGGCGTGGCGGTCAGGATCAGTTCTTTGGCACGGCGCTCGCCGACCGCGCGCGCCAGAGTCTGTGTTCCCCCACCCCCGGGCATGATGCCCAGCGACACTTCGGTCAGGGCGAAGCGGGCGGTACGTGACGCAAACGCAAAATCGCACTGGAGCATGAGTTCAAGCCCGCCACCAAAAGCCGCCCCATTGACCGCGGCCAGCACCGGCAGCGGACAATTAAGCACATGCCGGAAGGTACGTTCAAAGAGTTCATGCTGCAAAACCCACTGCTCTTCAGTCAGCGTGTTGCGTTCTTTCAGATCGCCCCCGGCGCAGAAGGCCTTCTGGCCCGCCCCGGTAATGACCACGCACCGGTATTTTCTGTGTTCAAGTTCCAGCGGATGAAAAACATCGAACAGATCACGGCCTGTTTGCGTATTGAAGGCATTGGAAAATTCAGGCCGGTTCAGGGTAACCAGCAGCACACCCGGGTGTGGTTCATCAACCAGCAGGGTTTCATAGGTTTTCACGGCAATCGCTCCTGGGAAAAAAATCAATTCGAGGGGCTCAGGCCCAGCATTTTGGCGGCGCCCTGCCAGCGGTTGCGGTCACGCTCGACGAATTCGGCAAAGGCCTGGGGCGTTTCCGAACCAACGGCCAGCAGGCCCGAAGCGGCATAGCGATCGATCACTTCTTTGGTCTGCAGGGCGTTCTGGATTTCCTTGTGCAGACGGGCAACGACGTCAGGCGGTGTGCCGGCCGGCGCAAAGGCCCCCATCCAGCCCTGGGATGAAAAGTCTTGCAGACCCGCGATGGGCGTTTCCGAAATGGCCGGGGTGTCGGGCATGAACGGCGAACGTTTGGGGATGGTGACGGCCAGCCCTTTGACGGTACCGGCTTCGATCTGGCGCATGGCCGAGGCATTGCCGTCGAACAGCAGATCGATCTGACCGCCGATCATGTCGGTCAGTGCCTGGGCGCTGCCCTTGTAGGGAATTTCGGTCAGATCGATACCGGCCGCCGCGGCAAACAATTCCGTGGTCATCTGGCTGATGGTGCCCGGCCCCAATGAACCGTAGTTCAGCTTGCCAGGATTAGCCTTGGCGTAGTCAATCAGTTCCTGCAGTGTGTTGAAGGGCGAGTTCTTGGGCACCACGATCACCATGGGGCCCTGGGCCAGCAGCGACAGCGGCACCAGTTGTGTCGCGGGATCGTAAGGCAGCTTCTTGACCGCCGGAATGACACTGACCGGCGACAGCGACGTAACAGCGATGGTCTGGCCATCGGGTTTGGCCCGCACCACGTAGTCCATGCCGATGACACCCCCTGCACCACCTTTGTTTTCCACCACGACCGGTGTTTTAAGGCTGGTTTCCAGGTGCTGTGCCAGTGTGCGCCCGACCATGTCGGCCGAGTTGCCTGGCGGGAAGCTGATGACCATGCTGACGGGACCCTGGGGGTAATCGGCTGCCTGGGCGACGGCGGCCACACCAAGTACCGCAACGGCACATAAAGAACGCAACCCGTTTTTGAAGTTCATGACTGTCTCCTGTGTATGAACATTTTGTTCATGACTGTTCGAATGAGGTTCCCACTATAATTCCTCATAGTGAACTAATACAGACTAATAATCCACAATATGAACTCATGAAAAACAGCGAAACAGCAGGCACACAAAGCATTGGCCGGGCCGCAAGCATTCTGCGGGTCATCGCGTCGGCGGAAGGTGCCGGCTTCGGGCTGGGAGAAATCGCCCTGCAAGCCGGTCTTGAAAAACCCACCACGCATCGCATCCTGCGGCGTCTGGTGGAAGAGTCCATGCTGGTGCAGGACCCGGCCAGCCGCAGCTACCACCTGGGCCCGTTGCTGTATGAACTGGGCCTGGCCGCCCAACCGTCCATTCCGGCGCGCCAGTGGTGCGCCGAATCGCTGGCTGAACTGGCCCGCCTCAGTGGTGACTGTGCCTTCCTGATCGGGCGCAGCGGTTACGATTCCGTGTGCCTTGACCGACATGAAGGCCATTTCCCGATCAAGACACTGGTGCTGGGCGTAGGCCAGCGCCGCCCGCTGGGGTGCGGAGCAGGCAGCATCGCCCTGCTGAGTCTGCTGCCTGACGACACCTTGCGGACTCTGCTGGATCACAATGCGGAACGCCTGAAAGCCCGGGGAGAGCCCCCCACGGCCGACTTGCTGCGCACGGTGCAACAGGCCCGCAAACGTGGTTTTGCCATCAAAGACGCGCCCGACCTGCCTGTACGCACGCTCTCGATGCCGGTTGTCGATCACTATGGCAACGGCATTTGCGCCCTGAGCATCACGTCACTGACACCGCGCATCGAACAGCGCCAGGACATGCTGGCCGACATTCTGCGCCGTATCACACAGGACCTGAGCCGTCGCATGCGCAGCAGCTTCACTCACGAATCTTTATTGGCACGCTATGCAGTCTGATCACTGGTTCACCACCTTTCAGGCGCTGGCACAGCGCCATGCCGACCAACCCGCGCTTGTGGCCGAGGGCCTGGACACCCCGCTGAGTTTCAGCGACCTGTTCACGCTGTCGGCCCACCTGGCCGCCCAACTGCAACGGCAAGGCCTGCAGGCGGGCATGCCGGTGCGCGTGTGTTTACCGAACACGGCCTGGGCACCGCTGGTGCAGATCGCCCTGGCGATGCTGGGAACCTGCGACCTGCCGGTGGCACACAGCGCCACCGACGCCGAACTGGACTGGATCGGTGAGCAGGCCGGCACCCACTGGCTGATCACGGATCGCCCCGAAGCGGGCCACAGCCACGGGCTTGCCCATGCTCATGCCCGGTACGCAAAGCAACGCATTCACCCGGGCCAACTGGCCGGGTTTGAACACGGCCTGCACGCCGCCCTGATGCAGGCAAGAAACACCCCTGAAACACCCTTGTTTGCAATGGACAACATTGCCCGCTTGCCCGGTCGGGCCCTGCCCTCGTCGGGCACCACGGGCTTGCCCAAGATCAGTGTCTACACCCAGCAGGCCCGGCACCTTGCACACCGTCTGCAATGCGAACTGCTTCCCGTTCAACCCGCCCCCGGGGAACACATGCTGCTGCTAACCCCCTTCAGCCATGGTGCCTCGCTACTGGCCTGGGCCTGGTGGAGCGCCGGGGGCTGTGTGAACCTGCGCCCGGGGCTGGAGACCGGCTACGTGCTGCGCGCACTGGAAAACGGACTGGGTGCCCTGTTCGCCCCACCCACTGTACTGTACAAACTGCTCGAAGCCCGTCACCCGGACCAGGTCTGCCGCGTCCGGGTGCTGTTTTGCGGCACGCAGCGTCTGGACGCTGATCTGTACCGTTGTACACGGGCTGTTTTCGGGCCTGTGGTACGGATCACCTACGGCAAGTCGGAATGCATCAACCCGATCTGTTATTCGCAGCCTGAAACAACCGATGCCGCGTTTCTGGCCCACCCCGACGCGCAGGCAAGCTGCGTCGGTTATCCGGCGCCCGGCGTGGAACTGCGCGTGGTTGACGACGCCGCCGCAGAGCCCGCCGCGCCACTGCCCACCGGCGTGCCCGGCACGGTCTGGCTGCGGGCCGACCACATGTCGCAAGGCCTGTGGGAACACGGCAGGCTGCGCCCCTGGCCCGAAGGCTGGCACGACACGTCAGACCGCGGCTACCTGGACGACGCAGGCAGGCTGTGGCTGCTGGGCCGCAAAGGTGACGCCATCAAGACCGGCGGTTATCTGGTGCAACTGGATGCAGTCGAGGCCATTGCGCGGGCAGCCTGGCCGCACCTGGACTGCTGCGCCCTGGCCTGGCCGTCGGCTCATTGGGGAGCCGTCGTGGTGCTTGCCTGGGCGGCTTCGGAGGCTTCGGAGGCTTCGGAGGCTTCGGATGCTTTGGAGGCTTCGAAAGCAAGCGTGGGCACGCTGAGCCCGACCGCTGTTCAACAAGCCTACGCCGGCCACGCCAAACCCTTGTGGCCACGCGCCACCGTACAGGTGGACCGGTTGATTCGCAACGCGCAGGGAAAACTGCAACGCACCGCGCAACTGCAGGTGCTGATGCAGCACCATGTACTGCAGGATGGCGCCTATCCATCGCTGGTGCCTGTTCAGGAAGGTGGAAGGTGAATGTACAGGCAAGAGATTCGACACTGGCCCAGTGTCATTCGATTCGCTACACTGCCCCCACCCCTTCTCCCAACCTGCCTGACCTGACCGTAACTAAAGTGACCTGCCCCTACCTGAACTGAACTGACCTGACCGTCACTGAACAGCACTGAAACTGAGCACACCATTACACCATGACCTCACTGCCCACCCTTGCCGAATTGCAACGTGCCCTTGAGCAGGGCGAAACGACATCCGTTGCACTGACCCAGGCCGCCCTGGCCCGCATCGATGACCCTGCCGGTGAAGGTGCCCGGGCATTCACCCGTGTGTACCATGACCAGGCACTGGCAGCCGCACAGGCCAGCGACACCCTGCGTGCAGCCGGTTGGGCACGTTCGCCCGTTGAAGGGCTGCCCATTTCAGTCAAAGACCTGTTCGACATTGCCGGTGAACCCACCCGCGCCGGTTCGGTGGTGCTGAATGCAGCGCCCCCTGCGCAAAACCATGCCGTGATTGTGCAGCGCTTGCTGCAGGCGGGTGCCGTCATTGTGGGCAAAACCAACATGACAGAATTTGCCTTTTCCGGGCTGGGGTTGAATCCGCACTACGGCACCCCGTCCAGCCCCTGGGATCGCACCAACCGACGCATACCCGGAGGATCATCCTCCGGGGCCGGTGTCTCGGTCGCTGATCAGATGGCGGCCGCTGCCATTGGCACCGATACGGGTGGGTCGGTACGCATTCCATCGGCCATCTGCGGCCTGACCGGCTTCAAACCCACGGCCTCAAGGGTGAACACGACGGGCGCATTGCCACTGTCGTTTTCGCTAGATTCGATTGGCCCGCTGGCCGCATCAGTGCAGTGCTGCGCCACGCTGGACGCCATTCTGTCGGGGGCGCCTGCGCCTTCCGGCGGTATTGCCCCGCTGTCGGCGCCCCCCGCCGCCAGCCTGCGCCTGGCCGTACCCGATGCACTGGTGCTCGATGGTGCGGATGACACCGTACGCAACACCTTCGAACGCACGCTGGACACCTTGCGCAGTCAGGGCGCCATCGTCACCTTCATCAACATACCTGAATTCACTGAACTGGCACACATCAATCGCAAAGGCGGACTCGTGTGTGCAGAAGCCTGGGCCTGGCACCGCTCCCTGCTGGCCGACCACGCCACAGAATACGACCCCCGCGTAGTCTCGCGCATTCTGCGCGGGCGTGATATTGATTGCGCCGATTACATCGAATTGTTGAACACCCGCGCACGCTGGATCGCTTCCATCGAGCAGCGACTGCGCGGCTTCGATGCCCTGCTGATGCCCACGATTCCGGTGGTGCCCCCGCGTATCGCGGATCTTGAAGCGAGCGACGACGCTTACTACGCCGCCAATGGGCTCATACTGCGCAACACCACCCTGATCAACTTCCTGAACGGCTGCGCGGTGTCGTTGCCCTGCCATGCACCGGGCAGCGCGCCGGTGGGCCTGATGGTGGCGGGTCCGGCGGGTGATGATCGCACCATTCTGGAAACCAGCCAGGCGATTGAACAGGTGTTAAGGGCGGCTTGCGCCTGAAGGCGACACGCCGGATTGGAACGAGGATTGAAGGCGCCCATTACCAAGGGGGCTGATGTTCAAGCGGATGCTAAAAACCACCCAGGTTCAAGCGGGTGGTCAATGCTGTGTGGGTTGAAAAACCGCCGCCAGTGACGGGACATCGATGGCCCGATCAAACCAAAGGGAAAGCTGATCGATGGGTGCGGTGAGGATCTTTTCCTGCAGGTCGGCTGGCACTTGACCAAAACGTTTCTGCAGCAAATGCTGCAGATCTTCCGCTTTGCTTTGCTGACGACCTTGTTCAAGACCTTGTTCAAGACCCTTGGCGGCTGCAATCTTTTCAAATGACGTCATGTAACTCATTGTCTTTTCCTCCGGAAGCTCTGCTACATTCTGCCACAACTGCTCATTCAAATGCGG